>JAVJPA010000131.1:0-4836 GCA_040216495.1 Amphiplicatus sp. | reverse complement strand
CGGCGGCGCGAGAGATCGCGCTGGCGTTCGGCGTGCCGCCCATGCTGCTCGGCATCCCCGGCGACAATACGTATTCGAACTATCGCGAGGCCAATCTCGCCTTCTTCAAGCAGACCATCCTGCCGCTCGCGAAAAAGACGGCGTCGGCGCTGACGGGCTGGCTTGGCGCGTCGTTCGCCGCTTCGGTGGAGATCGACCTAGCGGGCGTCGAGGCGCTGGCCGCCGAGCGCGACGCCTTGTGGGCGCGCGTCTCGGCGGCGGATTTCCTCAGCCCCGATGAAAAGCGCGCGGCGCTCGGGCTTTGCGCGATGGAGGCGAGCGATGAGTGAGAAGCTTGACGCCAGACCGGCGGAACTCCGCATCACCATCGCCGTCGGCGCCGCGCTCGCGGTGCAGACCGCGCTCGGGCTCCTCTGGGCCGGCGCGGCGGCCGAACGCCTCGCCCAACTCGAAGATCGCGCCGGCGGCAGCGCCGAGATCATCGAACGCACGGTCAGGCTCGAAGAACAGATGACCGCGATGCGCGCCTCGCTCGCGCGCATCGAAGGCAAGCTCGACCGCCGCAGCGAGGAGCCGCGCCCATGACGCTCACCGCTCTCATCGAAGGCTACGCCTCGATCTTCAACGAGCCGGACATGAACGGCGACATCGTCGCGCCGGGCGCCTTCGCGGCGCGAAAGCCCGCGCATGAAATCCGCCTGCTCTATCAGCACGCGGCGGAAGTCCCGATCGGGCGCTGGCTGTCGTTCGCCGAAGACGCGCGCGGGCTTTACGCGAAGGGCGAGCTTTTGCTCGCGTCCGACGCCGCGCGCGAGGTTCATGCGCTGCTTTCGGGCGGCGCCATCGACGGGCTCTCCATTGGTTTTCAAACCGTCCGCTCACGGAAGGAGAAAGGCGCGAGCCGTCTCATTCTGGAAGCGGACCTCTGGGAGGTGTCCGTCGTCACCTTCCCGATGGCCCCCGGCGCGCGCGTCACGCGCGTCGGCGAGCCGGCGCCGGCGGCGTTCCCCCCAGACGCCGCCGGCGCGATTTTCGCCGGCGCCTTGCGCGACGCGGCCCGCATGATCGCGGTCGAAGCGCGGGGCCGCACCAATCGTTCCGTCACCAACCCAAGCAGGAGTAAAGTATGAGTATCGAAAACAAGGCGCGGAATTCGGCCCCGGCGATGTCGCCGGAAATCCGCGGCGCCATGCATGATTTCCTCTCGACGTTCGAGGCGTTCAAGCGCTCGAACGACGAGCGCCTCGCCGCGCTCGAAGGCAAGAAGCGCGACGACGCCGTGCTGAAGGACAAGATCGAGCGCATCAACAAAACGCTCGACCAGCAGAAATCCGCCATCGACCGCATGACCCTCGGCGCGCAGCGCCCGAGAAAAGGCGAGAGCCCGCGCTTCGACGAGCGCAGGGGCGCCTTCCAGCGCTACATGCGCGCGGGTGACGCTTCGGCCCTCGCATCGCTCGATCTGAAAGCCGTCTCCATCGGCGCCGACACGGATGCGGGCTACCTCGCGCCGGAGCCGGTCGAGCGCATCATCAACGCGGCGCTCCGCGACATCTCTCCGATCCGCCAGATCGCCAGCGTGCGCGAAATCGGCGCGACGGTGTTCAAGAAACCCGTCAGCCTCGGCGGCGCCGCCTCCGGCTGGGTCGGCGAGACCGCCGGGCGCCCGGAAACGACCGCGCCGACGCTCTCCTCCATCGATTTTCCGACCGCGGAGCTTTACGCCATGCCAGCGGCGAGCCAGGCGCTGCTCGACGACGCCGTCGTCGATATCGAGCAATGGCTCGCGGACGAAGTGCAGGCCGAGTTCGCCGCGCAGGAATCGGAAGCTTTCGTCAACGGCGACGGAACCGCGCAGCCGCGCGGCTTCCTCGACTATGACAAGGCGGCCGAGGCGAGCCGCGACGCTGACGAGATCGGCTATATCGCGACCGGCGTCGACGGCGCATGGCCGGCGTCGAACCCCGCCGACAAGCTGCTCGATCTCGTCTACGCGCCGAAGCAGGTCTACCGCGCCGGCGCGAGCTTCGTCATGAACCGCGCCGTGGTCGGGCAGATCCGCAAGTTCAAGGACGGCGAGGGCAACTATCTCTGGCAGCCCTCGACGGAAGCGGGAACCCCCGCGACGCTGCTCGGCTATCCGGTGATCGAAGCGGAGGAGATGCCGGCCATAGCGTCGGGCGCGTTCCCGATCGCCTTCGGCGACTTCGCCCGAGGCTACCTCATCGTTGACCGCCAGGGCGTCCGCATCCTGCGCGATCCGTACTCCGCCAAGCCCTACGTCCTCTTCTACACGACGAAGCGCGTCGGCGGCGGCGTGCAGAACTTCGACGCGATCAAGCTGATGAAGTTCGGCGTGAGCTGATCCCGCGTCATCCCGGGTCTGCATCGCACCGCTCCGCGCTGCGACGCGCCCGGGATGACGTGAGACGTCAATCAACAAGAGAAAGTCGCGTATATGTCTCTCCTACTCATCACGCCGCCCGCCGAAGAGCCCGTCTCGCTCGCCGAGATGAAGACGCATCTGCGCGTCACCGGCGTCAGCGAGGACACGGGCGTCAGCGCGTATCTCAGCGCGGCGCGGCGCGCGGTCGAGGCGCGCGGCGGGCTCGCGCTTATTTCGCAGCAATGGCGCCTGACGCTCGACCGTCCGCCCCAGGCGCTCCTCACCCTGCCGCGGTCGCCGGTGTTCGCGGTCGATTCGATCGCCGTCGTGGGCCGCGACGGCGATGTCGAGGAGGTCGATCCCGATCTCTACGACATTGAGACCGGCGCAGTCGGGCGCATCCGCGCCGCCGGCGTCTGGCCTTATTCGCGCAAGCTCATGGGCGGCGTCAGGATCGATTTTTCCGCCGGCTGGGTCGATGCGGCGTCGGCGCCGGAGGAGTTGAAGCTCGCGGTGAAAATGCTCGCCGCGCATTTCTACGAGAGCCGCGAGGCCGCGCTTCCCGAGCGGCTGTTCGCCGTGCCGCAGGCGGTCGACGCGCTGATCGCGCCCTACCGGCAGGTGCGGCTGTGATCGGATCGCTGCGGCATCAAATCGAGCTTTACGCGCCGTCGCGCCTCGCCGACGGGGCTGGCGGCGCGTCGCTTGAATGGACCCTTGTCGAGACCGTGTGGGCGGGGCTCGAGCGCCTCGCTTCTACGCGCGACTTCGCCGGCGACCGCAACAACCGCTTGCGCCGCCTCGCCGCAACCATCCGCAAACGGAGCGATGTCGATCTCGGCGCGCGCGTGCGCTTCGAGGAGACGCTTTACGAGGTCGTCTCTGTAGAGGCGGGCGCAGGCGACGAGAAGACCATGACGCTCATCTGCGAAGAGGCGAAGCAATGAAAGACGCCTGGCCCCTCCAGCAAGCGGTCTATCTCGCGCTCGCGGGCGATGCGGCGCTGAAAGCCGAGATCGGCGATCCGCCGCGGCTCTATGACGACGCGCCGGCGAACGCCGCTTTCCCTTACGTCCTTCTCGGCGAGACGAGGACCGCGCCGCTCGCCGGCTGCGAGACCGGCTTCGAGCACGATCTCAGGTTTCACGTTTTCTCGAAGCATGGCGGACGGCGGGAACTAAAGCGCATCCTCGCCGCGCTTTACGACGCGCTCCACGACGCCGACCTCGACATCGAAGGCGCGCGCCTCGTGTCGATGCGTTTCGTCTTCTCCGACATCTTCCGCCGCGACCCGCAGGTGTACGCGGGCGCGGCGCGCTTCCGGGCGGTGACGGAAGAGAGTGCGTAGTTCGTAGTTCGTAGTTCGTAGTTCGTAGTGCGTAGTGCGTAGAAATAGAGAGTGAGCAGTATGCGGATGAAAAACGAATTGAGCCGAGGAAGCGCGCCGCCTGCGCGCGCCTTCTACGAACTACGCACTACGAACTACGCACTAACAAGGAGCATCCCATGACGGCCCAACGCGGCAAGGACCTCTTGCTGAAACTCGGCGATAGCGGCGACCCGGAAACCTTCGCCAGCGTCGCCGGCCTCCGTACAAGGACGTTCTCGCTGAACGCGGGAAGCGTCGACATCACTCATGCGCAATCCGAAGGCGGCTGGCGCGAGCTTCTCGCCGGCGCGGGGCTGAAGCAGGCGTCGGTTTCCGGCGCGGGCGTCTTTCTTTCCGGCGCCGGCGCCGAGGCGATCCGCGCCGCGTTCTTCGCGGGCGAGGTCCGCAACTGGCGCCTTGTCATGCCCGGTCTCGGCGAGATCGAAGGCCCGTTCCAGATCGCCAATCTCGATTACGCCGGCGCGCATGACGGCGAAGCGACCTTCGCCCTCGCGCTCGACAGCGCCGGCGCGCTCGCCTTCGCGCCGGAGGTGTAAATGAGCGAGATCGTCATCAACGGCGAAACGCGGCCCCTGAAGCTCACCCTCGGCGCGCTTGCGGAAATCGAAGCGGCGCTCGGAGGCGGCGATTTCGAGGCGCTGCGCGCGCGGCTCGCTTCCCCGCGCGTCTCCGATCTTCTCGTCATTCTCCGGGCGCTGATCGCCGGCGGCGGGGCGGGCGTGACGCTCGAAGCGCTGAAAGCCGCCGACATCGACTTTGCGCAGGCGGCGGGCGCCATCGCGGAGGCGTTCAACGCGCTCGGAGACGCTTCGCCAAAAAAGCCCCGCGAGGACTCCCTTTCGGCGACTGGTTCGCCTTCGGAGTCCTCGCGATGAATCTGAGGCCGCAGGATTTCTGGAACTTGAGCGTAGACGAATGGCGCTGGCTCAACGAAGCGGGCGCGAGGGACGCTCCCTCGCGCGCGGAGATCGACGCGCTGGTTGCGCAGTACCCGGATGAACGGAAAGGCGCCGCTTTTCCTCCCCCGCTTGCGGGGGAGGTGTCAGCGAAGCTGACGGAG
>JAVJPA010000130.1:0-5825 GCA_040216495.1 Amphiplicatus sp. | reverse complement strand
GGTCCGACAGGTCCGCGCGGCCGGCGCGCGCCAGCACGTAGAACGCATAGGCGGCGGAACGGCGGCGCAGATAGTCGTTGGTGTCGTTGGAGCCGGTTCCCGTGTTGGCCGTCACCTGATAGCGGACCGACATCCAGCGGTCGACGCGCGCGATCTGCGCGAGCGCGTCATAAGCGCGGTTCATGGACTCGTCCGGCACGCCGAAACCCTGCTCCCTGGCGCGGTAGAGGAAGTCGCCCACATAGGCGCCGAGCCACGGCGACGCCCAGCCGTCCCCTTCGGCCCACAGGCCGAAAGCGCCGTCGGAACTTTGCCGTTCGAGCAGCGTGTTGACCGCCTTCTGGATGCGCGGGCGCACGGCGCGTTCCGGTCCCCGTCCCGCCTCTCCGCCGAGCACGTCGACGAAAAGAAGCGGCATCGCCGAACTCGTCAACTGCTCGGTGCACCCATAGGGATAACGATAGAGCGCATCGAGCAGCGGCCCCGGCTCGACGCCGCGGAGGCGCGAGAACGACACTGTCGCTTCGCCGGAACCCGGGATGAATGACGCAAGCAGCGCCGGGGTAGCGGAAAAAGTCTCGCCGGCGGCGAGCGCCACGGTGCTGGTCTCGGTGACCGGGAAGTAGGGCGTCCTGACCTGGATCGGATAAGAGCGCGTCACCGCGAACCCGTCCGGCCCCTGAACATCGAGCGTAATCCCGCCGATGCCGATCTCGCCGGCGGAGAGCGTGAAGCGCTGCTGCTGCTTTTCGCCTTTCGCCAGCGTGAAGGTTTGCGACGAGGAAAGCGCCACCGGCCCGTCGCCGGCGAGCGTGACCTTGTAGTCGCCAGCCGCCCCGTCGACATTGTCGATAAGAAGCGTCGCGTCGGCCTTGTCGCCCGGCGCGAGGAAGCGCGAGAGCGCCAGTTCAGCCGGCACCGGATCGCGCACGGTGAGCGGCCGCGAGGCGGAGCCGAGCTTGTCGGCGCTCCACGCGACCGCCATCAGGCGAAGCTCGCCGTTGAAATCCGGTATCTCCACCGGCACGCTCGCCTTGCCCCCATCGCCGACGGTGACGACGCCCGAATAGAGCGCGACCGACTTGGTCGGCACCACGGTCAGCCCTTCGCCGCCGAGCTGGTCGCCGCCGAAGCGCGCCGGCGCGCCGAGATTGGCGTGGAGGATGCGCCCGTAATCGTCGCGCACGTCGACGCCGAGGCTTTTCTTCCCGTAATAGTAATTGACCGGATCGGGCGAGGTGAACTTCGTGAGGCGCAGGATGCCCTCATCGACCGCCGCCAAAGTCAGCATCACCTTCTCGCCGCGCTGGGCGCCGGCGATGGTCACGGGCATGTCTACTTTCTGCCGGGGACGGAGCAATTCCGGCGCATCGACCGAGACAGCGAGCTTGCGCGCCGACATGTCGAACGGCGCGTACGCCACGGCCATGGCGCGTCTCGGGACCGGGCGGTCGACCGCATCGCGCGGCGTGACCACGGTGGCGAGCACGTAAAAGCCCGCGCCCCATGAGGGGTCCGTGTCGATGATGATCTCGCGTCCGTTCTTGCCCACATTGACCCGCTGCACGAGATGCACCTTGTCTGTGGCGACCGTGACGATGGCCTCGCCCGCATAGGGCGGGTTGAGGAAGAAGCGCGCGCGGGCGCCCGGCGCAACCGGCTCGGTCGGCGTCGAAAGGGCCGCCTGATCGGGCGTGTCCGCGCCGGCCGCATAGGAGCGCCAGCCCACATAGAAACGGATGTCGGACTTCGCGCCGCTTTTCGGATCGATGACGAGAAGGCGATAGGAGCCGGGGTCGAGCGTCTGCGCGATCTTCGCGGGCGCGTCGGCGGCGACCTTCGAGCGGCCTTCGCCGACGAGAACGTCCTTGTACGACCGGCGCCAGCGCCAGTCGCCGTCTTCGCGGTACCAGTCGAACCAGTAATCTTCCTCGACAAGGCGCCATTCGAGATCGGCGGCTTCCGTCGCGCCGTTCCAGCCGATGACGACCGCATTCACTTCGACCGGCTCGCCCTGCCCGACGCCGCCGCCGTCTCCGGCGAGCTTGAGGCCCACATACCGCTCGTCAGGGCGCACGGGGATGCGCGCGCTTTCGCGCACCACGCGCCCGCCGGGCTCGACTACCCCGACGACGAGATCGGCGCGCAAGGGCGCCCCGACGCCTTTCGGCGCGTCATCGACCGCGAGATCGAGCGATGTTTCGCCCGCCGCGTCGAGCGTCGCATTCGGCAGTTTCAGGAACCGTTCGTCGAAGCGCCCGTCCACCGGGCCGAAACGATAGGCGGAAAAGTCCGGGAACGGATTAGGGTCGAGCCGCAGGCGGGCTTCCGCCTCGACGCCGAGGCCGGAGGCCGGCGCGCCGTAGAGGAAGCGGCTTTTCACTTTCACGGCGCGCGTCTCGCCGGGACGGATCGGGCTCTTCTCGTCCATGTCGAGCGTCACTTCGAGGCGCTGGGGCACGAAATCCTCGACCGAGAACGTGGTCGAGCCGACATTGCCCGTCACGCCGTCAGCGGCGATCTCGACGCTCCACACGCCGCGCGGCGAGGAGGCCGGCACGGCGAAGTCGTGAGAGAAGCCGCCGACTTCCGTCTTCTCGATGCGGAGTTTTTCCGCCTCGGTGTAGTTCGGCCGGCGCACGGTGAGCGTCAACGGCCGGTCGGCAACCGCTAGGCCCGCATTATCGCGCAAGAGGCCCGTCAGGTGCACCGTCTCGCCGGGGCGGTAGATGCCGCGGTCGAGATAGACGTAGGCGTCGATCTTCGACGGCGCGGCGCGGCCCGAAACGTTGCGGTCCGAAAGATCGAGCGGCGCGCGTTGCAAGTCGATGGCGGCGAAGTCCTCCTGCGCGCCATACGCCATGATCATGCGCGGGGTCAGCGGATAGTCGCCATTGATCGCCGCGCCTTCAAAACGCGCGCGGCCGTCGCCGTCCGTGACGGCGGTCGCGAGCTGGTCGTTGTTCGTTGCGACCAGGGTCAGGTTGACGCCCGACAGGGGCCGCGCCGTCGCGAGCGAGCGCGCGAACACGTCGATCCCCTCGCCGCTCGAATAGGTGGTGAGCGCAATGTCGGTGAACATCACCCAGCGCCACGCCTGCGCGACGCGGTACTCGTCCGCGCCCTTGGAAATGTCGCGCAGCTTCACGAAGTAAGCGCCGGGCTTCAGGTCTTTCAGCGCGGCGCCGAGCGCGAAGACGGTCGTCTTCGTCTGGTTGCGGTCGCCCTTGACGTCGAGTTCGCCCTGATAGACCAGCGCGCCGACATCCTCGCCGTTTTCGGCGTCATAGACATAATAGTAGTCATTCTCCGGAACGGAATCGCCCTTGACCATCTCCTTGCGGGCGAGCGAACGGTCGGAGACGCGGCGCACCGTGATCTCGACCTTCTCGACATTCACCGTCTCGACGCCGAGCCCGTCCGCTTCAAGGCGCGGCAGCACGACGCCGTCGCCGACGAAGCCGACATAGGAGGGCTTGTCGCCGAACGCGATGGCGACTTCCTCGGGGCGTTCAAGCTTGTCTTTCCCCGCGCTCGGCAGGCCGGCGCGCAAGGTCGCGCGATAGTCCGTATCGAAAGCAAGCCCGGAAATGCAGAGCGACTGTCCGGCGACTTCGATCGCGGGCCGCACGCCGGGCGACACGCGCACATAGTCCGCGTAATTGGTCTTGCCGCTCTCATCGAGCTTCTTGCTGAACTGGAAGCAGGCTTTGGGCGTATCCGACGAGGTGTCCAGATCGAGGCGCAGGAACTGGAACCCTTCGACGACCGCAGGCCCCGGCCGCCTGGCGCCGTCGCCGCGGAGGCGCTGGAAGTCGCGGACGGGCCCGGCCGGCGTTTCCCCTGTCGGCCCCGCAGCTATGACGGCGCGACCCGGCGCATCGGCCGAGCCTCCCGGAATGACGTACCGCCCCAGCAGCAACCCGACAGCAAACGCCGCTAGAATCGCCGCAGCGACGACGACCGCACCCTTACGCGCCATGAAAGTCTCCCTATCCCGCCCTCATACGCCTCTGGCGAGGCGCCTCTTCCCATAGGGCGCGGCGATTATGGCGGTTTATCGCCCGGAGGAAAACGATTCAGGGGCTGGAATCAGAAATTTGGATGGTGAAGCGGGTTGTCATTTCACGGTAAGAAGGTAGCTCTATGCCTTCCCATGAGCCGTCCCCGTAGCTCAGCAGGATAGAGCACCAGATTCCTAATCTGGGGGCCGTGAGTTCGAATCTCGCCGGGGACGCCACGCTCGCCTTTTGCGGCGCGTTCCTTGTAGCTTCACCCTTGAGACCTGCGCCGGCCCGTCCCGAAACGGGACGAGCTTCGCGCCTGCACAAACCCGGTTCCTGTCTTCGATGCGCGACGCCCTGCTCCTCTTGTTCATCCTCATCTGCCTCGCCGTCGCGATGCGCTATCCCTTTGTCGGGATCCTGACATGGGCGTGGTTCGCGCTGCTGACGCCGCATCAAATGGCGTACGGCGTTTACGGATTGCCGCTGAACGTCGTCATCGCCGGCGGGACTCTGATCGCTGTCGCCATATCGGGCGAATGGCGGAAGTTCCGGATGGACGGCGTTACGGCGCTGATGATCGCGCTCGCCGCATGGCTTTGCGTCTCGCAATTGTTCTCGCTCGATCCGAAAAATTCCGCGGTCTATTTCGACCGTTTCCTCAAGCTGCTCGTCTTCGTCGTCCTCATCGCGCAGATGACGACGGACCGGCTGCGTTTTCATGCGCTCGTCTGGATGGTCGTCCTCTGCCTCGGCTATTTCGCGGCGAAGGGCGCCTTGTTCACCTTCGTCACGCTCGGCCAGTTCCGCGTGCAGGGCCTTGAGAACACCATCCTCGAAGACAACAACCACATGGGCATCGCGCTGGCGACGCTGTTGCCGATGATCCTCTACCTGCACGGAGAAGCGAAGCGCCATATCGTGCGCCTCGGCCTGATAACGCTGTTCGCGCTGACCATCGTCGCCATTCTCGGCACCCATTCGCGCGGCGCTTTCGTGGCGCTCGTCGTCTTCGCGGGGTTCTTCTGGCTGCGCTCGAAACGCAAACTGTCGATCCTCGCCGCGCTCGCTCTCCTGCTCGTTCCCGCGATCGCCTTCATGCCGGCGAAATGGACCGAACGCATGGAGACGATCACGCAGGCGGGCGCCGACGCCTCGTTCATGGGCAGGGTCGACGCCTGGGTCATCAACGCGAAACTCGCCCTCGCCCATCCGGTCACCGGCGCGGGCCTGCGCAATTCCTATCAGAAGGAAATCGCCGCGACCGTCGATCTTGAGCGTTCGGAGAGCGCCAAGGCGGCGCACAGCGTCTATTTCGAGATGCTCGGCGGCGCGGGGTTTATCGGCCTTGCGATCTATCTGAGCCTTCTCGCAACGGCCTTTCTCGCTGCGCTCTCCCTGCACCTGCGCCGAAGCGATCCTTCGGTCGAGCCGTGGATGGCGCGGTTCGGCTATTTCGCGCAGATGTCGCTCGCCGTTTTCGGCGTCGGCGGCGCGACCGTGTCGATTGAAATGTGGGACGGGTATCTCATCGTGATCGCGTTGATCGCCGCGCTGACGAAGATCGAAAAAGCCTCGGCGAGGACCTTTCCGGAAGCGGCGCCGAACGAGCGATACTCCTGGCGCATCAAGGCGCGCGGCGGGCCGCTGCGGCCGAAACCCTCCCGCAGCCAACCTTAGCGGGCGGAGGCTGCCCTCTTTCAGAGTTGCGACGGCGTGAGATTATTACTTATGCCCGGCGAAAGCGGGATGCGCGTGATGAGCGTGGCTGTGCCCGCCGCCGAGCTTCTGTTTGAGCGGCTCCAGCGCTTCGGCCTCGTC
>JAVJPA010000129.1:0-3289 GCA_040216495.1 Amphiplicatus sp. | reverse complement strand
CGACATGGAACTCATCTTTCAGCGCGTCCGCCGTCCAGTCCCAGCTCCGCTTGTGATCGCGCCCGCCGTGCACGAGCGCGAGCAGCGGCGCGTCATGATTGCCCCAGTCGGCGTAGGCGAGACTGAGGCGCTGCGAGGCGAAACGGCGGATTTCGGGTTGGCCGAGGGGCATACGGACGGTCTTCTTTCTAGGGTCTTGCTTCCTGTCTTCGCCAAAGACTAGCGGCGGCGGCGGAGGGCCGCACGCGCCGCGCGCAGTCCCGGCCTCACTCCCCCGTGATCAAGACCTGCCAGCGAGCGGCCTGCGGAGAGGCGGCTCACCGCACCGGCATATCGAAATGATAGACGTCCTCGCGAACGCCGAGCCCGCTGTAGAGCTTCACCGCCGGCTCGTCGGGCGGGTCGGCCTGGACGAACACCACCCAGGCGCCGCGCGCCGCGGCGATTTCCTTCACCCGCCCGATCAGCGCCGTCGCGACGCCCTTGCGCCGGCTGCCTTCGTCGACGGCGAGATCGTAGATGTAAAACTCGCTGCGCGCCTGCTCGAATTTCTGCAACTCATAAGCCGCAAGACCGCCGATGACGCGCCCGCCTTCAAAGGCTGCGAGCGCGACGAACGTGCCGCCCGAAAGAAGGCGCGTCAGATAGGCGTCGTCCGGTTGCGCATCGGCGTAGGTCGGGATGTCGTCGAACGCCTTCCCCATCACGAGGAGCATTTCGCGGAAGGTCGCGATGTCGCCCGCGCCGAGCTGGCGGATTTCAAAGGTTCTGTTTTGCATCTGACTCTCCGCCGCACACACTGTCGCGATGCCGCGATGTCGACATCGCCAACAGTATCTATTCCGCCATCAACGCGGCGCCGACAAGCGCCGCCGTATCGCTGTTGAGGAGCTTGACGGGAATGGCTTCGAGATAGGCGCGCATCGGGTCGCGCTCGACGAAGCGGGCGTTGAAGCTGCTTTCCCGGAGGATCGGTTCGATCTTGGGCAGGATTCCGCCGGCGAGGATGATGCCGCCGCGCGCGCCGGTCATCACCGCGGCGTCGCCCGCATAGGTGCCGAGAATAGCGCAGAACATTTCCGTCGCTTCGCGCGCGACGGGGAGGCTTCTCGCCATCGCCGCCGAAGTGATTTCATCGGGCCTGAGCGTGACGCGCGTCGCGCCGTTGATGACGCAGAGCGCGCGGTGAATGTTGACGAGCCCGCGTCCCGACAGCACGCGCTCATAAGAGACGAACGCATGCTCGCGCTGGATGAAACGCAGGACCTCGATTTCTTTCTCGTCCTGCGGCGCGAAGGCGACATGGCCGCCTTCGGTGGCGATCACGGTGATATTGCCCTTCACCTCGACGACAAGGCCGAGGCCGAGACCCGTGCCGGGACCGAGCACCGCAATCGGCGCGCCGGGGAGCCCCTCGCCTTCTTCTATCAGGCTGAGTTCATCGGGCGCGGCGGCCACGGCGCCGCGCGACATGGCGGCGAAGTCGTTGATGATGCGAAGGGCGTCGCACCCAATATGTTTCGCGAGCGCCGGCGGGCGAAACCGCCACGGCGAGTTGGTGAAAACGACTTCATCCACGTCGACGGGCCCGGCGACCGCGAAGACGCCTTGCGTCGGGGCCGGGCCGCTCCAGCTTTCGAGGAAGGCGGTCGCGGCGTCGGCGAGATGCTCGAAATCCTCCGCGCGCATGACTTCGCGGTGCAGAATTCTCGCGCCGGCGCCCTCGCGTTCGGCGATGGCGAAGCGCGCGTTGGTCCCGCCGATATCGGCGACAAGCAGCGGCGCGGAGGTCACGCCGCCGCCTCGTCGAACGGAATCGAGGAGGCGCCTTCCTCGGCGGGCGTCGCATTGGCGCGGAAAATCGAAAACAGCTCGCGCCCGTATCCGCGCTGCACGGCGGAAAGATCCGCGCGCGCGGGCTTGCGGGCGTTGAACGCCGCCGGATCGACTTTTATGTCAAGCGCACCTTTCTCCGCATCGAGACGAATAATATCGCCGTCCATGACTTTCGCGATGGCCCCGCCGGCTTCGGCTTCCGGCGACAGGTGGATAGCGGCGGGAATCTTGCCCGACGCGCCGGACATGCGCCCGTCCGTGACGAGCGCCACCTTGAAGCCCTTGTCCTGAAGCACGCCGAGCGGCGGCGTCAGCTTGTGGAGCTCCGGCATCCCGTTAGCGCGCGGCCCCTGGAAACGCACCACCGCCACGAAGTCCCGGTTGAGCTCGCCCGCCTTGAAGCGCGCCATCATCTCGTCCTGCGAGTTGAAGACGATCGCCGGCGCTTCGACCACGCGGTTCTCCGGCTTCACGGCGGAAATCTTGATGACCGATCGCCCAAGCGGCCCCTTGAGCACTTTGAGCCCGCCCGTCGCCGCGAACGGGTCCGAAACCGGACGGAGAATATCGAGATCGTGGCTCTCTTTCGGCGGATCGCGCCAAACGAGATGGTCGCCGTCAAGGAACGGCTCGCGCGCATAGTGGCGAAGGCCGTGACCTGCGACGGTCGTCACCTCTTCATGCACAAGGCCGTGCTCGATCAGTTCACGGAGGATAAAGGCGAGCCCGCCGGCGGCGTGGAAATGATTCACGTCCGCCTTGCCGTTCGGATAGACCCGCGCCATCAGCGGCGCGACGCTGGCGAGTTCATCCATGTCGGTCCAGTCGAGAATGATCCCGGCGGCGCGCGCGATGGCGACGAGATGCAGCGTGTGGTTGGTCGAACCGCCCGTCGCGTGGAGCCCGATGACGCCGTTGACGATGGCGCGCTCGTCGATGACGTCGCACATCGGCGTGTAATGTTCGCCGAGCGCGGTGATCTGCGCGACGCGGTGCGCGGCGTTGCGGGTCAGCGCTTCGCGGATCGGCGTATCGGGATTGGGGAACGCTGCGCCCGGGACGTGCATCCCCATGAACTCCATCAGCATCTGGTTGGAGTTCGCGGTGCCGTAGAAGGTGCAGGTGCCGGGGGAGTGATAGCTCCCGCTCTCGGCGGCGAGCAGCTTGTCGCGCCCGACCTTGCCTTCGGCGAAAAGCTGTCGGATGCGCGCTTTTTCATCGTTGGGAATGCCCGAACGCATCGGCCCCGCCGGCGCGAAAACGACCGGCAGATGGCCGAAGCGCAATGCGCCGATCATCAGTCCGGGGACGATCTTGTCGCAGACCCCGAGGCAGATCGCGCCGTCGGACCTGTCGTGCGACAGCTCCACCGCCGTAGACATGGCGATCACGTCGCGCGAGAAGAGCGACAAGTCCATGCCGGGCTGACCCTGCGTGAACCCGTCTCACATGG
>JAVJPA010000128.1:0-1918 GCA_040216495.1 Amphiplicatus sp. | reverse complement strand
AACGACGCGGTCTACAGGCGCCCCTGTCTCGAAATAGGCGTCGATATTGGCGAGCAGGCTGAGCGCCATGCCGCTACGGCTTTCAAGAGTCGCAGAAGCGATGTGCGGCAAACAGAAGGCGTTTGGCAGCGCCCGAAGCTCTTCGCGAATGGGACCGGGCTCGGTTTCAAAGACATCAAGACCGGCGGCGAAGAGGCGCTTCGATTTCAGCGCATCAATGAGGGCAAGTTCGTCGACGACCGGCCCGCGCGCCATATTCACGATCACCGCCGTCGGTTTCATTTTCTCAAGGGCGGCGGCGTCGATCAAATGATGCGTTTGCGCATTAAGCGGGCAATGCAGGGAAACGATATCCGATGTCATCAAAAGCTCGTCGAGACCGACCTGCCGGGCGCCGGTCTCTTGTTCGGCGTCGGGCTGCGGGCGGCGTCCGTAAAACTGCACAGTCATGTCGAAGCCGCGCGCGCGCCTCGCGACAGCCTTGCCGATATGGCCCATGCCGACAATGCCGAGCGTCCTGCCTGTCACGCGCTGGCCCCAAGTATCGGGCGTCTGCATGCCGCGCGGTTCGCCCGTAGCGACGATGGCGAGCCCTTCGCGAAAGCGCCGGCAGGCGGCGATGATGAGGCCGATCGTCGTGTCCGCGACGCAGTCATCGGTGACCCGCGGCGTATTGGAGACCATGACGCCGCGGGCCCTCGCCGCGTCGATATCGATGTGGTCATAGCCGGCGCCGATAGAGGCGATCAATTTCACGCCTGGCAGCGCGGCGAGAAAGGCGTCGTTCACATCGTCGAAAGCGGTGGCGAACACGACCTCCACCTCTTCAGCGAGCGCTGCAAACTCGTGCAGGCAGAATACGAAATCGCCGTCCGGTTCTCGCACCTCGTATTTGGCGCGGAGCATTCCGGCGAGCACGCCGGGCAATTTGCGGGAGGTGGCGATGACGGGCTTCATCGGGAGCGTTTTAAGCTTTCTTCAAGACCAGCCTCAAGCAGGACTTTGCGAGCGCGATCGACGTCCTCTTCGGCGACAAGGACGCGGGGAGCAGGATATCCCATGACATTGATCGAGCCGAGAACGCTGCTGACATGGCGGTCGGCGATGAAATGTTCGATCTCAGCTTCTTTCAACAGCGCCTCTACATAGGAAAGAAGGGCGGGATCATTGGTCCGGAGAAGGTCCTGCATGCCTCGAAACTCGCAGCTTCCGCGCAGGCTGTAAACGCCGGCCCCGCGCCAGCGAAGCGCGCTTAGGGTTTTTTGCGCCGCTTCGGCAACCAAATCGCCTCCCGATTGTTCGCCTATCAGGCACGAGAGGGCAGAAAAGCGATGGCGAAAAAAATTCCGGTCAAATTGGACAAGGGCGGCGCGCCGCATCAAACCGCCGAAGACGGCTTCGAGCCGCTGACGACCCAGCAGGGCGTGCGCGTGGCCGACGACCAAAGCCATCTGAGAGCGGGTCCGCGCGGGCCGATGCTCATGGAAGACTTTCATTTCCGCGAAAAGATCTTCCATTTCGATCATGAGCGGATTCCCGAGCGCGTCGTCCATGCGCGCGGCTATGGCGCTCACGGCTATTTCGAACTTACCGACGATCTTTCCGACGTCACCTGCGCTAGAATCCTCACGGAAGTCGGGGAGAAAACCCCGGTTTTCGTTCGTTTTTCCACAGTCGCCGGCAACAAGGGTTCGCCCGATGTGGCGCGGGACGTGCGCGGGTTCGCCGTCAAGCTCTACACCAAGGAAGGAAACTGGGACCTCGTCGGCAATAATATTCCGGTTTTCTTCATTCAAGACGCGATCAAGTTCCCTGACCTCATTCATGCGGCCAAGCAGGAGCCGGATCGCGGCTTTCCGCAGGCCCAGACGGCGCATGACAATTTCTGGGACTTTATCTCGCTCTCGCCGGAATCCAT
>JAVJPA010000127.1:0-2740 GCA_040216495.1 Amphiplicatus sp. | reverse complement strand
CCCCTCCGGCCCTTCGGGCCACCTCCCCCGTGAACGGGGGAGTAAAGATGAGCCCTCAAGGGAGAACCCCCATGCACGATCGAATAAGCCTGCATCTCGACGCTTCCGGCCTGTCCGCGGGGCTCGGCGAGGCGAGCGGGGAAATCTCGCGGCTCGCCCGCGAGGAGATCGCGCCCGCCGCCGCGCTGATCGAGGAGGCGTTCGGCGCCGCTTCCTATTCGATCGAGCGAAACCTTTCGCGCGCGGCGCGGTCGGGTTCGCTCTCGCTTTCCTCGCTCGCGCGCTCCCTCGTTAACGATCTGAAGCGCGTCTCCATCGACGCGCTGGTGAGGAAGCCGCTCGAATCCTTTCTGACCAGCGCGCTCTCGGGAGCCTTCGGCGGCGCGCGCGCGTCGGGCGGGTTCGCGGCGCGCGGCGGGTCCTACCTTGTCGGCGAGCGCGGGCCGGAACTGTTCACGCCCGGCGCCTCGGGCCGCGTCTCGCCGCTCGCGCGCGGCGGGACCACGGTCAACATCACGCTCCCCGGCGTCACGGACGCGGGGTCGTTCCGCCAGTCCGAAACCCAGATCGCCGCGGCGATGGCCCGCGCGATCGACCGCGGGCGGAGGAATTTGTGACCTTCCACGACATCCGTTTCCCCCTCGCCATCTCGCTCAACTCCGAAGGCGGCCCGTCGCGCAAGACCGAAATCGTGACGCTCGTTTCGGGCCGCGAGGAGCGCAATTCTCCCTGGGCGGGCTCGCGGCGCGCTTTCAATGCGGGCTACGGCGTCAAGTCGCTCGCCGACATCGAGACCGTCATCGCGTTCTTCGAAGCGCGCATGGGAAGGCTTCATGCGTTCCGCTTCCGCGATCCGTTCGACTGGAAGTCGTGCGCGATTGGCCAAGCGCCCGCCGCCACCGACCAGTTCATCGGAACCGGCGACGGCGAGACGCAATCGTTCCCGCTCATCAAGCGCTACCAGAGCGGGCCGTCTTCCTATGCGCGCGCGATCACCAAGCCGGTCGCGGGCTCCGTCCTCGTCCATGTAGGCGGCGCGCCCGCCGCGTTCGCCCTCGACGAGACGGCGGGCGTCATCCTCTTCGACGCGCCGCCGGCCGAAAGCGCCGTCATCACCGCCGGATTCGCGTTCGACGTTCCGGTCCGTTTCGATACGGACAGTTTGAGGATCAATCTCGCCGCCTTCGAGGCCGGCGACATCCCGTCGATCCCGCTGATCGAGGTGTTCGAGTAATGCGCGCGATTTCTCCCGCGCTTCAGGCGCATCTCGACTCTGGCGCGACGACGCTCGCGACCTGCTGGCGCATCGAGCGCCGCGACGGCGCCGTTCACGGTTTCACCGATCATGACCGCGCGCTCTCCTTCGGCGGAACGCTCTATGAGCCGGAGACCGGCGCCGACGGATCGGCCATCGTCTCGACCGCCGATCTCGCCGTCGACAATTCGGCGATAGAGGGCGCCCTAGCGTCGGCGGGCCTCTCGGCGGCGTTGCTGGCGTCAGGGCGTTTCGACGGCGCCGCCGTCGAGATCTGGCGCGTCAACTGGGCGGATGCGGACCAGCGCGTCTTGCTGAAACGCGGGACCATCGGCGAGGTCAAACGCGACGGCGCGCGGTTCACCGCGGAGATAAGAGGGCTTTCTCAGGCCCTCGATGAAACGCGCGGGCGCGTCTACCAGCGCGGCTGCGACGCGACGCTCGGCGACGCGCGCTGCGGCGTCGATCTCGAAGCCGCAGCGTTCCGCGCGGAGGGCGAGGTGACGGCGGCGCTCGACGAAACGCGGTTTCTCGCCTCGGGCCTCGGCGCCTTCTCCGGCGGCTGGTTCGTCCATGGACGGATCGACTGGCTCTCCGGCGGCAATGCGGGAACGAGCGGCTGGATCAAGGCGCACGCCGGAAGCGGCCTTTCTCTCTGGACGCCGCCCGGCGCGCCGCTCGCCGCCGGCGACGCGTTCGCCGTTTACGCCGGCTGCGACAAGAGTTTCTCGGCGTGCCGCACGAAGTTTTCTAACGGCGTCAGCTTCCGCGGCTTCCCGCTGATGCCCGGCAACGATGCGGCGGTCTCCTATCCGCTGCGCGGAGAGAAGAACGACGGGGGGAAGCGGTGAGGGACACATACATTCTGCGTCATCCCGGACGCGACGCAGCGCGAAGCGGTGCGCCGCAGATCCGGGATCGATTGGAGCAGGGCGGGACGCTGAACAACGCGATCCCGGGTCTGCACAGCGGCGTTTCACGCCGCAGCGCGCCCGGGATGACGGGCGCGGTGAAGGTTTTGCGGCATGACGTCATCGCCGAAACCCGCTCATGGCTCGGCACGCCCTACGTCCATCAGGCGAGCGCCAAAGGAGCGGGTACGGACTGTCTCGGACTCATTCGCGGCGTCTGGCGCGGGCTCTACGGCGCCGAGCCGGAGCTTCCTCCGCCCTATACGCCGGATTGGAACGAACGCGGCTGGCTCCAGAGCGCGCGGCGGGAACCGTTGCTCGAAGCGGCGCGGCGCAACATGCGCGAAATTCCGCCGGAGGCGCGCGCGCCCGGCGACGTTCTCGTGTTCCGCATCCTGATCGACGGGCCGGCGAAACATTGCGGAATTCTCACGGCGCCCGACCGCTTCATCCACGCCTATGCGGGCCGCGCGGTGATCGAGAGCTGGCTGACGCGCTGGTGGACGGCGCGGCTCGCGGGGGTTTTTGTGTTTCCGGATTGTAGTTCGTAGTTCGTAGTTCGTAGTTCGTAGTT
>JAVJPA010000126.1:0-15348 GCA_040216495.1 Amphiplicatus sp. | reverse complement strand
TAGGCCGCGTCGATGGTCAGCGTTTCCCCGCTCTTGTCGGCGGCGCTGAAGGAAATCTCGTCGAGGACCGTCTCCAGCACGGTGGCGAGCCTTCGCGCGCCGATATTCTCGACGCTTTGGTTGACCTGCGCGGCGGCGTCGGCGAGCGCGTCTATGCCGCTGTCCGCGAAATCGAGCGTCACGCCTTCGGCCGCCATCAGGGCGCAGTATTGCTTGATGAGACTGGCTTCCGTCTCGACGAGAATGCGGCGGAGATCGTCGCGCGTCAGCGCTTCAAGCTCGACGCGGATCGGCAGGCGCCCCTGCAGTTCGGGAAGGAGGTCGGACGGCTTCGTCAGGTGAAACGCGCCCGACGCGATGAACAGGATATGGTCGGTCTTCACCGGCCCGTACTTGGTCGCGACTGTCGCGCCCTCGATCAGCGGCAGGAGATCGCGCTGCACGCCTTCGCGGCTGACATCCGCGCCGGAGCGCCCGTCCGAGCCGCCGCGCGCGATCTTGTCGATCTCGTCGAGAAAGACGATGCCGTCGCTTTCGGCGAGCTGGACGGCTTCGCGGGTCAGGGCCTCTTCATCAAGGAGCTTGTCCGATTCCTCGGCGATGAGCGGCGCGTAGGCGTCCGCGACGCGGAACTTGCGCCGCTTGCCGGCGCCGCCGAACGATTTGCCGATAAGGTCCGTCAGATTGATCATGCCGACCTGCCCGCCCATGCCGGAAAGATCGAAGCTCGGCATCGACGGCGCCTCGCGAACTTCGATTTCGACTTCACGGTCGTCGAGATCGCCGCGCCGAAGTTTTTCGCGAAAGCTTTCGCGGGTTTTCTCGCCGGCCTCGCCCACAAGCGCGGCGAGCACGCGGTCCTCCGCCGCCGACTGGGCGCGGGCCTTCACATCCTCGCGCTTCTTCTCGCGCACGAGCCCGACGGAAATCTCCAAAAGATCGCGCACGATCGAATCGACATCGCGGCCGACATAACCGACCTCGGTGAACTTGGTCGCCTCAACCTTCAGAAACGGCGCCCCGGCCAGCTTGGCGAGACGGCGCGAGATCTCGGTCTTGCCGACTCCAGTCGGGCCGATCATCAGGATGTTTTTCGGAGTGATCTCCTCGCGCATCGGCCCTTCGACGCGCCGCCGGCGCCAGCGATTGCGGAGCGCGATGGCGACGGCGCGCTTGGCGGCCTTCTGGCCGACGATGAAGCGGTCAAGCTCGGAAACGATTTCGCGGGGAGAAAAGTCGCTCATATGCGCCTTCAGTGACTGGAGGCGCCCGATGTAAGCGATGAGGCGGGCCGGTTAAAGGCCGCAAATGGAAAGGGCGGCCTGAACGGCCGCCCTCGCCCCCGCATCCCCCATTATCCGGTTCAGGCTTTCGCAGCGCCTTTGCGGCGGCGCGACGCGAAGCCCACGCCCGCAGCGCCCGCCAGGAACAGCGGCAGCGCCGCCGGCAGCGGCACTTCCGGCGCCAGTTCGTAATAGACTTTTTTCAGCTTGAACGAGTCGCTCGAGTGGTTCGCACCGACGCCGAAGAGCGTGCCCGCATCGCCGAAGAGACCCGTCATGTCGATGAAGCCGCTGTTCGGGATGTCGATGTTGGAAAGCACGCGCTCGACAATGCCGTCCATGTCGAGGTCGAAGAAGAATTCGAAATCGTCGTCGCCGTCGAAATAGCCAAAGGTCAGCCCGGTGATGATGACGTTCTGAGAGAACTCGAGAATGACCGCCTCAAGCCGGCCGCTGCCGTCGATGGTGTGGCTGTTGTCGTTGTTGGTCAGGACGCCGAGACCGGGGCTGTAAGCCACCGGGCGCGCGCCATAGGCGCCCGCGACGACTTCGACCTGGCCGGTTTGGGTGAAGACGCCCGCCTTCACCGTCAGCGTCACTTCGCTGTTCGAGAATTGCAGCGCAGTGCCGCCGTTGATGACCGTATCAGTCGAATTCGTCATGACGATGACGCCGGCATTCGCGGCGCCAGAGAAAGCCATCGCAGCCGCTACAGCCGCGCACGCAAGTACTTTACGCATTGAGATAATCCCCACAAGTTCCTGACACGGACAGCCTGACACCCGCCCTTGTGCGTGTCTTGAAACAATTGAACCGAACGCGTCAACCGCGGATTATGCTTAACATGAAAAAAAGTTCAGGTGACGCATTTTAAGTGCAGCCGTGCGTTGAGTGAGAGAATAAGGTGCCGCGTCTTTGGGAGTATTTTTGTTAACCAACTGAAAAGACCGGAAACGGCCAGACATTCAGGGTAAGGACGAACTGGTTGCGCTTTTCCTCTGGCGGGAGAAAAAGCGCTCTGGGATTCCCGTTTAAAGAAGCCTTCTTCCGACGTTAGACGGCTTTCAGCGTCTCCAGCGTCAGCGACGCGTTGGTGTAAACGCAGATCGAGGCGGCGACCGCCATCGCCTTCCTGACGATGGCTTCCGCGGGAAGATCGGTTTCATCGTAAAGCGCCCTTGCGGCGGCGCGGGCGAAGTCGCCGCCCGAGCCGATGGCGGCGATCCCGCTTTCCGGCTCTAAGACATCCCCCGATCCCGTCAACACAAGCGTCGTCGTCGCATCGGCGACGATCATCATCGCTTCGAGGCGCCGGAGATAACGGTCGGTGCGCCAGTCCTTGGCGAGTTCGACGGCGGCGCGGACGAGCTGGGCGGGATGCTGCTCGAGCTTGGCTTCGAGCCGCTCGATCAGGGTGAAGGCGTCTGCGGTGCCGCCGGCGAACCCGGCGACGACCTTGCCGCCGGCGAGGCGGCGAATCTTTTTCGCGTCGCCCTTGACGATGGTCTGGCCGAGCGAAACCTGCCCGTCGCCGCCGATGGCCACTTCGCCGCCCCGGCGAACGGAAAGAATGGTGGTGCCGTGCATGGTTCGGGGATCGCTCATGGGCGGGAGATGGCCCTCCGGGCGGGCGGCGTCAAGCGCGCTGCTCGCCGCGATTGTGCGTCGCTCGCGCCCGGGATTAGGCTCGCGCCATGGCCGCCCGATACGAAACGCAGGATCTCCCGGCTCACCTCAAGCTCTTCGCCGCGCTGGTCGCCGACCCGGCAGGCGCAAAGCGGCGCGTCGGCGCGACCACCACCATCGATCCTGAGGTTTACCTTTCGCCGGCGCGGTTCGGGCTGGAGCGCGACCGGCTGTTCCGCCGCTATCCGGTGATCGTCGCCCATGAAAGCGAGTTGCCGGAGCCTGGAAGCCTTCTCGCCCACGACCATCTCGGCGTCCCGATTCTCTTGGCGCGCGGACGAGACGGAAATATCCGCGCTTTCCTCAACGCCTGCCGCCACCGCAACACCAAGCTGGTGAAGCCCGGCGAAGAGAAGAAGCGCGCTTCCATCGTCTGTCCTTATCATTCATGGACCTACGGTCTCGATGGGAGGCTTCTCAATATTCCGTGTGAGGATCAGTTCCCGGGCGTCGAAAAGGGCGAGCGCGGCCTCGCGCCCCTGCCCTGCGCCGTCCGGTCCGGGCTCGTTTTCGTCGTCGCCGATCCGGCCGCGAAGGCGGCCGCATCATCAGAGAGCGGCCATTCGGTCCCGGCCGGAAGCATCGACATCGACGTTTTCCTCGCAGGGCTCGATGTCGACTTCGATGCGTTCGGCGTCGGATCGTCGACGATGTTTCGCAAAGTCGAGCAAGTTAAAAAGACCAACTGGAAGCTTGTCGTCGACGCCTTTCAGGACGGCTATCACATCCAGCACCTGCACCGGCATACGATCGCGCCCTTCTTCAAGGATTGCGTGTCGATCAACGAGCGGACCGGCGACCATTTAAGAGCGGTGGTGGCGCGCGACACGTTCGACGAGACGGCGGGGTTGCCGCCGGAGCAATGGAATATCCGCGAGCACGCCACCTACTCGCACTATGTGTTTCCGAACTCGATTTTCATCATGCATCCCGACTACGTCTCGATCATCGGGCTGTTCCCCATCAGCCCGGGCGAGACGCTGTACTCGCACCGGCTCCTGACCCCGCATGCGCCACGAAACGAGAAGGAGCGCGATCATTATGAGCGCTCGTTCGACCTGATCGAAAACGGCGTCTTCCAGGCGGAGGACCTCGACGTGTCCGAACGCGCGCAGGCGGCGATGGAGGGCGGCGCGAAATGGCCCATGGCGCTCGGCGCCATGGAGACCGGCATCCGCATGTTCCACGACATTCTGGAAGAAGCGCTGGTGCGCGACTGACGCCTTATCCCGGCATCCCGCGCTTTTCGACGAGCAGCGGGCGATACTCGGTCATGGTTGTCATCGCCCCTCTCCCTCCCGGCGCGGCGAAACGCGCGCCTCTCAAGTCGTGCATCGTTAAGCCTGGAGTGTATAAGCTTCTCCCGCGGCGGCAGTTCGGCCCGCCGCGCCTGAGGAACGCTTGGACGATGCGCGTCGCCACCATAGACCGGAAAACCACCGAAACGGATATCTCCGTCACCCTCGGCCTCGACGGCTCGGGGACCCACGACATCGAGACCGGGATCGGGTTTTTCGACCATATGCTAACGGCCTTCGCCAAGCACGGCGCCATCGACCTCAAGGTCAGGGCGAAGGGCGACCTCCACATCGACATGCACCACACGGTCGAGGACACCGGCATCGTCATCGGTCAGGCGCTGGCCAAGGCGCTCGGCGACTGCGCCGGCATCCGCCGCTTCGGCCACTCCTACGTTCCGATGGACGAGGCGATGTCGCGGGCCGCGCTCGACATTTCAAAGCGGCCCTACCTGATCTGGAAGGTCGCCTTCTCGCGCCCGAAGGTCGGCGAGATGGACACCGAGCTGTTCAAGGAATGGTTCCACGCCCTCGCCATGAATGGCGGCCTCTGCCTGCACGTCGAGAACCTGTACGGCGACAACACCCATCACATTATCGAGTCGTCGTTCAAGGCGACGGCGCGGGCGCTCAGAATGGCGGCGGAGATCGATCCGCGCGCCGGCGGCGCGGCTCCATCGACCAAAGGCGTGCTCGGCTCCTAAACGGAATAAGCGATCGCCGCGCCGAACAGCGCGATAAGAACCGCGGAGAACGACGCCAGCAGGATGTAGCGCAGATGGTCGCCCGTATGGCCCTGCCGCACCTGTTCCGCAGTCAGGTCGATCTTGAGGTGCGAGTCGGTTTCCATCTCGCTGACATGGATGACAGGGCGGTTGGCGTCTTCTTCCGTATCGTCACGGTAGCTTCCAGAAGCCATGCGAACCTCCCTCTTTCGCGGCGCCGGATGAGGGATACTACGCTCTTTCGAGCGGCGGTCATACTCCGGTATGGCCGGGGTTCGCCTTCGTGCGGCCCTAGAAAAAGAACAGGTAGCCGATGATGAACGCGATCACGACGCCGGCGAATGAAAAGCCCAGAATATAGCGAACATGGTCGCCGGTATGGCCTTGGCGCGCCTCTTCTGCGGTGCGCTCCTCATCGTGTCCCGTGGCCGTGTCGCTCGCCGGAACCGTTATTTCAGAGGTGGTGTTTTGCGCCTCCGCTTTGATATCGGACGGCGATTGCGGCGGGATGTTTCGCTCAGCCATGAAGCCTCCTTTGCTGATAGCCAAACACTGGTAGGGCGGACCGCGTTCCCGGCCCTCCCGCCGCCTAAAATTTCCCTCATCAGCAGCTGGCCCCGTTGACGGCGCTCGCGGCCTCGCGTCACATCCCGCCCGTGCTGGGGGCTGAAGCCGCGCCCTGTTGCGTAAAAAATCCGCGCGGACCTACCGGGCGAAACGCTGCAGAGAGAGGGTATCCATCATGAGACTGACCGGACTTGCCGCCGCCGTTCTGGCGGCGTCGACCATTTTGACTGGCGCTGGCGCCTATGCGGGCGAGCTCGCCGACGCCTGCGTCGCGCGGCTCGAAGCGGACGGCCGCGACACCTCGGGCTGTTCGTGCCTTGAAGAAGCGGTCGAAGGCGACCAGGCGCTGATCGACGAGTTGACCGAGCTTTCCACAATCGAGGATCCGGCGGAGCGCTTCGAAGCCGCCTCCGACGAAGCGAAAGAGGCGATGCAAGCCTGCACGCGCTGATCGTTTGGTTTGCAAAATAATTTAACTGGAGAGAAAACCCATGAAAAAACTGATTGTCGCCGTTATCGTCGGCGCCGCTTTCGCCGCAGCCCCCGCCTTCGCCAATGAAGTCGCCGACCAGTGCGAAGCCTATGTCGCAGAGAACGGCGGCGACGCTTCCGGCTGCTCCTGCCTCGGCGAAGCGGCTGAAAGCGACGCTTCGCTCACCGACGCGATCATGGCCATCGCCTCGCCGGCCGATCTCGAAGCCGCCGACGATGCGACCAAGGAAGCGATCCGCGCCTGCTTCCCGGACGCCGCCGTCTAGCGCCAGCATCAACTACGTTTGAAAACGGCGCTCCCCGGAGCGCCGTTTTCTTTTGTCCGGCGCGCTTCACCAGTGTTCAAAACCCCTCCACGCCCCTAAAAGCGGCGCATGGCGGAGCGCGCGACGATCATCGATTATGGCTCGGGCAATCTGCGCTCGGTCGAAAAGGCGCTTCAACGCGCCGCGGCTGAGCGCGGGCTTGCTGTAACCGTAACTGTTACAGATGAGCCGTCCGCAGTCGCGGGCGCCGACCGTATCGTCCTTCCGGGCGTCGGCGCGTTTGCGGCCTGCGCCGAAGCGCTTGCCGCCGTTCCGGGCATGATTTCAGCGCTTGAGCACGTCGTTTTGGTCGAGAAACGCCCCTTTCTCGGCATTTGCGTCGGCATGCAGTTGATGGCGGAGAAAGGATTGGAGTTCGGGGAGACGCCGGGACTCGGCTGGGTCCCGGGGCATGTGCGCAGACTGGCGCCGGAAGACCCCTCGCTGCGGGTTCCGCACACCGGCTGGAACACGGTCCGCGCCCGCAGCCCGCATCCGGCGCTCGCCGCCCTCGACCACCATCCGAAGGACTTTTATTTCGTTCATTCCTATCATTTCGTCGCCGAAAACGATGCGCATGTGCTGGGAGTCGCCGACTATGGCGAGCGCATCGCCGCGATTGTCGGGCGCGACAACATGATTGGCGTGCAGTTTCACCCGGAAAAAAGCCAGTCGGCGGGCCTCGCGTTGCTTGGCGACTTCCTTGAGTGGCGGCCCTGACCCATGACGGCGCTCACCTTATATCCCGCCATCGACCTCAAGGGCGGCCAATGCGTCCGTCTCGTCCATGGGGAAATGGAGAAGGCGACGGTCTATAACAAAGACCCGGCGGCGCAGGCGCGCGCGTTCGCGGACGCCGGGTTCGAGCGGCTGCACATCGTCGATCTCGACGGCGCTTTTTCGGGCAAAAGCGAGAACGCAGCGGCCGTCGTTTCGATCCTCAAAGCGTCAAGCGCCAGCGCCCAGCTTGGGGGCGGCGTCCGTGACATGGCGGCGATCGAGGGCTGGCTTGGCAAAGGGCTGACGCGGGTCATTCTCGGCACGGCGGCGGTGCGCGATCCGGCGCTGGTGAAAGCGGCGTGCCGCGCCTTTCCGGGCCGGATTGCGGTCGGGATCGACGCCCGCGACGGCCGGGTGAAGACCGACGGCTGGGCCGGCGACAGCGACTTCACCGCCGAGGAGAGCGGCAAGCGCTTCGAAGGCGAGGGCGTCGCCGCCATCATCTACACCGACATTTCCCGCGACGGCGCGCTCGCCGGCGTCAATGTGGAAGCGACGGCGGCGCTCGCCGAAACCCTGTCGATCCCCGTGATCGCCTCCGGCGGCGTAGCCTGCGCTGGCGATATCGAGCGACTCGCCAAGGCCGGCGCCCGGATCGAGGGCGTCATCATAGGGCGGGCGCTATACGACGGTCGCATCGATGCGAAGGCCGCGCTGAAAGCGGCGCAAAGATAAGCGCATTCGCTGCGCTTTTGGCGTCCGCGCGCCCGCGCGCTATCCTTGGGCTGTTGTGTAAGGGGGGATGGACGCCGCCATGGCCAAGGATGGGGCGCATGCGGGGGTGGAGCTTGAAATCAAGCTGACCGGCGCGCCGGCTTATGTCGCAGCGCTCCGGGACTCGGCGCTGTTTCGAAAATTCGCAGCAGGCGAGGGCGGCTGGGAGCGGCTCATCTCGACCTATTACGACACGGCGGACGCGCGGCTCGAAAAGGCCGGCGCGAGCCTCCGCCTGCGCGAGGAGGAGGGCGGGCGCGTGCAGGCGATGAAACTTGCGGCGGTCGGCGCGTTCGGGAGGCTCGAAGAAGAAATCGCGCTCGCGGACGGGGAGACGTTTCCGCGTCCCCCGCATACGGACGAATTCGCCGCGCTCCTCGCCCATTCGAACGGCGCGCTCAACCCGGTCGCCCGCACGCTCGTCGACCGCTATGCGGTGATGATCGAGCGCAAGGGCGCGGTGATAGAAGCGGCGCTCGATCTCGGGCGCGCGGAAGGCTGGCGCAACGGCGCGATGGTCTCTGCGGCGCCGCTCGCAGAAGCCGAGTTCGAGCTGATTTCGGGTGATCCGAAGGCCCTGTTTTCCGCAGCGCGAAAATGCCTGAAGCAAAGCGAGGGCAGGCTGCGCCTGACGGTTGCGCCGAAACTAGAGCAGGCGAGACGGCTCGCCCGGCCTTTCGCCGCCGTTAATCCGGACGTCAGGCTTTTATTGGAAGCGGACGTAACGACAGGCGCGGTGCTCGCCGCAAGCCTGACCCACTGCGCCACCCGCATGGCCGACTGCATCTCCGCGATCGTCGATCTGCGCGAGCCTGAAGGCGTTCATCAGATGCGCGTCGCGCTCCGACGCTTTCGCGCCATCGAGCGCCTGTTTCGCAAGGCCGCCAGCGACAAGCGTCTCAACATGCTGGCGGAAGAAGCGCGCGCGCTGATGCAAACGCTTGGCGCCGCGCGCGACTGGGACGTGTTTCTTGCTGAGACATTGCCGCACGAACTTCCCGGCGGATACGCCGCTGACGGACTGAAAGCTTTGAAAGCGCGCGCAGAAGCGTTGCGCGCTTCGGCCTGGGATCGCGCGGCGCGCAAAATCGCTGGCGCTGACTTTTCGATCTTTGCGTTGCGCATTCTTGAAGCCGCGCATCGGATCGCAGCCGCCGAAGGTGCTGAGCTGGACGAGAACGTCAAGGCGTTCGCCGCCCGCGCGCTTGATTGGCGACTCGAAAAGGCCCGCGCCGTCGCCGCGGGGATCGATGACGCATCGCCTGCTGCGAACCACCCCTTACGCATCGAACTGAAGAAACTCCGATACGCGGCGCAGACGTTCCGCTCACTCTATCCCAAGGACGCGCGGAAGCCCTATATGGGCGCCATGTCGCGCCTCCAGGATGCGTTCGGCGCGCTCAACGACGCCGTGGTGGCGCAAACGCTTGCGAACGAAGCCGCGCTCGGGCAGGGAAGGGAAGCCGCGCGCGCCGCAGGCTTCATCGCCGGCTGGCGCGCCGGCGAGGCGCAGGAGCAGGCGGGCGCGGTCGGCGAAAGCTGGCGCGCGTTCTCGGCGCTGGCGCCGTTCTGGAGAGACGATTAAAGCTTCGCATGCTGAAGGTCCGCATCATTCCCTGTCTCGATGTCAAGGACGGCCGCGTCGTCAAGGGCGTCAACTTCGTCGGCCTGAAAGACGCGGGCGATCCGGTCGAGGCGGCGCTCGCCTACGATGCGGCGGGCGCGGACGAGTTGTGCTTTCTCGACATTTCCGCGACCCATGAGGGCAGGGGCGTCCTTTTCGACAAGGTCGCCGAGACGGCGGAGAAATGCTTCATGCCGCTCACGGTCGGCGGCGGCGTCAAATCGGTCGACGATTTCCGCAACCTCCTGCTCGCCGGCGCAGATAAAGTCGCGATCAACTCAGCGGCGGTCGCGACGCCGGACCTTATCAGCGCGGCGGCGCGCCGGTTTGGCGCGCAATGCGTCGTCGTCGCCATCGACGCGCGCGCCGCAGCGCCCGGCGAATGGGAGATATTCACACATGGCGGCCGCAAGGCGACGGGCCTCGACGCAGTGACGTTCGCGCGCGAGGCGGCGGAACGCGGCGCCGGCGAAATCCTCCTGACCTCGATGGATCAGGACGGCGTCAAGAACGGCTACGACATCGCCCTCACCCGCGCCGTCGCCGACGCGGTGAGCGTGCCGGTGATCGCCTCGGGCGGAGCGGGGAACGCCTGGCATTTCGTTGAAGCGGTGCGCGAGGGACATGCCTCGGCTGTGCTCGCTGCGTCGATCTTTCATTTCGGCGAGCTGACCATCGGCGAGGCGAAAGAAGCGCTCGCCGCCGCCGGGCTTGCGGCGCGGCTATAGCTCAAGGACGGATTATGACGTCTGCAGACAATACCGACCTCGGCGCCGCGCTCATGCGCCTCGTTCGAACAATCGAAGCGAGAAAAGGCGCCCCTGCCGATCAGTCTTACACAGCCTCGCTCTTGGCCGCGGGCGTCGCCAAATGCGCCAAGAAGTTTGGCGAGGAGGCGACTGAAACCGTGATCGCCGCCGCCTCGGGCGACGCGAAAGCGCTGACCCATGAAGCGGCGGACGCGCTTTATCATTTGCTCGTGCTGCTCGCCGCCGCCGGCGTTCCGGCGTCGGCCGTCGCCGCGGAACTGGCGCGCCGGGAAGGCGTGTCGGGCCATGAGGAGAAGGCCGGGCGCAAGCAATAACGCGGCTAGCGCTTGGCGATTTTCGCCAGAAACTCCTCGTATCGCCGCGTCGCATCCCGATGCGCTTCGGCGTCATACATGTGCCGGTCCTTCGGCGCGAGGAACGGGTCGTCGAACACATGATCCGCCTGCGGATAGACGGCGACGTCGATGTCGGCGCCTTGCTCTGTCAGCTCTGTGAAGACTTCCGGGCATCGGGCCGGGTCGACCACCGTGTCGCCGCCGGCGATGAGGGCGAGAGTGGTGACGGGCCTCCGCCAGCCGTCGATCGCGGTCCAGCTTCCCTCGCCGCAATAGGGATAGACGAGAATCGCGCCGGCGATCTCCGGCGCCTTCACCCCATCGCGCCTGATGCCAGCAGGCAGGCGGCGCGGCGGCGTCATGGCGATCAGGTCCATGACAGACCAGGCGCCGTGCGACCAGCCGGCTAGAACGATCCTTGACGCATCGACATCGCTCCTTTTACGGACGACCTCGTAAGCGGCGAAAACGTCGCCGGCGCGCTCCTGGCCGAGAAGCTCCTTGCCGGCGCAGACGCTGGCGAAGGCGCGCTCCCGGTCGATGCCGCGCGGGCCTGTGGAATCGACGATGACCGCGAGAAAGCCCTGCCGGTTCGCGGCCGCCGCCCATTGCTCCATGAAGTCGGCGCGCATTCCCGCGCAGCCGTGAAACTGGATGACGGCAGGCCAGGGCGGGGAAACCCCCTCCGGCGGGCGGAAGGCGATTGCTGGTTCAAGCAGGGCGGCGCGCTCTTCTAGAGTGGTTTGCGGAACGCGCGAGGCGAGCCAGCCGAGCATCAGCGGTTCGCGCTGCACGAACGCACCGGCGGCGAACAGCGCAAGCGCGGCGAGACCGAGCGCAATCAGACGCACAAGAACGATCCTACAACAGGCCCGCGTCGCGCGCGAGGGCGGCGAGATTTTTCTGCGGCCGGGCGCCGTAATGGCTGATGATTTCCGCCGCGGCGAGCGAGCCGAGCGCGCCAGAACGGGCGAGATCGAACCCGCGCGCGAGACCGAACAAGAGCCCCGCCGCATAAGCGTCGCCGGCGCCGGTAGTGTCGACGAGGCGCTCGGGCGCGACGGCTTCAAGCTCGACAATATCGCCGTCGCGCGGGATCAGGATCGAGCCTTTTTCCGAGCGCGTCACGGCCGTCAGCGGGCAGAGCTTTCGCGCTTTTTCCGCGATGACGGCGAAATCGCCCGAGCCGAACAGGGCTTCGGCCTCGTGATGGTTGGCGAGCAGCACGTCCACATGCGCGCCGATAAAGTCGATGAACGCGTCGTGCTGGCGCTCGACGCAGCCTTCATGGGAGAGGGTGAGGGCGGCGCGCTTGCCCGCCGCTTTCGCCGCGAGACAGGCCTTGACGAACGCCTCGCGCGCCACGGGCTGCTCGAACAGGTAGCCTTCGAAGAAAGTGAACGCCGCGCGCCGCACCAGCGCTTCGTCCACATCGGCGGGCGCAACCTGGCTCGCCGCGCCGATATAGGTCGTCATCGAACGCTGCGCGTCCGGCGTCACATTGATGAGGCAGCGCGCGGTGGCAAAACCGGACGTGAGCGGCGGCGTATCGAAGATGACGCCGAGGGCCTTGAGGTCATGGCGGAAAATGTCGCCCAGCGCGTCGTTGCGCACCTTGCCGATAAAGCCCGCCTGTCCGCCGAGCGAGGCGACGCACGCCATCGAATTCGCCGCCGAGCCGCCGGAAATCTCCACGCCCGGCGCCATCGCGTCGTAAATCTCCCTGGCGTTCGCCTCGTCGATCAGGATCATCCCGCCCTTGGGGATCGAATGGGCGGCGAGGAAGGCGTCGTCGGCCTCGGCCAGAACGTCGACAATCGCGTTGCCGACGCCGACGACGTCGAGACTTTGTGCGGACATGCCTGTTCCCTCGGCTGGGCGCCGGCGCGCCGGGGAGGGCGCCGCGATGAATGAAAGACTTGAAGCGGCGCGTTTACGCCGCCTTGACCGCGCGCTTATAAGGTTCGCCTCAGGGCGGCGCAACCGGCCCGGATCAGAAGGATGTGCAGCGATGGCGACGCGTTTCGGGCTTCTCGTTCCTTTCGCGGCGGCGGCTCTTGCGGGTTGCGCCTCGACCGGCGCCGCTGTGAAGCCAGCGGCCGGCGCGCCGTCGCTTCCCGCCGCGCCGTCAAAGCCGATGTTTCTTCAAGCCGATCTGATGGGTCGGGACGCAAAGGCGCTCGACGATCTCCTCGGCGCGCCGGCGCTGGTCCGCCGCGAGGGCGAGGGCGAATTCCGCCGCTACGGGCTCGCCGATTGCGCGCTGATCGTCATTCTGTACCCGGATAAAGCGGGAAAGCGCGCCGCCGCCCATCTCGATTCGGCCGCGACCCGATCGGGCGAAGCGAAACCGGACCTAGATATGTGCCTCGCGCGCGGGCTGGCGAGGAAATAATTAGGGCGACGCCGCCGCGACAGGCGCGCCCGCTTTCAGTTTCTTGTCGGAACGCGCCAGCACGAACACCAATAGCGCCGCCGGCACGCCGATCATCGCCGTATAGGCGAAGAACCACGGATAGCCGACGGCGTCGACGATGAAGCCGGAAAAGCCTCCGACGAATTTGCCCGGCAAAGCGTAGAACGAACTGAACAGCGCATATTGCGTAGCCGTGAACGCCGTGTTGGTGAGGCTCGACATGTAGGCGATGAGCACCGTTCCCGCCAAGCCGTAAGCGATATTGTCGATGACGACGGCGGTCGCAAGATAGAGATTGTCGGCCGGCATCAGCGCAAGCCACGAATAGAGAAGGTTCGTCGCCGACTGGCCGACGACGCCGATGAAGAGGGCCGTCATGATGTTGGCGCGCAGCAGCAGGAGCCCGCCGAGGAATACCCCGATCATCGTCGCCCAGAATCCGAACATGCCCCGGTAAATGCCGATGTCCGTCTTGTCGTACCCGAGATCGACATAGAGCGGCCCCGTCATGAAGCCCATGACGAAATCGGGGATGCGGTAAAGCGCGATGAAGAGCAGGATGGCGATGGCTGCGAGCCCGTAACGTTTCAGGAAATCCGCGAACGGGCCGATGATGGATTCTCTCAGCATCTGAACGGGCGGAAGACGTTTCGGCGGTTCGTACCGGCCCGCTTCGACGCGCGGCGCAAATAGCGCCGCGAGAAACCCGATGCTCATCATCGCGGCCATGGTTTGATACGCGAAAGGCCAGTTGATGTTGTCGGCGATGATGAGCGGGACAGACGCGGCGATGAAAAGGCCTGTGCGATACCCGTACTGATACATCGCCGCCATCATGCCCTGCTCTTCGACTGGCGCTGCTTCGATGCGCCAGGCGTCAACAGCGATGTCCTGAGTCGCAGACGCGAAGGCGATAGCGATAGCGGCGATGGCTACATAGACAAGGCTTGAGGCGGGATTGGCGAACGACATGGCGAGCAGCGCCGCCGCGACGCCCATCTGCGCCACCGCCATCCAGGCGCGGCGACGTCCGATTTTCTTTTCGAGGAGCGGGACTGGAACGCGATCGATGACCGGCGCCCATAGGAATTTGATCGTGAATGCGAAGCCGACCCAGGCGAAAAGGCCGATCTCGCTGCGCGACACGCCTTCTTCGCGAAGCCAGATCGAGAGCGTCTGGAAGATCAGGTAAAATGGCAGCCCCGACGAAAAGCCGAAGAGCAGCATCACGAGACCGCGCGGCGTAAGATAAGCTTTCAACGCCTCAAGGATGGATTTGCGCGGTTCGGCGCTCTGGTCGGGCGTTGCTGTCATGGCGGGGACTCTTGCGCTGGCGAAACGGCGAGCTTAGGGCGCTTCGTGTCAAATAGAAGGCGGGATAATTGCGCGCGGGTTACGATGCCGCTTCAACGGTCTCTTTCGCCGAGTGCGCCGCCCATTTCTCCAGCATGGCGTGGAGGTCGGCCGGGTCGAACGGTTTGGAGAGGAAATCGTCCATGCCGGCGGCGACGCATTTCTGGCGGTCCGACGCCATGGCGTTGGCGGTGAGCGCGACGATGGGGATGCGGCTCAGCGGCGGGCCAAGCTTCCTGATGCGCGCCGCCGCTTCGAGCCCGTCCATTTCCGGCATGTGCATGTCCATGAAGATGACGTCGTAGCGCGCGCGCCTGAGCGCATCGAGCGCTTCGGCGCCGTTGACGGCGACATCCACATGATGGCCCGCGCGCTTGATGAGTGCGGTGGCGAGCACGGCGTTGATCTGGTTGTCTTCGGCGAGCAGCACGCGCAGGCGGGTTGCGGGCGACGCCGGTCTCGGGCCGGGTCCGCTGGTTTCGGTCAGAGCCGGGCGCGGCGCGGCCGGCGGAACGGGGCCGGCGCCGCGCGCGAGCTCGCGCAAGAGGGTCGTCTGGCGGATCGGCTTGATGAGATAGCCGTCGAACCCGGCGCCGCGCAGCCGTTCAAGCGCGCTGCGTTCATTGGCGGCGACCAGCGCCAGCGCGCGCCAGGCGCCGCGGGCGAGCGCCGGCCCGCCCGCATCGGCGATGGCGAGGTCGCAGAGCAGCATCGCGTTCGCGGCGCCCTCAAGCGCTCTTGCGGCGCCTTCAATATCGCTCTCTACACGGACCGTTCCGACGCCATAGGCTTCAAGCTGCGCGCGCAGGACGCCCGCAAGAGCCGGGGAGGCGGTCGCGACGACGACGGTCTTGCAGGCGATCTCCGGCGCGTCGGGCGGTTCGCCGGCGGCTTTCAGCGGCGTCGTGAATGAAAAGACGCTGCCTTCGCCCGGCGCGCTTTCGAGCGCGATGTCGCCGCCCATGGCGCGCACCAGCCTCCTTGCGATGGCGAGGCCGAG
>JAVJPA010000125.1:0-2581 GCA_040216495.1 Amphiplicatus sp. | reverse complement strand
GATGGAACCGAAGCGACGGGCGTAGCGGTCGGAGGGGATCGCATCGCCGCTGTCGGCCCGGCTGAAGAGATTCTGGAACGGCGAACGAGCGGCACGCGCGTCGTCGACCTTGGCGATCATGCTCTGTTGCCCGGCTTTATCGACGCGCATGGGCATGTCGCGGTTCAGGCGAGACTGATCAACTTGGTCAATCTGTCTTCGCCGCCTGTAGGGACCGCGAAAAGCATCGCGGGCATCCAGAAGCTCCTTCGCGAGGAGATTGCGGCGAAGAATATTCCGCCGGGCCAGTGGGTGATCGGCTACGGCTACGATGAATCGCTGCTGTCCGATCAGCGCCATCCGACAAGGGACGATCTCGACGCCGTCTCCGCGAACCATCCGATCCTGCTGGCGCATGTCTCGTTTCATCTCGCAGCGATGAATTCGGCGGCGCTGACCGTCTACAAGTACGACGCCGCGACGGCGGATCCCGCCGGCGGGCGCATCCAGCGCAGGGCGGGAACGCAGGAGCCAAACGGCGTGCTCGAAGAGGCGACGGCGCAACGGCCGATGCTTGAGCGTATTCTCGTCAATGACGGTTTCGAGGACGAACTGCGAAAGACGCTCGATCTTTATGCGAGCTACGGGGTCACCACGGCGCAGGACGGCGGCGCGATGATGCGCGATGTGGCGATGATGCGCGAGGCGGCGGCGCGCGAGCCGCTGCCCATCGATCTTGTCGCTTATCCGCTCCTTATCGCGATGACGGAGGAGCAGCGCGCTGATTTGCGCGCTGAAGACTATGCCGGAGGCTTTCGCGTCGGCGGCGGCAAGTTCGTTCTAGACGGGTCGATCCAGGGCAAGACCGGCTATCTGACCGAGCCCTATTTTGAGACGCCGGAAGGCGAGGACGCCGATTATCGCGGCTATCCGGCGATGCCGGCTGAGACGTTTCAGACCCTGTCGCACCCGTTCTTCGAGAGGGGCGTTCCGCTGCTCATTCACGCCAATGGCGACGCGGCGATCGACATGATGCTGGAGGGCGTCAGCGATGCGCTGGGCGAACAGCCGCGCGATCACCGCACAGTCATGATCCACGCGCAGATGATGCGAGACGACCAGATCGACCGGACGAAGGCGCTCGGCGTCATACCCTCCTACTTTTCCGCGCATCCGTTCTTCTGGGGCGACTGGCACCGCAAAATTCTAGGCGAGGAACGAGCGTCCCGTATCAGCCCGATCCGCACGACGATAGAGAAGGGCGTTCCCTTTACAGTCCACAATGACTCCCCGATCATCCCTCCTGACATGATGCGGCTGCTCTGGGTCACCGTGAATCGCAAGACGCGCAGCGGTTATGTTCTCGGCCCCGATCAGCGCGCGACGGTGATGGAAGGACTCTACGCGATAACGCAGGGCGCGGCGTATCAGTATTTCGAGGAAGACGAGAAGGGCTCGATCACGCCGGGCAAGCGCGCCGACTTCGTCATCCTCGGCGAAAACCCGCTCGCCGCCGATCCGGATGCGTTGAAGGATATTCCCATCCTCGAGACGATTGCGCGCGGACGGACGGTTTACAAACGCTAATCAGGCGTCCGTCGCCATCATCGCCGCCAGCTCCTTGACCAGCCGCACGGCGAGATGGGCCGTCAGCAGGTTCACGTCCTTTTCCGGATTGAGCTCGACAATATCGGCGCCGATGGGCGGCGCTTGCAGTTTAGTCAGCATGGAAATGACTTCCCGTGTCGAGAGACCGCCGGGCTCGGGATGCGAAACGCCGGGCGCGAACGCGGGATCGAGCCCGTCGAGATCGATCGACACGTAGAGCGGCGCCTTGAGCCGGTCGTAGGGAATGTCGCGCCAGTCCTCCGCCTCGAGCACGACGACGCCGCGCTCGCGCGCGCCGTCCCGGATTTCGGGGCTTGTGCTCCTAATGCCGACTTGCACAAGATTGCCGATCAGCCCGGCTTCGAGCGCGCGGGCGAAGGGGGAAGCGTGCGAGAACGGATCGCCTTCATAAGCCTCGTACATGTCCTGATGCGCGTCGATATGGAGAAGGTTGACGGGACCGTGCGCGGCGTGAATGGCGCTCAGGATTGGAAACGTCACCGAATGATCGCCGCCGAGGCTGAGCGGGCGATGCCCCGCGCGGATCGCGGCCGCGACAGTGTCGGTGATCTGATCGCGCGCGGCTTCGCCGTCGCGCGACAGCGTCGGGATCGTCCGTTCCGCGGCCACGTCGCTGAGGCGCACGCCCGACAGGCTGTAGTCGGACGATATGTCCGTATCGAGCAGCGCCATGACCAGCGGCGGCGCCAGCGCCGGTCCGCGCGCGTGCGACGACGAGGCGTCCCAGCAGAATCCGAGCAGCGATACTGACATCAGCCTCTCCGTTAAAAATTATCCGCCGTGGAAGAAATCGTAAATTCGCTGCGCCAGCGCTTTCGAGACGCCTTCGACCGCCATCAGGTCTTCGGGTTTGGCGCGGGCGACGGCTTTGGCCGAGCCGAAATGATGGAGGAGGGCGCGTTTTCGCGCCGCGCCGACGCCAGGAATGTCGTCGACCGGGTTGGCGCTGACGGCTTTCTTGCGCTTGGCGCGG
>JAVJPA010000124.1:0-13161 GCA_040216495.1 Amphiplicatus sp. | reverse complement strand
CGAAGGACGGGGACCATCATAAGTGAGGCCGCAAAGGGGGTGGATGAAATACATCCCAAAGGCGAACGCGGCGGCGTTTCAAAAGGATGGATGGTTAACGCCTGTCATGATCCGTAGCAGGATCGTGTTTTCTTCGATCCGAGGACGGAGGTTTTTTCGAGGCGTCTCAAAGGATGAAACCCGGACGCGCTCACCCCGCCTTCTTCGCCAGCGTCTTCGGCGCGACGGCGCGGTAGCTTTGCGCGATCCAATCCTTGAACATGCGGCTATCGACCGGGTCCTTCGGACCGAGCCGCATCGTCACCCAGCCCGAGCGCCCGAGCCCGTAACCGGCGGGCTCCATATAGGGCAGCGTCAGCGCCATCTCGCCGGAGACAGGCAGCTTCACGGTCATACCGAGCTTGCCCTCGAAAAGCTCGCCGCCGCTCAGGAACACGAAAGCTTTCTTCCTGACCTTGATCGCGACATGACCCCAGGGATGATCCTCATGGGCTTCGGGAAAGGTCAGCGCATGGAGGCGAAGCCTGTCCTGCAAAGCGAACAGTTTTTTCGACATCGCGCTTTCGCCTGCCTCAGTCTTGTTTGTCGCCCGCCGCTATAGCATACGCGCCATTCGCGCCTCAAGGAACGCCGCAGTGACCGCCGCCAAAAAACCCGCGTCCGGCTATATCGCCAAGGTCTATGGCCGCCGGCAGGACAAGCCGCTGAAGCCGCGACAGGAGCGGCTGATGCAGGACTTGCTGCCGCGCGTCGCCATGCCCGATCCCAGGGCGGGGGCCGTCGATCCGGGAAAAATCTTTCCGCAGTCGGAGGAAATAGAACTCGAAATCGGGTTCGGCGGCGGCGAGCATCTGGCGTTTCAGGCGGCGCTGAAACCGGCGCGCGGCTTCATCGGCGCCGAGCCCTTCGTCAACGGCGTCGCCAAGCTCCTCGTGAGGATCGAGGAGGAGAAGCTTGAAAACGTCCGCATCCATTTCGGCGATGCGCGCCCGCTGATGGAGGCGTTGCCAGACGCCTCGCTCGTCCGGCTTTATGTGCTGCATCCCGACCCGTGGCCGAAAAAGCGGCATTTCAAGCGGCGGATGATCTCGCCGTGGTTCTTTGCGGAGGCGGCGCGGCTGGTGAAGAAGGGGGGCGAACTGCGCGTCGCGTCCGACGTGCCGGACTATGTGCGCTGGACCTTGATGCATGCGCAAAACGCGCCCGCCTTCGAATGGACGGCGATGCGGGCCGCCGATTGGCGCGAGCCGCCGGAGGACTGGCCGAAAACCCGCTACGAGGCGAAGGGGCGCGCGCATGGCCGCCCGCCCGCCTATCTCCGGTTCCTGCGGAAATAAGGTTCGGGAACGCAGCGCTGACCTTGTTGTTACTTGCGGCGGCGGCGCGGCTCAGCGAGGGTCGCGCCAAAAGCGGGGCTTTGCGATGCGTCAAGCGAAACTGGTTTTCGTCGCCTGCCTGATGATTCTCGCCGGCGGCTGCGCGAAGATGACGCTCGCCTGGGCGGATCTGAGCGGCGGCGGGCCGGATGCGTCGCCGCCCCTGTTCGCTGACGAAACGCCGACAGCCGAAGACTGGGAGACGAAACAGGCGCCGGCGCGCCGCGCGGCGTTCGAGGACTATGTTTACGGCGCCATGCCTGATGCGTCGTCCACGGAAATCATCAGTCATCGGACCATCGACGCCGCCGCTTTCGGCGGCGCGGGGGTTCTCGAGGAATATGAGCTTGTCGCGTCGGCGACGTTCGGCGGCGAGACGCGGTCGACGAAGCCTTTCTTCATCGACGTTCTCGCGCCCGCGGGCGCCAGCGGCCCGGTTCCGGTCATCATGATGGAATCCTTCTGCCCGCGCACCAGCACGATCCCCCATGCAGGCGTCGCGCGTCTCGACGACGGCGATTTCTGCCAAAGCGGCGAGTTCATGTCCGGCCTCATGACCTATGTGTTCGGCCGCTATATCGCGACGCCGCCGGTCGAGACCATCCTTGCGCGGGGCTACGCCATCGCCGCGCTTTACCCGAGCGAGGCGGTGCCGGATTCAAGCGGGCCGGGCTTGGAAGCGCTCGCCGCGCTTTCCGCCGGACATGCCGATGACGAAACCCGCTGGGGCGCGGTCGCCGCATGGGGCTGGCTGTTTTCTCGCGCCGTCGATGTTCTTGAGACGGACGAACGCCTCGATAATGACGGGTTCGTCGCCTGGGGCCATTCGCGCTACGGCAAGGCGGCGCTGGTCGCCGCCGCCTGGGACAAGCGCATCGACGCCGTCATCGCGCACCAGTCCGGCACCGGGGGCGCCTCGCTCAACCGCCGCAAGAAAGGCGAAAGCGTCGGCGCGATCACCCGCGACTATCCGCACTGGTTCTCCGCCCGTTACGCTGAAATGGCCGGCCGCGAGGCGGAGCTGCCGGTCGATCAGCACGAGCTCCTCGCCCTGATCGCGCCGCGTCCGGTTTTCCTCGGCAACGCAAGGCGCGATGTCTGGTCGGACCCCAACGGCGCCTTCCGGGCGGCGAAAGCGGCGAGCCCGGCTTACGCGCTCTACGGCTCCAATGGGCTCGACCAGGAAAGGCTTGACCGCTTCAATCCGCAGGCTGACCTTTCCTTCTGGATCCGCCCCGGCACGCACGGGGTCGTCAAGGAGGATTGGCCGGCGTTTCTGGAATTTCTCGACGCGCGCTACAAGGCTCCCAAAAGCTGAGTCGAAGACGGCAGGGGATCGGATGCGAGCGGGATCTGGCGTGGGTGCGGGCGTGCGGGCGGCGGCGGGGGCGCTGGCCCTGGCGGGGCTTCTTCTCGCGCCGGGCGGCTGCGCGCAGGTGTCGCTGGCCTGGGCCTCGTTCGACGTGACGGGCCCCGCGGCGACGCCCCCCGTGCTTGGCGCATTTGAGGGCGCGCCGCCTGTCGAGAGCGTGGCGCAGTGGGAGGAGAGCCGCGCCCCGGCCCTGCGCGAGGCGTTTCAGCGGCACATTTACGGCTATTACCCGGACGCTTCCGAAACGCGGGTGCTGGAGCATCGCGTTCTCGACGGGGCGGCGTTCGGCGGCGCGGGCGTGCTTGAGGAATACAGCCTGCAAGTCTCGGCGACCTTCGACGACGAAGCGGCCGATTCCGACGTGTTCCGGCTCGACCTGCTGCTGCCGGCGGACGCGGCGGGGCCGGTCCCGGTCGTCCTGATACAGACATTCTGCCCTCTGCCGGAGGAGACGACGCGCCCGGCCGTGTCGAGCGGGGGCCCCGGCGTCTCCTGCAATGGCGGGATCGGCTCGCAGCTCATGAAGCTCGTCTTCCGCCGCTATGTGCGCACGCCGCCGATCAGGGAGTTTCTGGCGCGCGGATACGCCATCGCCGCAATCTATCCGAGCGAGGTCGTGCCCGACCGCCGCCGCGCCGGGCTCGACGCGCTCGATGCGCTCGCGCCGCCGCGCGCTGAAAGCGACACGCGCTGGGGCGCGATCGCGGCGTGGGGCTGGGTCTATTCGCGCATTCTCGACGTGCTGGAGAGCGACCCGCGCATCGACCAGCACGGCCTTATCGCCTTCGGCCATTCGCGCTACGGCAAGGCGGCGCTCGTCGCCGCCGCGTTCGACCCGCGCGTCGACGCGGTGATCGCCAACCAGTCGGGAACCGGCGGCGCCGCGCTCAACCGCGACAAGAAGGGCGAAACCGTCAGGCAGATCACCAAAAGTTTTCCGCACTGGTTCGCCACCGCCTACGACAATTATGCGGGCCGGGAGGAAGAGCTGCCCGTCGACCAGCACCAGTTGCTCGCCCTGATCGCGCCGCGGCCGATTTTTCTCGGCAATGCGCGCCGCGACGTATGGTCGGACCCGAACGGGACGTTCCGCGCCGCCGCCGGCGCCGATCCTGTCTACGAGCTTTACGGCGTGAAGGGGCTCGATCAGGCGGGAATGAAGGATTTCAACGCCTCAGCCGACATCGCCTACTGGCTGCGCAATGACACCCACGGCATTCTTGACCGCGACTGGCCGGCGATCCTCGATTTTCTGGATGCGCATTTCAAATCCGCCGGAAGCTGACCCAAGGGCGGAACCGGGCGATGGCGCCGGTGTTCTTCCTTCATTGCGTTCCGCAATGGAGAACCGCCATGAACAAACAGCACGTCAAAGGCTCGATGAAAGAGACCGAAGGAAATCTCAAGAAAGCCGCCGGAAAACTGACCGGCGACAAACGCCTTGAGGCCGAAGGCCATCTCGACAACGCCGAAGGCAAGGCCCGCAAGGGCGCCGGCGACGTTCAGGACGCCGCCAAGAAGGCGACCAAAGACCGCCGCTAAAGTCTCGCCGTCAGGAAACAGGGCCGCCGCATGGTTGCGGCGGCCTCTGTTTATTGTGCGCGTTCATTGCGCGCCGGACTCGCGTTCAGGCGTAACGCCGCCGGCCGGTCATCGCGCCGAAAAGGCCGAAGACGAAAGACAGCGTTCCCCAGACGGCCGCGAAGCCGCCGCCCGCATAAGCCGCGCCGTCCGGGGTGACGGGGAGCGCGGGCTTGAACTGCGTCATCGCCGAGTCAGCGATGTCACGGATGACCGGGTTCTCGGCCGCGCCCCGCGCCACGACCAGCGGCCTTGCATACGGTCCCGCCGCTTCAAGCTCGGCGAGATGCGCGGCGAGAATCTCGTAGCGCGCGATGGTCCCCGCATAGCCGCCGCACAGCGCGTCGAGGAGGCCGGTCGCGGTCTCGCATTCGATGAGCGCGCCTTCTCTCGTATAGCCGTAGCGGCCGACATCGGCGTCGAACTGCTCGACGATCGGCCGGAGCTCATCGACCCGGCCCGTGAGGTTCTGCATGTATTGCAGCGTGAATCCCGGCGCCTGCGAGCCGAGCCCGGCGCCGGCGAGGCCGAGAACCATGGCGAGAAACCGTCCGATCATTGCGTTATCCCCTCGTGTCCCCGCGCCTCCGACAAGCGGCCCCGTGCGCTGGGCCGAGCATCGCCGATGGGCGCCGGAAAATCCAGCGGGAGGCCAGCGGGAGAGTCGCCTACGCCGTCCGCTTGCGGCGGCGGGCGAGGAAAAAGCCGGCGATGCCTGTCGCCATGAAAGGCAGCGCTCCCGGCAGGGGCACTTCCGCGGGCGGGTCGATGGGCGGTCCCGTCGGGGCGGTCGGATCGACAGGAACGCCGGGCCGGCCCGGAGAGCCGCCGACCAGCAGGAACGGGTTGACGGGCGAGCCGATGATCGTCGGCGCGCCCAGAGCGTCAGCGCCTGCGAGCCGCATCTCCGGCGCGCCTTCAGGCGCTTGCGGCGCGAAGAAATCCGGCGCGCGCGAGCCGCTCGAAGGGCCGCCCGCCAGCGCATCGTCGGCGATGGTCTGCGCCAGCGCCCGGCGCAGCGGCGTGCAGGGGCGGCTCCTTCTGGAGATTTTCTCGCCGCAGACCCGCTCAGCCATATTGCCGGGAAGGCCCGGCCCGCCGCCGAACGAAGCGCAGTCCCAGACGGGTTCGGTCGCATCGAGATGGGAAAGGGCGATGCGCTCGGAGGCGGGGGCGTAACTGGCGCGCGCGCCTTCGGAAAGGCCGGTCAGAAACGCCATCAGCGCGCCGAACGCCGTCGCAAAAAGAAACACAATAAGGGCGATGCCGTACCGCTGGCGGGCCATTGGGGCGATTGCTCGAAGCTTCGCCAGGCTTTCCTTCAAGTTTCACGCCGGAAATTAGGGCTTTGTTAACCTCAGCGCCGCCGGGAGCCCCCGGGGGCTGACAAAGCCGATCCGGCGCCCTATATTGCGCCCAACACGCTATCGAGCTTTTCGAAAGCGGGCCCCGCGGGGCCCGCTTTTTCGTTACCAGCTCGAGTTAACCGGAGCCCCGTTCTGCAGCCGATCGAGAAAAAGATCGTAGAGTTAATAGAACCCGTCGTCGCCGAGACCGGGTTCGAACTCGTGCGCGTGCGGCTCTCGGGCCGCAAGGAGCTGACGCTTCAGGTGATGGCCGAGCGCGCCGACAAAACGATGAGCGCGGAGGATTGCGCGCGTCTCTCTCGCGCCCTCTCGCCGGTGCTCGAAGAAGCCGATCCGATTTCCGGCGCGTACAGGCTCGAAGTGTCGTCGCCGGGCATCGACCGCCCGCTGACGAGACTGAAAGATTTCGAGGAGTGGCAGGGCTACGAGGCCAAGCTCGAACTCGACCGCATGGTCGAGAACCGCAAGCGGTTCGCCGGGGTTCTCGCCGGCGTCGAAGACGACAAGATCTGCCTCGACATCGAAGGCGAGGAGGAGACGGCGCTGATCCCGTTCGAATGGATCGAAACCGCCAAACTCGTCCTCACCGATGCGCTGATCCGGGAAAGTTTGAACGCGGCCAAGCACGCCGCCAAGGAGACTGAAAATGAATATGCCAATGGAGACATGCAATGAACGCCGTTAGCGCGAACAGGCTGGAGCTCATCCAGATCGCCGATGCGGTCGCGCGCGAGAAGTCGATCGACCGCGCGCTCGTGATCGAGGCGATGGAGGACGCGCTCGCCCGCGCCGCGCGCTCGCGCTACGGCCACGAGACCAACGTCAAGGCCGAGATCAACCCGAAGACCGGCGAAACGCGCCTGTGGCGCCTGCTCGAAGTCGTGGAGACGGTCGAGGACGACCACACGCACATTTCCCTGAAAGAAGCCCAGCACAAAAACCCCGCGGCCAAGGTCGGCGATTTCATCTCCGAGCCGCTGCCGCCCTTCGACTACGGCCGGGTTTCGGCGATGGCCGCCAAGCAGGTCATCACCCAGAAGGTCCGCGAAGCCGAGCGCGATCGTCAGTATGAAGACTTCAAGGACCGCATGAGCGAGATCGTCAACGGCATCGTCAAGCGCGTCGAGTACGGCCATGTGATCGTCGATCTCGGCAAGGCCGAAGCGGTGATCCGCCGCGACCAGCAGTTGCCGCGCGAAGCCTACAGGAACGGCGACCGCGTCCGCGCCTTCATCATGGATGTGCGCCGCGAGCCGCGCGGCCCGCAGATTTTCCTGTCGCGCTCGCATCCGCAATTCATGGCCAAGCTGTTCGAGCAGGAAGTGCCGGAAGTCTATGACGGCGTGATCCAGATCAAGGCCGTCGCCCGCGATCCGGGCAGCCGCGCCAAGATCGGCGTGTGGTCCAAGGACAGCTCCATCGACCCGGTCGGCGCCTGCGTCGGCATGCGCGGCAGCCGCGTTCAGGCGGTGGTCAACGAGCTCGGCGGCGAGAAGATCGACATCGTGCCGTGGAACGAGAACCAGGCGACCTTCGTCGTCAACGCGCTCGCCCCGGCGGAAGTCTCCAAGGTCGTGCTCGACGAGGAGACCGACCGCATCGAGGTCGTGGTGCCGGAGGAGCAGTTGTCGCTCGCCATCTGCCGTCGCGGCCAGAACGTGCGCCTCGCCTCGCAGCTCACCGGCTTCGAGATCGACATCATGACCGAGGAAGAAGAGTCGAAGAAGCGCCAGGAAGAATTCCGCGTGCGCTCCGAACTGTTCATGCTGGCGCTCGATGTCGACGACATGATGGCGGGCCTGCTCGTGTCGGAAGGCTTCTCGAAGATCGAGGAGATCGCCTTTGTCGAGGCCGATGAACTGACCGACATCGAAGGTCTCGACGAAGAAACCGCGCAGGAATTGCAGGCGCGCGCCAACGACTATCTCGCCGAAGAGGCCAAGAAGCTCGATGCGCGCCGCGTCGAGCTTGGCGTCGATGACGCGCTCGCCGAGACCGAAGGGCTCGATCTGAAGATGGTCGTGACGCTCGGCGAAAACGACATCAAGACCATCGAGGATCTCGCCGGCTGCGCGACGGACGACCTCACCGGCTGGACCGAGCGCGTCGACGGCGAGAGGAAGCACTATGACGGCATCCTCGAGCGCTACAAGATTTCGGCGGAAAACGCCGAAGCGCTGATCATGCGCGCCCGCGTTACGGCGGGCTGGATCAGCGAAGAAGATCTCGTCGCGGCTGAAGAGCCGGCGGAAGAGGAGGTTGCGGCTGGACCGGGCGCCTGAACCATCCGCGCGCCGGACGCCGGCGCGCACCTGCATAGCGACCGGCGCTGAGGGAACGCCGGAGACGCTTGTGCGTTTCGTGCTCGACCCGGAGGGCTGCGTGACGGCGGATCTTGCGGCGAAGCTGCCGGGACGCGGCGCCTGGGTTCTGGCGACGCGGGTGGCGGTGGAGAAGGCGGCCGCGAAAGGATTATTCGCGCGGGCCTTCAAGGCGCCGGCGAAACTTGCAGGCGGGTCGCTCGCCGACACGGTCGAAGCCGGTCTTGAGGCGCGCGCGCTCGCCGCTCTTGGTCTGGCGCGCCGCGCCGGCAAGGCGGTCGCCGGGTTCGACCAGGTGCGCGGCGCGCTGAAAGAACGGCGCGCTTCCGTGCTGCTGACGGCGGCCGAGGCGGGCGAGGACGGCGCGGGAAAACTCGCCGGCCTTGCGGGGAGCCTGCCGGTGATCCGCGCCTTCAGCGCCGCGGCGCAGTCGGCGGCGCTCGGCAAAGACGGCGTCGTGCACGCCGCCGTGCTAGCCGGGCCGGAAGCGGAGCGGTTGCTGCGCGAAGCAAGGCGGCTCGACGGATTCCGGCGCGTTTTCGCCGGACGGCCGCTGGCGGAAGCGGGGGATTGAGTAAGACGCCGGGCGCGCGGCTTTTCGCGCGCCACGGTGGACCGCAGCCGTGTTGGGCGGTATGTCCAGTGCGGCTTTTGACAGGCGGACACGGGTTCCGCCGCGGAAGTCCGCCGCCCGAGAGCGGCGAAACGGAGATTTGATGAGCGACGACGTCGAAACGAAAACTGATTCCGGCTCCAAACCTGGCCGCAAGCCTCTGTCGCTCCGGCGCACGGAGACGGCCGCCGTGAAGCAGAGCTTCTCGCACGGGCGCACCAAGACGGTCGTTGTCGAGACCAAGCGACGCCGCATCGGCGCGCCGGGGGGCAAGGACGTCGAGGCGAAGCCGCTTGAGAAAAAGAGCGCGCCTGAACCGGCGTCGAAGAGCGCGCCGTCGAGGGAGCCCGAGGACAAGCGTCAGGGCGCGGTCCTCAGAACCCTGTCCGAAGATGAAAAACAGGCGCGCGCCGCCGCGCTTATCCAGGCGCGCAAGGAAGAGGAAGCGCGCCGCAAGCGCGACGACGCCGAACGTGTCGAACGCGAAGCGCGCGAAGCCGACGAGCTGAAAAAGCTTGAAGTCGACCGCCAGCGCATCGCCGAAGAAGAAGAGAAGCGCGCGCGCGATTCCGAAGCGCGCCGGCGCGCCGAAGAAGAAGCGCGCCTCGCGCTCGAAGCGGAAGAAGAAGAACGCCGCCGCCGTCAGGGCGCGAAAGCCGAAGCGCGCGGCAAGGGCGACCGCGACCGGGAAGCCGCCGTCAAGATCACCGCCGAAGCCGACAACCCGCTCGCCCAGCTCGGCGGGCGCCTCAAGACCAAGCGCGTCCCTCTCGACGACGACAAGGAAGCCGCGCGCGTCAAGCGCAAGCCGACCGACGACCGCCGCGATGCGGTGAAGGCGAAAGAGAAGGAAGAGCCGCGCCGGCGCGCCGGCAAGCTCACCGTCGGCAATCTGATGGAGGACGGCGACCGCCAGCGTTCGCTCGCGTCGGTCAAGCGCGCGAGAGAGCGCGAGAAGCTCGCCCGCCAGTCGCGCGGCGCGGGGCAGGCGATCGTCCGTGAGGTGATCATTCCTGAAACCATCACGGTGCAAGAGCTCGCCCAGCGCATGTCGATGCGCGCGGTCGATCTCGTCAAGGAATTGATGAAGCAGGGCCAGATGGTGACCGCCAACGCCGTGCTCGACGCCGACACGGCGCAGCTCATCGTCGAGGATCTCGGCCACACGCCGAAGCGCGTTTCGGAATCGGATGTCGAAGAAGGCCTGTTCTCGCAGGCCGACGCGCCGGAAGACCTCCAGCCGCGTCCGCCTGTCGTCACCATCATGGGCCATGTCGACCACGGCAAGACGTCGCTGCTCGACGCGCTGCGCCAGACCGACGTGGTCGCCGGCGAGGCTGGCGGCATCACCCAGCATATCGGCGCCTATCAGGTCGAGCTCGACGGCGGCCGCAAGGTGACGTTCCTCGACACGCCGGGCCACGCCGCGTTCACGGCGATGCGCGCCCGCGGCGCCAAGGTGACGGACATCGTCATCATCGTCGTCGCGGCGGACGATTCGATCATGCCGCAGACCGTCGAGGCGATTAATCACGCCAAGGCGGCGGGCGTGCCGATCATCGTCGCCATCAACAAGATCGACAAGCCGCAGGCCAACGCGCAGAAAGTCCGCACCGATCTTCTTCAATACGAGATCCAGGTCGAATCCCTCGGCGGCGACGTGCAGGATGTCGAGGTTTCGGCGCTGAAGAAAACCAATCTCGACGGCCTCCTTGAGGCCATTCTTCTGCAGGCGGAGCTTCTCGATTTCAAGGCGAACCCCAACCGGCTGGCCGAAGGCTCGGTGGTCGAGGCGCGCCTCGACAAGGGCCCCGGCACGGTCGCGACCTTCCTCGTGCAGAAGGGAACGCTGAAGCGCGGCGACATCGTCGTCGTCGGCTCCGAATGGGGCCGGGTGCGCGCCCTTACCGACGAGCGCGGCCAGCAGATTCAGGCGGCCCTGCCGGCGATGCCGGTCGAGATTCTCGGCCTTAACGGCGTGCCGGAGCCGGGCGACCAGTTCGCGGTCGTGGAAAACGAAGCGCGCGCGCGCGAAGTCGCCGACTTCCGCGCCCGCAAGAAGCGCGAGAAGGCGTCCGCAAAACTCGCCGGCTCGTCGCTCGAACAGATGATGTCGCAGCTTCGCGACGCCGAAATCAAGGAACTGCCGATCGTCATCAAGGGCGACGTGCAGGGCTCGGTCGAGGCGATCGTCGGCTCGCTCGAGAAAATGTCGACCGAGGAAGTGCGCGTGCGCGTGCTGCACACGGGCGTCGGCGGCATTTCGGAATCGGACGTCATTCTCGCCGGCGCCTCGTCGGCGCCTGTGCTCGGCTTTAACGTGCGCGCCAACAAGGACGCGCGCGAGGCGGCCGAGCGGCAGGGCGTCGAGATCCGCTATTACTCGGTGATCTACGACCTTCTCGACGACATCAAGGGCGTGCTTTCCGGCATGCTCGATCCGGAGCTGCGCGAGACCTTCCTCGGCAACGCGCAGATTCTCGAAGTCTTCAACATCACCAAGACCGGCAAGGTCGCCGGCTGCCGCGTCACCGAAGGCGTCGTCCGGCGCGGCGCGAAAGTCCGCCTCATCCGCGACGACACCGTCATCCACGAAGGCGAGCTTTCGCAGCTCAAGCGGTTCAAGGATGACGTTCAGGAAGTGCCGGTCGGCCAAGAATGCGGCATGAGCTTCGCCAACTACGAAGATCTCAAGGCCGGCGACGTCATCGAATGCTTCTCGGTGGAAAAGGTGACGCGGACGCTGTAATTTGTCCGTAGGCGGATTTCCTATGTTGAATCTCGACGGAATCCGCCTCCGCCCCCTCGATCCCGACCGCGACGGTCCCGCGCTGCATGCGATCTGGGGCGACGAGGAAAGCTGCACCTACATGACCGGCCCGGCCTTCGCGACTGTCGAAGAGACGGTCGCCTTGATGAGGGAATGGAACAAGGGCTTCGAGGAGACGACGTGGGTCATCGTCGAGGCGCCGGACGGGCCGGCGCTCGGGCGCATAGGCCTCTTTCCGCGCGGGCGCGATATCTTTGAGGCGGCCTGCATGGTCTGTCCCGAGGCGCGCGGCAAAAACCTCGCCGCCCGCGCGCTCGCCATCGCCATCGACGAAGCCTTCGACAAGCGCGGCGCAAGGCGCATCTTCGCCGATGTCGATCCGGACAATATCGGGTCGCTGCGCGTGTTCGAACGGCTCGGCTTTCAGCGCGAGGGCGTCGCCCGCGCCAACTGGAGCACTCATATCGGCGTGCGCGATTCCGTCATCCTTAGTCTGATCGACACCGACCCGCGGGTCTGGCGCTGACTGACGCGTAATTTTGCGCAGTCAGCGCGCCCGCCCTTTAATCGCGCCGTTGCGCGGCCTAAGTTCACCCGATGGCAAACCGCTTCACCTCCGCCAAAGGCCCCTCGCAGCGCCAACTCCGCGCCGGCGAATTGATCCGTCATGCGCTGGTCGAGATTTTCCAGCGCGAGGATCTGCGCGATCCTGCGCTTTCGGGCGTCTCGGTCACGGTGAGCGAAGTACGGGCGAGCCCCGATCTCAAGCAGGCGACGGCGTTCGTCACCCCGCTGGGCGGCGGCCATGAATCCGAAGTCGTCGCGGCGCTCAACAAGAGCGCGCCGTTCCTGCGCGGCCTTCTGGGCAAGAGGATCGACCTCAAATTCACCCCGGCGCTGAAATTCGTCGCCGATGCGAGCTTTTCCGAAGCGCGCCGCATCGACGAACTGCTGGCGAGCCCCGAAGTCGCCCGCGACCTCGCCCGCGACGGAAAAGACGATTGACCGGGTAAGACGGGCCTGATTGAAGGTCGCTTCGCTCCCTTGGCGAGCGGAATTTTCATTTTTGGCGGGCGCCCGTCCGAACCGGGGCCGGCCGCGAAGCGCAAAGGCGATTATGGGAAAGCGTAAACCGAAAGGCCGGCCGGTCTCCGGCTGGCTGATCCTCGACAAGGCTTATGATTTCGGCTCCACCGAGGCCGTCTCGAAGGCGAAATGGCTCTTCCAGGCGCAGAAGGCGGGCCATGCGGGCACGCTCGATCCTCTGGCGACAGGGGTGTTGCCGATCGCCTTCGGCGAAGCGACCAAGACCGTTCCCTACATCATGGCCGCCGAGAAGCGCTACCGCTTCACCGCCCGCTGGGGCGCGGCGACCACGACCGACGACACCGAGGGGACGGCGATCGCTACCTCCGACCACCGCCCGTCGGCGGCGGAAATCGAGGCCGTGCTCGATCGTTTCACTGGAGAAATAGAGCAGGCGCCGCCGCAGTTTTCGGCCGTTAAGGTCGGCGGCGAGCGCGCCTACGACCTCGCCCGCGACGGCCAGACGGTCGATCTCGCCCCGCGCCTCATCGACATCCATGAACTGCGCCTCGTCGAGACCCCCGACCGCGATCATGCGGTGCTGGAGGCCGTCACCGGCAAGGGCGCCTATGTGCGCGCGCTGGTCCGCGACATGGCCCGCGCGCTCGGGACCGAAGGGCATGTGAGCGAACTGCGCCGCCTCGCCGTGCAGGGAGGCGAGGACGGCGGGGACGG
>JAVJPA010000123.1:0-12951 GCA_040216495.1 Amphiplicatus sp. | reverse complement strand
CGTGTGCTCTTCCGATCTTTCTCGATCAGAAGGGCGCCGGGTATTTCCCCGAGCGGATCGCGGCGCCGTATCTCGAGTCAAAGCAGCTTGCGCGGATCGACGACGCGCCGTCCTTCAGCTATCCGGCCTATCTCGTTTATCGCGACGGCTTCGCCTCGAAGGAAACGATGGCGCTGGCGATTGCGCTGCTCGATGAGATCGCCGGCGCGCGCTGATCCGCCCTCGGCGCCCGCCGAGCATTGATTCGCCTGCGCATTAGGCGCTAACTCGGTCGTCGGAAATTGTTCAGAGGGCCGATGGCTTTTCTCGCCGTCATCTGCGGGCTGAAGTCCGAGGCCGCCGCCGTGCGCGCGGCGTCGTCGTCGGGCGCGCTGCGTATCGGCGTTTCCGGCGCTTCGGCTCAGCGCGCCGAAGCGCTGGCGAAGGGGTTCTGCAAAGAGGGCGCGAAGGCGGTGCTCTCGGTCGGCGTCTCCGGCGGGCTCGCGCCGTCGCTCCAGCCGGGGGATCTTTTGATCGGCGAAACGGTCCGCACAAGGACGGGCGAGGAGTTTTCCGCCGATCCGAACCTGCTCGCCGCCATCGCGCTGGAGTCCGTCGCGACCACGATGCAGCGCGCCATCCTGTTCGGCGCCGACGAGATCATCGCCACGGCGGGGGCCAAGCGCCGGCTTTACGATCGCTACGACGCTATCGCGGTGGACATGGAAAGCCACGGCGCGGCGCGCGCGGCGCGCATGGCGGGCATCCCGTTCGCCGCAGTGCGCGCCATCGCCGATCCGGCGAGCCGCGCGCTGCCAGCCGCCGCGCTCAATGCGGTGACGCCGGACGGCGGCACGCGAGTCATGTCGGTGCTGTTGGCCTGCGCGAAATCGCCGGGACAATTCCCGGCGATCCTGCAATTGGGGGCTGACTCGGATGCGGCGCTGAAAAGCCTACGCGGCGGCCTCGGCGGGCTGCTTCGCCGCCTTCTTTTCAGCCTCGATCTTTGACATCTGCTCTTCGACGATCTTCTCGTGAACGTTGACCGCCTTGCGGGCGTTCGAGAGGTCGATCTCCGGCGCCATCGGGCCTTCGGTCTTGATCTTGAACATCGAGGAGAGCTTGAACAGTTTCAGCGGGTTCTTCACCGCGTCCATCGCCGCCGTCGGCTCGTAACCGCAATGGGCCATGCAGTTCGAGCATTTCTCGTATTCGCCCGTTCCGTATGAATCCCACTCGGTCGTCTCCATCAATTCCTTGAAGGAGGAGACATAGCCTTCGCCGAGCAGGTAGCAGGGTTTCTGCCAGCCGAAGACGTTGCGCGTCGGCGAGCCCCACGGCGTGCAGTGATATTCCTGGTTGCCCGCGAGGAAATCGAGGAAGAGCGTCGAGTGCGACAGATTCCACTGGCGCCCGCGCTCCTTGCCGATGCGGAAGATGTCGCGGAACATGTTCTTGGTGCGCTCGCGCGACAGGAAGTGATCCTGGTCTTCGGCGCGCTCATAGGCGTAGCCCGGCGAGATCGAGATGTTGACGCCGAGGTCCGTCGCGAAGTCGAGATAGTCCGCGACCTGAACGGGCGTCATGTTGTTGAAGATCGTCGCGTTGACGTTGACCTGGAAGCCTTTCGCCTGCGCCGCCTTGATCGCTTTCACCGCGATCTGGAAGGTGCCCTTCTGGTCGACCGCCTTGTCGTGCTCTTCCTCAAGCCCGTCGAGATGGACCGAGAAGAACAGGAACGGCGACGGCTTGAACAGATCGAGCTTCTTCTCGAGCAGCAGCGCGTTGGTGCACAGCGACACGAATTTCTTGCGCGCGACGATGCCGGCGACGATCTCGCCGATGTCCTTGTGGATCAGCGGCTCCCCGCCGGGGATGGCGACGACAGGCGCGCCGCACTCGTCGACCGCGTCGAGACATTCCTTGACCGTGAGGCGCTTGTTGAGGATCGGCGCCGGGTAATCGATCTTGCCGCAGCCGGGGCAAGCGAGGTTGCAGCGGAACAGGGGTTCGAGGAACAGGACAAGCGGGTAGCGCTTGTTGCCCATCAGCGACTGCTTCATGACGTAGGCGCCGACCCGGGCCTGTTGATGCAGCGAAACACCCATATTTATTCTCCGTATCGTGACGGCTTTTCGCCGCCGTTATAATTCAATCGGCTGTTCAGGCGGTTTCCACGGCCCAGGCGTCCATCGCGTCTTTCGGGCGCGGAACGTCGGCGAGCTCGCGGGGCAGTTTGAAATGAACGTTCTCTTCGACGCCGTCGAGGGTCTCGACCGTGACGGCGCGCCATTCCTTGATGCGCGTGATCGCCTCCTGCACCAGTGTCTCGGGGGCCGAGGCGCCGGCGGTGACGCCGACTTTCTCGACGCCGTCGAACCATTCCGGCTTCAGCATGGTCGCGTCTTCGATGAGATAGCTCGGCACGCCGAAATTCTCGCCGATCTCGCGCAGACGGTTCGAGTTCGACGAATTGTGCGCGCCGACGACGATGAGGAGATCGACCTGCTTCGCCATCTGGATGACGGCGGTCTGGCGATTCTGCGTCGCGTAGCAGATGTCGCGCGTGTCGGGGCCGACAATGTTGGGGAAGCGTTTGCGGAGCGCCGCGATCACGTCCTTGGTGTCGTTCACGGAGAGCGTCGTTTGCGTCACGAACGCGACGCGGTCGGGATCGGCGACTTCCAGCGTTTCGACCTCGTGAGTTTCCGAGAGGACATGCACGGTGCCTGGAATCTGCCCAAGCGTGCCTTCGACTTCCGGGTGGCCGATATGGCCGATCAGCACGATGTCGAAGCCGCGCTCGGCGTAGCGGCGGCCTTCCTTGTGAACCTTGGTGACGAGCGGGCAGGTCGCGTCGATGACGTCGAGCGTCCTGAACTGGGCGCCGTCCTCGACTTTCTTCGAAACGCCGTGGGCGGAGAAGATCGTCACCGCGCCGGTCGGGATCTCGTCGACTTCCTCGACGAAGATAGCGCCGCGCGCGCGCAGAGTATCGACCACGCGCTTGTTGTGGACGATCTCGTGGCGGACATAGACCGGCGCGCCATACTTTTCGAGGGCGCGCTCGACAATGTCGATCGCCCGTTCGACGCCGGCGCAAAACCCGCGCGGCTGCGCCAGGATGACCCTCAGCGATTGCTTCGGTTCGGCCATTAACCTCTTACCCCTCGATGAACGTCTTCGATGCGAACGTCTTGGATGGTGCGAACGTCATAGATGCGGTTTGCCCTGAGCCCCGCAACCCGGGCGAACGCTTTTATTTCACGGCGGGAAACGGGCGGCAACCGCGCGTCCGATTCCGGGATTTCCGCTCTATAGCCCGGTCCGCGCTGCGCTGCAAAACACGGATTGGTCAGAAGTGTTTCAATCGGGCCACAAGCGAGGCGGAAAGCGGTGTTGGCGGGGGAGACCCCCTCGTGTACGGTCGGGGCCGGGGCGGTGCGAGAGCGTAAGGGGCGGTATGTTCGGGGCTATTCTCAGGAAATTTTCACCTTCGGCGAGTGAGCCTGTCTTCGCCGACGGGCAGTGGCCGAGGGACGCGGTTGTCGAGGCGCTGAAAGGGCGATTCGACTCCGTCACCCACGTTGGAGACGATGAGGGGTTCGGCCTTTACGGGGTTTCGGACCGGGGCGTGAATTTCGTGATCGGGCTGATGACGCCGGTAGCGGACCGGGTCACCGAGATCGCTTTCGTCGCCCGTTTCGTCGGATTCGGCGCCGACGCGCGCGTCGTTGAAGGCGTCAACCGCAACCTCCACCTTTCCGTCGCCAGCCTGGAGCCGAACGGAGAGCTGTACCTGATCGCCGGGGTCGAGGCGGCGGGCAAGTTCAACCGCGACGCCTTCATGCTCCTGCTCGACACCTGGCGGCGGGACTTGCTGATCCTGTTGCAGGCGCTGAGCGCCGACTCTTCCTTGATTCACGCGTTCCCGGCGGCTCGCTCAGTACGGGCGATGAAATTTGCGACCAACCAAGCGCCGAAAACCCCGGAGGGCGAAATCGCCGCGCCGGCGGACCTGTTCAAAGCCTATTTCGCCGCCGGGCCTTCGCTTTCGGTCTGCGGCGCCTGCGACGGACGAGGCAAGACCGGCTTCATCGCGCGCCAGTGCGGGGGCTGCACGGGCTCCGGTTTCGTTTCCGAACGCCGGGCCCGTTGAGCCTTTGGGCGGACGCGGTTAAGGAGCGCGCTCGCGCCATCACGGAACTCATAACGGAACCGGGCCATGACCGCCTCTGACGCCGCTTTCGACAGTCTTATCCGCGAGACCGCCGCGCTGGTCGAGCGCGCGCTCGACGGGTTTTTGCCAGAGCGGGACGGTCCCCTCGGCCGCGTCGCCGGCGCCATGCGCCACGGCGCGCTCGACGGCGGCAAGCGGCTGCGGCCGTTCCTGCTGGTCGCGGCGGCTGACATGTTCGACGTTCCGCGCGCGCGCTCGGTGCGCGCCGGCTGCGCGGTGGAGATGATCCACTGCTATTCGCTGATCCATGACGATCTCCCGGCGATGGACGATTCGGACCTCCGCCGCGGACGTCCATCGGTCCACAAGGCCTATGACGACGCCACCGCGATCCTCGCCGGCGACGCGCTCCTGACGCAGGCGTTCGAAATCCTCGCTGAAAAAGAGACCCATCCGAACGCCGAAGTGCGCTGCGCGCTTGCGCTCGAACTCGCCCGCGCGTCCGGCAAGATCGGCATGGTCGGCGGGCAGATGATCGACATCTACGCGGAGCAGAAAAATTTCGACCTCGCCGGCATCGAGGAATTGCAACGCCTGAAAACCGGCGCGCTGATCCGCTTCTCCGCCATGGGCGGCGGCATTATCGGCGAGGCGAGCGCGGAAGAAGTCGCCGCGCTCACCGACTACGCCGAAGATCTGGGGCTCGCCTTCCAGATCGTCGACGACCTTCTCGACGCATTCGGCGACGCGGAAGATCTCGGCAAGCCGGTCGGGCAGGACGCAGACATGGACAAGGCGACTTTCGTCAAGCTCCTCGGCGCCGACGGCGCGCGCGGCAAGGCGAAAGAGCTGGTCGCCAGCGCGAAGGCGCATCTGGATCGCTTCGGCTTCCGCGCCGAGCCGCTGAAAGGCGCGGCGGATTTCGTCTTCAGACGGAAGAGTTAGGGCGGTTTTCGAGGGCCGCTCTTCGGACGCTCTTAGCTTGGAAAATGCTCCACATGCGTTTCCGCGGTGCGGCCGAGATAAAGCGCCCTGCGGCCTGAAAACGACACAATGTAACCCGCGCACCCAGCCGCCGCCGCTTTCCTGCAAAAGCCCTTGTATGTGTAGCCTGGGACCTGCTGCTGCGCTTCCCTGATGGCGGCCTGCATGAGCGCGGCGTCGAAGGTTGGCGCGACCGGCGCATCCGTCCTGTGCGTCGGCAGTTCGATGCTCTCGCCGTCGGGGAGGTAGTAGATCGCCGATGCGCGCCGGAAGTCGATGGCGTAACTTTCAAAGCCCTCCTCCATGAGCGTCGCGACGATCTCCGGGAAGCTCATCGCGCCGGTTTCGGCGCCGTCGAGACAGGTCCGGGCGGCTGTTTTTTGACGGTCGTTCATCTGATTCTCCGTGATTATTTGAGCGGCGTCGCTGTTATGCGGTTGTGCTCGGCCAAGCGCTTGAGGAGCCGTTCAAGAGTCGCGCGCTCGGCTTGCGTCAGGCAGTCGAAGAATTCCGCATCGTTGCGGTCGGCGAGCGCCGCCAGTTTCGGCGTCAGGCTTGCGCCTCTCTTCGTAAGAGCGAGCGTCTGCGCGCGGCCGTCCTCGGCGCTTGCTTTGCGCACGATCAACGATTTGGCGATCAGCCTGTCGGCGAGCTTGGTGACGGCGCCCCGCGTCATGCCCATCTCTTCCGCGAGGCGGCTGGGCGGGGTCGGCGCCTTGTCGTAGAGCGCGCGCAGAAGGCACCATTCGGCGACTGTCACGTCCTTCTCGGCGAGCTTGCTCGCGAAGGCGTGGGAGACATGGTTGGACACCATCCTGAGCCAGAAGCCGAGATGCGCGCCAAGCGGCGAAATCCGAGGAAGGGAAGTCATCGCCGCGCTCCATGGTTGACTTGGAAACTATCTCTATATGATTTCCTAGTCAACTAAATGCCGACGAGCACCCGCGCTCGCCCCGCCGCCCCTGAGTGGAAAGTTATCCGCGCCTTTGCGGGCGGTAGTATTCTGGCGGAATGGAAAAGTTCGTTTGCAAACGGTTCGTCAATGCCGCCGCTGTTATTGCGCGCGCGTTCAACTTGCGCGCGAATTTCACGCCGCGTCTTAATTCCGGAAGAGTCCGGCGTTATTGCAGCGCGGAAATCCGTAAACTTCCTCTGCGCCCCGCGCAAAGAGCAGGGCGGGCGAATTCGGCGTTTCCGAGTTTTCCGGAAAACCTCGGTCGAGGTTTAGCGCTGACGGGGCGCCGGCGTTCAACCCTTCAGCGAAATCCCGAGCAAGGCTTCAAGTTCGACAATCGCGGGCATGACGTCGCCGAAAGGGACCTTGATCGTCCTCATGCCCATCGCCTGCGCCGGTTTCAAATTGATGCCGAGATCGTCGAGGAAGACGCAGGCCCCGGGCGCGACGGCGAGCGCTTCGCACATCATCTCATAGATGCGCGGCTCGGGCTTCCTGACGCCCGCCTTCGACGATTCAATGACATGATCGAAATTCCCCAAAATGCGATCGGCTTCTTCTTTGCTTTCGCCCGCGGCGAGCATCGCCTTGGTGTCGAGTTCGGGCAGATTGTTGGTGATGCAGCCGGTCTTGAAGCCCGCTCTTTTCACGCGGACAAGCGCTTCGATCATTTCGGGCCGGAAGGTCATGGCGAGCAGCGACACCAAGGTGGCGCCGCGCACTTCATGGCCCGCGGCCTTGGTTTCCGCGGCGAACAGGCCGTCGAACTCTTCAAGCCCGATCTCGGCGCGCTCGTAGCGCGCCCAGGCGTTCGCATGATGGTTGGCCTTGATGACGCCGCCGAGAAAACGCTCGGGCAGGCCGTTCTCGCGTTCGAACACGCCAAAATGCTCGACCGGGGACGTGGTGAACACGCCGCCGAAGTCGAAGATGACCGCTTCGATCGCGCCCATCTACGCCGAGCCCAGTTTGGGCGCCCAGTCGAGGGCTTCTTCGCGGAAGACCTCGCCGGTTGGGACGAGTCCCGACGGGTCGTCGAAGCCGCCGATGTAAAGGTGCGTCTCGCACGGCCATTTCGCGCCCTGATAGGAGAGTGGCGATCCGCATACGGTGCAAAAGCTGCGGGTGACGCCGGTCGAGCTTTCGCGCGTTTGCCGCGCCGCGCCGGACCATGTCACCTGCGCGTCAAGAAAGCCGACAAAGGTGGAGAAGGGCGCGCCGGTCGCCTTGCGGCAGTCGTTGCAGTGGCAGTTGCCGACGAATTTCGGGGCGCCGCGCGCCTCGAACCGCGCCGCGCCGCACTGGCAGCCGCCGCGCCTCGCGTCTGCGCTCATCGCCATAAGGCGCTCTCCTCATGAACGTCGGTTGTCGGCTTGAAAGCGGAGGGCATGTCGAAGGCGCCGAGATGAAGGTTGATCTCCTCCGGCGAGGAGTCGCCGCGAAACCCGATAGGGCTGCCGCAGCGCATGCAGAAAAGGCGCTCTGCGCCTGGGGAGGAGGCGTAGGACTCCGCCTGCCGCTCGAACGTCACGGCGTCGCGCGGATAGTCGACGAAGGTGGCGAAGGCTGCGCCCGTCGCCTTGCGGCAGTCGCTGCAATGGCAGTTAACGACAAGCAGCGGCGCGCCGCGCGCGGTGAAACGGACGGCGCCGCAGCGGCAGCCGCCCGTTCTCATTTCTTTCTTGGCGTTCGCCATGCTTCATCCCCGGCGGTTGGTGATCGCGTAAAGCGACACGGCGGCGGCGGTCGAAACGTTGAGGCTCTCGATGGCGCGGGCGATCGGTATGCGGAACAATCCGTCGCAGGTGGAGGCGACGAGCTGGCGAAGCCCGGCGCCTTCCGCGCCGAGGACCAAGGCGACCGGCTGGTCGGAAGGAATGTCGCCGATGTCGGCGGTTCCGTCGCCCGAGAGCCCGGCGCAGAAATAGCCGAGCCCCTTCAGCGCCTCGAGCGCGCGCGCGACGTTGACGACGTCGACGCAGGGCACGAGTTCGACCGCGCCGGCGGCGGCTTTCGCGAGCGCGCCCGCAAGCGGCGGCGTCCGCCGGTCCTGCACGATGATCGCGCGGGCGCGGAACGCCGCCGCCGAGCGGAAGATCGCGCCGATATTCTGCGGGTCGGTGATCTGGTCGAGGACGAGCACGGGCCGGTTCGTTCCGTCCGGCGCGCAGGTCTCCTTCAGCCGCGCGCGCGGAATATCGCCGACCATCGCGGCGAGCCCCTGATGCACCGCGCCTTCGTGCAGAACCGCGTCGATCGCTTCGAGCGTGGACGAGGCGGCGTTGACGAGGCGCTCCTGCGGCACGCGCTGGTCGCGCAGAAACTCCGCGCCGCTCGGCGTCGCCAGAACGCGCTTGATCGGGCGGTCGGGATTTTTCAGCGCCGCGACGACGGCGTGGCGGCCATAGACCCAGAGCTGCGGCGCCCCGGCGCGGCTTTCATTACGGGAGTCCGCGCGGGATTTCGGACGCTTGTCGGCGCGCGGGGCGTGCGGCTTGCCGTAAGGTTTTTCGGGGCGCGCTTCGGCGGATTTCTCGACCCGCTGCTGGCGCCGGCCGCGCGTCTGTTCGGGCTTGGCTTCCGCCGCGGCGCGGTCCTCCCTTGGCAAGCCGGGCCGTCCGGGACCGGGACCCTTGCGCGGGCCGTCCTCGCGCCGCCGGAACGGCTTGGCGCCGCGCTCGTCGGCGCGGCCTTCCGGGCGGGCGTCGCGCTCGCCATGCTTTCGCGGCGGCCGTTTGCCGCGCGGGGGGGCAGGGCGCGAACCCGGTTTCTGCGGTTTTCGATTTTTCATATGGGGCCACGGGTTAGCCCCTTTTCGGGCGGAAAGAAACGGCCCCGTTCACCGGTTGCAGACCCGCCCGGCCTCGACTATAGAGCCCGCTCTCCCCGTCAGGTCAGGCGCGTTCGCGGATGGTCTGGCGATTTGCCGTCCGGTTATTCCGGGCGATCCCGTGGAGGGGTGGGAGAGTGGCTAAATCCAGCAGACTGTAAATCTGCCCGCTTCGGCGTACGGTGGTTCGAATCCACCCCCCTCCACCACGCGCTTTCTCGCTAACCGCCGACCAACGGACTGCGGCCTTGGAGCCCGCAAACAGCGGGGCTTAAGGTCATAACGGAGAGGCTTCTTTTCTCTGTTAGGGCCGTTTCGGTCAGCTCTCTTCAAAATTCTCTACCGGCCGATTTCAGCCACCAACTGACGGGGGCGAATGCATTGCTGTTGGCGAGCTCAAAGCTACGGGCAGACAAGAAGAGAGGCGATTTCTCGCGAACTACGTCGGCGCGCTTAGCTGTGTTGGAAGCCGAAGAGACGCCGCTGCGCGGACCATGAAGCAGGGAGGCCGTCGATGCGTCTTAGCAGTTCGACATTCAGATCGGCCGGCGCATCGCCGTCAAGCACTGCCCTCACAATGTCGGGGGCGAGATAGACGAGCGGCAGGAACCGGCTCACGTCCCCGATATCCATTCCTTCTTCTCTGGCGATGTCGACCAGTCGGAGCGAGGCATCGACGAACCATCGATCGCGCCATGCGACGGCTTTCTTGATCAGTGTGACGACCTTTCCATCCGCATCGCTCGCCGGCTTGGTTGCGCCGAGGATGAGCCTCAAGCCTTGCCCGCGCGGGCCGATTTTGATCGCGGACCGGATCACGCAGACCTCTCGAAGGGCAGACAAATCGAGATCATCGAGAAGCGTCTTGGGAGCAAACGAGAGAGTAAGGCCCTCTTCGTCGATGTCGATGCGATCGATGCGCGCTGCCCAATCGCGAAGGCGCGCCGCGGCCGGCAGGCTCGCCTCCGCATCTTTCAGCGCGTCGAGTCTCGTTTGCACCGTCTTCAATTCGCCTGCGGAGACGCCGTCTTGCAGGATCGATAAGCCGGCTTCCGGCGAGGCGAGCCAAGCGTCGATCGCCGCAAGGATCGCAGCTTCGAGTTCGTTTGCGTTCAACCGCCAACGACCCCGGGAGGCGTCGACGCCGGTTTCGCCAACGCGGCTGACATAGTAGCGATAGCGCCGACGTCCCTTCGATGCGTGAGAGGGCGTGAGACGGCCGCCGTCGGCGAAGAGCTTCCCCGCCCAGGGATTGCGTCCGGATGATTTCGTTCCGGCTCTTTGACTGGCGCCGAGCCGTTTCGCCTGAACGGCTTCCCAGATCGTTTTGTCGACGATCGCTTCGTGCTCGCCCTCGTAGAGATCCTTGCCGGCGCGCACGAGGCCGGCATAGATCGGGTTGGAGAGGATGAAGTAAATCGGCCCCCGCGTCAGCGCGCCGCCGCTCTTCGGATCGGCGCGCTTCTTCGACGCAAGGCCTTCACGCTTTGCCGTCTCGATAACGGCGCGGATGTCGTCGGTCTCAAGATAGAGATCGTAGAGCCGGCGCACGGTTCTCGCTTCCCTCTCATTGACGACGAGATTCTTGTCGACATTGTCGTAGCCGAGCGGCGGCAACCCGCCCGTCCACATGCCTTTCCTGCGAGAGGCGGCGATCTTGTCTCTAATCCGCTCGGCGGTCACTTCGCGCTCGAACTGGGCGAAGGAGAGAAGGACGTTGAGCGTCAGCCGCCCCATCGAGTTCGAGGTGTTGAACTGCTGCGTCACGGAAACGAACGATGCGCCCGTGGCGTCGAAACGCTCCACCAGCTTGGCGAAGTCTGCGAGCGATCGCGTCAGCCGATCGACTTTATAGACCACGATGATGTCGACGCTACCCTCGTCTATCTCCTTTAGCAGAGCTTGCAGGGCGGGGCGATCCATGGTCCCGCCGGAGAGTCCGGCATCATCGAAGCGGGTCTTGATGAGCTTCCAGCCTTCATGGCGTTGCGAGGCGACATAAGCCTCGCAGGCTTCGCGTTGCGCGTCGAGCGAGTTGAACGTCTGGTCGAGACCTTCCTCGGTCGACTTCCGCGTGTAGATCGCGCAGCGCTTCATTTGGATTCGGTCCGCTTCGTCCGAAGCCCGAAGAAGAGGGGACCGTTCCAGCGCGCGCCAGTGATGGCGAACGCGGCGGCGGTCAGCGATTTGTAGCGCTTGCCGTCGAGATAGCAGCCCTCCTCGGCGACATAGACCTCATAGGTCACGCCCCGCCATTCGCGGACGAGCCGGCCGCCTGCGGCTATTGACTGGTGGGGACGAGGAGGGCGGGCTCGCCGCGTCCCGCTTCGATCCTTCACGGCTCGGACCCTGTTCATCAGCCGATCGGTCCGCTCGCCGAAGGCCTTGCGCTGCATCTCATAGGCGATCGCCAGAATGAGGAGCTTGCGCCCGATGCGCTTCGGCGGCGGCGCGCCGGCGAGCGCTTCATAGCGGCGCTGCAGTTCGGGGAAGAGGAGATTACCAAGCGATGCGATCTCGTCTTCCAGCGTCTCGATATCGACGCGCCGTATCATCAGGCGCTCTTCAGGCGGTAGCGCCGCGCGCCGCCCGCGGACTTGTCGACGACGACAGCGAGGCCGAGCTTCTTCTTCACCGTTCCTGACAGAAAGCCGCGCACGGAATGGATCTGCCAGCCCGTCGCTTTGGCGAGATCTTCGATGCTAGCGCCGTTCTTGCGGCGGAGCAGGGCGAGAACCGTGCCCTTCTTGGTTCTGACGGACGTGTTGCGTTTCGTCCGAGCAGGCGAAGCTGATTTTACTGCCATGAGAGCCTCCATGTTGTTGCACCGCGACAAGCCCGGCGTCTGCAGACGGTCGGGCTAAAGGCGGCGCGGCTAGGAGGCGTTGCGGCCACAAACAGCAACGCTCTTCATTGGCGCGAAGTCCAGAGGATTCGTCTCAGCGAGAGGGAGCTACTAGGCAGTAGCCCTCAAACCCTAATGGTCAATCCTCCAAGGTTGGTAGGACGACGAATTCTAACGCCGCCTAGGCTCGAAGAGCACGAAAACTGTCGCCTACGGCCAACGAGCCTGCTTCATGTCCTGTTCGGGCAGAGTTGCTTAAAAGAGTTGGGGCAGGCCGCAGCCTGCCCCGATAGTGTGAGAATTCTCTCTTGTTGCCGGAGAGACCACACTGCTCTCGCTGCTAAGCAATGAAACTATAGACGTCTTTGCAATTGTGGGTCAATCATTCGCTTCATAACAAAAATGAGGAAGACTGATGAAGCATCGCATTGCTCTTGATATGGGCGAGACTTCCATCGGCTGGGCTGTCTTTGAGTTAGCGGGGAGTGATATCGGGAGCCTGAAACCGCTGCGCCTGGTCGATCTTGGCGTGCAATTATTTTCGAACGGCCGCGATCCGAAAACTGGCGATCCGCTCGCGGCAGCGCGCCGTGAGCCAAAAGCTATGCGCCGGCGGCGGGACCGGACGCTGCAACGGCGCGCCTATCTGCTGTCTCTGCTTGAATCGTCAGAGCTCCTGCCTCCCGCGGGGCCGGATCGCGATCAGGTGATGGCGCTCGATCCATACAAGCTGCGAGCGCGCGGCGTATCGGAAATGCTGACGCTGCATGAGTTCGGCCGCGCCTTGTTCCATCTCAATCAGCGCCGCGGGTTCAAGAGCAACCGCAAGACTGACCCAGAGGAAGGCGAGGAAGGGAAGATCGCTTCTGCCTCTGAGAGGCTGAGAGAAGAGCTCGCTGAAAAGGGCTTGCGTACGCTCGGCCAGTTTCTCGCCGCGCGCCAGTCGGCGGACAAGGTGAGAGACAGACAGGCGGTGCGGATTCGCCTCAACGGAAAGGGCGCGCAGGCCTATTACGATTTTTATCCCATGCGCGCCATGGTCGAGGAAGAATTCGACATTCTTTGGGGAGAGCAGTCAAAACACCATCCGGCATTAACTGAGGAACTGCGAGATAAAATTCGAGCAGCGCTTCTTTTCCAACGCCCCCTGAAGGATCCGCCTGTCGGTCGGTGCTCGT
>JAVJPA010000122.1:0-6656 GCA_040216495.1 Amphiplicatus sp. | reverse complement strand
TCCTGCGGCGCGGCCTCTTCGCAAACCATTCCGGCCGCGAGCCCTAAAATCCGCCGCCTGTCTTGAAGCCGCCGCCGCGACCGCCTGACGGCATGCGGATGCGCGGCGGGCGGGGCGCACGCGGGGCTCGCGGCGTGCGCGGCATGCCGCCGCCGCGGCCGGGGTCCCAGCCCCCTCCGCCCCAATTGCCGGGGGCGCCGAAGCCGCCGCGCCAGTCGCCGCCGCCGAAATCGTCGTTCCAGTCGCGCCGGCGGTTGCGCTGGCTCTTTTCGATCTTGCGCCAGACGGCGTCGCGCCCGAGCGCGCCGCGCAAAAGCTCGATGGCCAGCGCGCCGACAAGGTCGCCGCCCGGAAACTCCGAATACGGACTGTCGTAACGCGCCTGTTTGAAGCGGCGGCGGATGTCTTCGAGGTCGCCGAGCGCGCGCGTCTGGCGCTCCAGCGCCGCGCCGCCGGTGTGCCGGCTCTCTTCCAGCTCCATGCGCTCGCGCCGTATTGTGATGAGCTCGTCGACGAGCCGGTCGTCGTCTAGGGTCGCGGTCTCGGCGGCGAGGACCTTGAGATCGGGAATGGGCCGGCGCTCCAGCGTTTGCGCGACCAGCGCGCGCGCCTCGGCGAGCGGGCCGGAGCGGCCGGCGGCGGCGTCGTTGAACTGCGCCTGAAGATCGGCGTGGCGCGCCTCGGCGGCGGAGATGGCGGAGTCCAGTTCTTCGAGCGCCGCTTGCGCTTTCGCCGCCTCGTCGCGCAACCCGCCGACGCCGTCCTTTTCAAGCGCGTCGCGTTCATAAGCTTCTAAAGCGCCCGCCCGCTCGGCGGCGGCTGCCTCGACGCGCGCGGCATGCTCGCCGAGCCGTTCGGGGAGTTCGAGAAGACGCGCATAGTTCAAACGCGCGTCGCGATAGCGGATGAGGCGTGCGACCCATGCGTCGAGCATCGCGAACAGCGGGAAAGCGCGATACTCGCGCGTCCCGTATTTGCGCTTGTGAAGATAAGCGAACAGCGGATCGGCCTCATAGGGCGCGCCCTTATCGGCGCGGTCGGCGCGGGCGAGCGCCAGCTTCTGCTCGGCGCGCCGCGCGATGGCGTTGGCTTCCTCAAGCGCCGAGGCGAGGGTTTCATAGGCGGGGTCTTCCTCAAGGCTGCGGCGCGTCGCCGCCGCCGCGCTCTCGTGGCGCTCGATGGCGGCGGCGAGGGTTTCCTCGGCGCGTCGCCGGTCGGCCTCAAGACGCGCGATCTCGTTCGCGGCGTTATCGCGCGTTTCGGCGAGCGCGCCGATATGGGCCTCGTGCGCGGCCATCAGCTCCTTCGCCTTGCGGTCGGCTGCGCCGAGAGAGGTTTCGATTTCGTCCTTGCGCAGAAGGTCCAGGCGGATTTCCGCGAGCGCGCGGAAAGCGTCAAGCTCGCGGGCGTTGAACGCGCCGTGCAGGCGCGCATCCTCCGCCGCCGTATCGCTGGCGCGCGCGATGGATTTGCGCGCGGCGGCGATCTCGGCGTCAAGGCGATGAAGGGCTTCGCGGCCGGAGGTCATGCCTGCAATTCTCTCAATTCGTTTCGGATATTGTCACGAGCTTGCGAGTCGAGGTTGTCATGGAACGGCGGGCTTAGAAAAAGCCTCTCACGAGAGATGAAGTGGGAAAGAACTTTCGCCCTTCCTGCCCGATATATCTCGTCCGGAATGATCGAATACTCTTCTCGAATGGCGCGGCTATAGGCGCGGTAATCTTCCTGCGCCGCGCCCAGAATTGACATATCCATATCAAGGAATAGCTCGCAATCCGACTTTTCGTCGTCAGAAAAGTCTGGACCAATTGTGTGATTCTTTGTTGCGAGGATAAATTTTTTCACAAGATCGATTGTATCCCGCGCTAGCGCGCTTTGGGCATCTTGCTCGAAGAGCGCCGCGCTTTCGTCTTCGTTTGTTACGGATGGCACGGCGTAAATCGCATCGTGATAATAAATTGCGTACTGAACCTCATCCTTTTTGCAGATGAGCGACGCTGTTTCAGCATAGGTTTGAAGCAACTGTTCTATATGCGACCATGTGTGGTATTTCCGGTGCGGCTCCGCATATCGCGCTTTGAGCGATGAGAGCAAAGCGGGACTGGTTTTGAAGAGCGTTGGCGTCATCCTCTTCACCACTCCAAAATCGCGCCGCCGGCGCCGTCTATGTCGTAGTCGGGGGCGAGCGCGCCTTTCGGTTTTCGCCCGACCACGGCATCCTCGATGATCTGGTCGTCCTGCTTGTCGGCGGCGACCTTGTTGAAGACGCCTTCCGGGACGCGCACGCCCCACATTTCGACCCGCTTCGTCGCCTGATCCTCTTCGCTGGAAATTTCCAGCGCGTGCGCCCGCCCGCGCGCGTCGACCGCCTCGACGATCAGGTAGTAGTTGCGCGCATCCGGCACATTGTCGGGAATGCGGAACACGCCGGAATATTCGCCGGGACGCGAGACGACGCGGACAGTGAGATCGAGGGCCAGATCGTCTTTCAGCGTCGCCAGTTCGGCGATTGCGGCGCGCGCCGCCTTCGCATCCTTGTTCTGCGCCGCGCGGACGCCGTCGCCATAGGCGGTCTCGACGCGCGCTTTCGCGTCGTCGGTTTCAGCAAGCGCCAGGGCCGCCGCGTGCGCGCTTTCAAGGCTGGCGGGCAGGGTCTGCGTCAGTTCGATCTGCGTCCGCTCGGCGGCCGCCTGTTGCGGCCCGGCGAAACCAAGCTCGTAGACCGCGGTGGCGAAGAGGGCGAGGCCGAGAACGAATCCGGCCGGCTTCATCCAGCGGTCGCGCGCCACATAGAATTTCGCCAGCGACATCGCCAAGCCGCCCTTCGGCGGTTCGTAGACGAAGCGTTTCTCCTCCAGCGCCTTGACGCCGTCCTTGAGGATGCGGTCGGGCACCTCGATGCCCTGCGCCTTGTAGATGTCGCGCAGCCGCTCGATCAGCGCCGCCTCGCGCGCCTCGACGCCGAGCTCCATGTCGACGACGCGTTCGCGGTGGCGCAGCGTGTCGACGACGTCCATGGCGAGCATGACGTCGTCGAGTTCGGGCTTCTTCTCCGCGAGGGCTGTGGCGCTCATCGCGGCGCGTTACGACCGCTCAAGCGCGGCGCCGGCGCCGGACTGGATGAGTTGCGTCAGGCGCTTCTTGCCGTCCTCGACCACTTCGCGGATCTCGTTGGAGTTCTCGGTCGAAAGCTTCCTCATCTCGGCGATGATCTGCTGGCTGCGCTCCTGATAGGAAACCACGCTGTCGACAAGCTTCTTCACCGCCGCCGCCGAAACAGTCGGGCCGTAGCCGGCTTTTACGGCGGCTTCCTGCACCTTGCCGCCGATGTCGGAAAGCGTTTCGAGGCTGTCGTTGATGCCCTTCTTCATGGCCTCAAGCGTCTGCGTCGACTCGTGCAGGCCATGCATCCCGGTGAAGGTCGCCGAGAGCGCGGTGAGCACCGTTTCATTGGTGCCGAAGAAAGAGACGGACTGCGCGTAGATGCGCTCCTTGGCGTTCGTCGTCTGCACGAGGCGCGTCATGATCACTTCCGACGTGTTGTAGGAAATGGTGAGATTGTCGGAGAGATCCTTCGCCACCTGATAGCGCTTCTCTTCAGCTTGAAGCGCGCGCAGGGCCTCGTCGCGGTCGAGCTCGAGCCCGGCGCGCTCTGCCGGATCGTCGCCGGCGAACGCGGAGACTTTGTCGGCGGCGGCGGTCAGCCCGCCGCGCGAGGCGTCGAGCTTGCCTTCGGCGGTCTTCAGGATTTCCAGCGCCAGCACTTCCGATTGCTTCAGGGCGCCGCGGAAATCGCGATAGGCTTCGAGGATGCGGGTTTCGCGCTCGACCTGGTTGCGCGTTTCGCCCGCGACCTCGAGATAAAGCTTCTTGATCTTGTCGAAGCGCGAGGCGATGTCGCCGCGGGTCATCTTCATCCAGACATTGCCGACGCGCTCCATGGTGGAGATTTTTCCGTCGGCGTACTGGTCGACGAGCCCCTTGGCGTCGTCGCGGATCGAATCGAAGGCCTTGGTGATGCCTTCATAGCGCTCGCCGACGCTCATGCCGGAGACTTCCTGCCGGACGACTTCGTTGAACCACGAGGCCTGGTCGAGCGTCCGGGCGATGGCGGCGACGCGGTCCTCGTCGAGGGTCGCGATCTGGTTGAGGAGCGCGACGATGGGCGCGGGCTCCCCCTTCTCCGCGACCAGCCCGAGATCCCGCAGACCGCCCATGGCTCGGTCGAGATACTGAAGCGCGGTGGCGCGGCCTTGAGTGACGACGTCGGACATTGCGCTCTCCCCTAGTTTCCGGTCCGTTCTACATAGGAAAGACGGGCGCGGGCGCCTAGGGTTCCGCGCCGACTTGATTGCGCCTGCGAGGGGCGGCGCTATAAGGCGTCGGGTCGGCAGGCATTCAGGCGAGAGGCGCTCCATAATGAACATCCACGAATATCAGGCGAAGCGGTTGCTGAAGGAATACGGGGCGCCGGTCGCCGACGGGCGCGCTGTCTATAAAGCCGCCGAGGCCGAAGCCGCCGCCAAGGAGCTGCCCGGTCCCCTCTACGTGGTGAAGGCCCAGATCCATGCCGGCGGACGCGGCAAGGGCAAGTTCAAGGAAGCTTCAGCCGGCGAAAAGGGAGGCGTGCGCCTCGCCAAGTCCCCGGCGGAAGCGGCCGAGTTCACGCGCCAGATGCTTGGCGCGACCCTCGTGACAAAGCAGACGGGCGAAGCCGGCAAGCAGGTCAATCGCATCTACATCGAGGACGGCGCCGACATTGAGAAGGAGCTTTACCTCTCCGCGCTGATCGATCGCGGCACGGGAACCATCGCCTTCATCGCCTCGACCGAAGGCGGCATGAACATCGAGGAAGTCGCGGAAGAAACCCCGGAGAAGATCGTCTCCGTCCATGTGGATCCCGCGACCGGCATCCAGCCCCATCACGGGCGGCGCATCGCGCAGGCGCTGGCGCTCAAGGGCGAGCAGGCCAAGCAGTGCGGCAAGCTCGTCGCGACGCTCTACAAGGCGTTCACCGAAAAAGACATGGCGATGCTGGAGATCAATCCGCTCATCGTCATGAAGAACGGAAACCTGCGCGTGCTCGACGCCAAGGTGAGCTTCGATTCGAACGCGCTGTTCCGCCATCCGAACATTGTCGACCTGCGCGACGAGACGGAGGAAGACCCGCTCGAATTGCAGGCGTCGAAATTCGACCTCTCCTACGTCAAGCTCGACGGCAATATCGGCTGCATGGTCAACGGCGCCGGGCTCGCCATGGCGACCATGGACATCATCAAGCATTACGGCGCCGAACCGGCGAACTTCCTTGACGTCGGCGGCGGCGCGACGAAAGACAAGGTGACCGAGGCGTTCAAGATCATCACCTCCGACCCCGGCGTCAAAGGCATCCTCGTCAACATTTTCGGCGGCATCATGCGCTGCGACATCATCGCGGAAGGCATCATCGCGGCGGTGAAAGAGGTCGGCCTGAAAGTGCCGCTGGTCGTGCGTCTGGAAGGCACCAACGTCGAACTCGGCAAGAAGATCTTGTCCGAGAGCGGACTGGCGATCACCGCGGCGGACGATCTTGAGGACGCGGCGGCGAAAGTGGTGAAGGCGGTGGGATGAGACCTATGCGCCTATTGGCCATTACTGCTGCGCTATCATGCTCTGCATTTGGCGCTTTGGCGCAACTTTCTCCATCTGTCGACCCCGCCTTCCCCATTGAGGATGTCGCGTCTGATCTTCTCACCCATTTTGAAAGGGTTTGCTTGGAAGCCAGAGGCGACATCAACCGAATCGCCGAGATTGCTCCGGAACTTAAGTTCGACCTTTCGAGAGAGGGAAGCGTCGAACGCGGCGAAACGCAGGAATGGACCTCTGCAGGGTTCGATGAGAATGGTCAGTTTGAGGTTCGGACTTCAATCGTGATGATACTCGACGTACTGCGCGACGAAGCGGGGACTGATTGCACGCTGAGAACCTTTGGGGAGTGGCAGCTGGAGGCTGCGCGCGCGCAGGCTTTGACATTCTTAACTGTGCTGGCTCGGCGCTTCGAAGTGGGCGAGCTCGCGGAATCAGAGAGAAAGTTCGAACGGAAATCCAATAGCGTCGATCCTGATGATTTGCCGCAGCTTCCTAAACTTCGAGGTCTGCGGGCTGAGTTGAAGGCGACTGACGATGCGCAATCGCAGTTTCATTATGCTTGGTTCGGAGGCGCCCACGAGATTTCAATGAGGACGCCGGCGCCGTTGAAAACCGCAGAGCAGTGATGCCTCGCTCCTCTTTCGCCTTCCTCCATCCCCTCCGCGTGCGCTGGGCCGAGTGCGACGCGCAGGGGATCGTCTTCAACGTCAACTACTTCCTCTATTTCGACGTCGCCATGACGGAGTATATGCGCGCGCTCGGCTATGAGGGCGCGATGACGATGGAGTTTTTCACCGTGCATGCCGAGGCCGATTTTCGCGGGTCGGCGAAGTTCGACGACATGATCGACATCGGCGCGCGCTGCGTCCGGCTCGGCGAGAAGTCGATGACGCTCGCGCTCGCCGTGTTCCGGGGCGAGGAACTTCTCACCGAAGGTTCGCTGACTTACGTTCACGCCGAGCTTGGAACGAAGAACACCTCGCCGCTGCCGACTTCCTTTATCGAGCGTGTATGCGCGTTTGAGAAAA
>JAVJPA010000121.1:0-2069 GCA_040216495.1 Amphiplicatus sp. | reverse complement strand
CAAACAGTTCCGAAGCGTGCAGCAGCGCTTTCGAGGGGATGCAGCCGACATTGAGGCAGGTGCCGCCGAACTTTTTCGTCTCTCGCTTGTCGATGCAGGCGACTTTCAAACCGAGCTGGCCGGCGCGGATGGCCGCGTTGTAACCGCCGGGGCCTCCGCCGATGATGACGACGTCATATGCAGTCATGATTATTCGCCTATCGCGCCATCAGACGCGTTGTCTTGAACAAAAACGATCAGAGATCCAGCAGCAGGCGCTGCGGATCTTCCAGATTCTCTTTCACGCGCACGAGGAATGTCACGGCGCCTTTGCCGTCGACGATGCGATGATCGTAGGAAAGCGCGAGATACATCATCGGACGAACGACGACATCCTTGCCGCGCGCGACAGGGCGTTCCTCGATACGGTGCATGCCGAGGACGCCCGACTGCGGCGGGTTGAGAATCGGCGTCGACAGAAGCGAGCCGTAAACGCCGCCATTTGAGATGGTGAAGGTGCCGCCCTGCATGTCTTCAAGCGACAGGTTTCCGTCGCGCGCCTTTTTGCCGAGCGCGGCGATGCCGGATTCGATTCCGGCGAGCGAGAGCGCATCCGCGTCGCGCAGGACCGGCACGACAAGGCCGCGGTCGGTGCCGACAGCGACGCCGATGTCATAGTGGTTCTTGTAGATGATGTCAGTCCCGTCGATCTCCGCGTTGACCTCCGGCACTTCTTTCAGGGCGTGGACGCACGCTTTCACGAAAAACGACATGAAGCCGAGCTTGATGCCGTGCTTCTTCTCGAACACGTCCTTGTATTCGCTGCGGAGCGCCATCACCGCCGTCATGTCGACATCGTTGAACGTCGTCAGCATCGCGGCGTTTTCCTGCGCCTCCTTGAGGCGGCGCGCGATGGTCTGACGCAGGCGAGTCATCTTCACCCGCTCTTCGCGCGCGCCGAGATCCCGCGGCGCGGAGGGCGCCGGGGCTTTCGCCGTCTTCGGCGCGGCCGCCGCCGCAAGGGCGTCGCCCTTGGTGATGCGGCCGTCCTTTCCGGTGCCGGAAATCGCCGACGGATCGAGGCCGTATTCGCCGATCACGCGGCGCGGCGCCGGCGAGAGCGGCGCGGATGCTTCGGCGGGCTTCGCGGTCGCCGCAGGCTTGGCGGTTTCCGCCTTCGGCTTCGCGGCGCCGTTCGTCGGGGCCTCGCCGCTTGCGATCACCGCGAGCAGCGCGCCGACCTCGACGGTCTCGCCGGCTTTCGCGGCGATCTTTTTTAGAACGCCCGCCGCCGGAGCGACGACATCCATCGCCGCCTTGTCCGTCTCCAAGCTGACGATCGGTTCGTCCTGCGCGACCGCATCGCCTTCCTTCTTGAACCATTCGCCGACATCGGCCTGCGTCACCGATTCGCCGCCCTCGGGCACGCGCACTTCGACCTCGGCGCCGCCCTTGCTCTCGGCCTTTCTGGCGGGCGCCGGATCGGCCTTGACGGCTTTCGCGGGCTTTTCAGCCGCAGGCTTCGCCGCTTTCTTCGCTTCGCCGGCCGCGCCGACAAGGCCGAGCAGCGCGTCGACCGCGACCGTATCGCCTTCCTTTGCGGCGATCTGCGAAAGCACGCCCGCGGCGGGCGCCGGCACTTCGACCGACACCTTGTCGGTCTCAAGCTCCACTAGCGGCTCGTCAGCGGCGACCGCGTCGCCTTCCTTTTTCAGCCAACGCCCGATCGTCGCCTCGGTCACGGACTCGCCGAGGGTGGGAACGCGGATTTCGGTCGCCATGATTATTCAGTCTCCGGAATGGGGGTCAGGCCAACGCTTCGCCCAGGAAGTCTTCCAACTCTTGCTTGTGCCGGCTCATCAGACCTGTAGCGGGCGACGCCGAGGACGGCCGGCCCACATAGCGCGCGCGCTTTGACTTCGCGCCGATCTGGTCGAGCGTCCATTCGATGTTCGGCTCCATAAAGAACCAGGCGCCCATATTTTTCGGCTCTTCCTGACACCAGATGATGTCGGCCTTCTTGAAGCGCTGCAGCTCCTTGATGAGCGAATGCGCCGGGAACGGATAAAGCTGCTCGACGCGCAGGAGAT
>JAVJPA010000120.1:0-9363 GCA_040216495.1 Amphiplicatus sp. | reverse complement strand
TCGCGACTGGGGCGTCTCGCGCCAGCGCTACTGGGGCTGTCCGATCCCGGCGGTTCACTGCGAGAAATGCGGCGTCGTTCCGGTGAAGGAGAAAGACCTTCCCGTCGAACTCCCCGTCGTCGACGCCTCTGAATTCGCGATCCCCGGCAACCCGCTGACGCGCACGCCCGGTTGGCTGAATGTCGCGTGCCCGTCCTGCGGGGGCGCCGCCAAGCGCGAAACCGACACGATGGACACGTTCGTCGATTCAAGCTGGTACTTCGCCCGCTTCGCGACCCGCCCCGACGCGCGAGAGGCCGGCGCCGTCGACAAAAGCGACGCCGATTACTGGCTCCCGGTCGATCAGTATATCGGCGGCGTCGAGCACGCGATCCTGCATCTTCTGTATGCGCGCTATTTCACGCGCGCCATGAAGGAGACAGGGCACTTCTCCACTGTCGAGGAGCCGTTCGCCAACCTGTTCACGCAGGGGATGGTGACGCATGCGACGTATCAAATTAAGTCAGGCGAAGATTTTCGGACATTGGCCGATCAGTGGGTGTCTCCGGACGAAGTGGTTGTCCCAACGACCGAGCAACGAGAGGCCATGAAGCAAAAATGGCTGCCGATTATTGCGCGCGGCAAAATTGAATACGAGAAGCTTGGAGACAAAGTGCCCGACGTTGGTAAAGGCAAGATGGTTGGCGGAAAACTGGTCAGCCTCTTTCCCACTAACGCAATAGCTAAGGTCGACCCAGATACCTGGCTTGCCTACTGGTACAAAAAGCAGTCTGGGGAAACCGAGCTTCTACCCGTGGCTGCCGGCCCCATCGAAAAAATGTCGAAATCGAAGAAGAACGTCGTCTCGCCGGAGGGCATCGCGGAGAAGTACGGGGCCGACGCGGCGCGTTGGTTCATGCTCTCGGACTCCCCGCCCGAGCGCGATGTCGAATGGACGGATGCGGGCGTCTCGGGCGCATGGAAACTGGTGCAGCGCATCTGGGATGCGGTGGAGCCGGCGAAGGACGCGCTGAAACGCCACGACTTTGCGACCCCCCCCGCCAACGCAAGCGCCGACGTGGCGCTGCGCCGCGCGACCCACGAGACGATCGCCGGCGTCACCGACGACATCGAGAATTTCCGCTTCAACAAGGCGATAGCGCGCATCTACGCGTTTTTGAACGTGCTGAAGAACGCCCCGCCCGCGCGCAACGAAGACGGTTCGCCCGCCAACGGTCCGCGCGCCGAAGCCTATGCGCAGGCCGAAGCGCTCGGCGCGCTGACCCGGCTCATCGCCCCGTTCATTCCGCACCTCGCCGAAGAATGCTGGGAGCGGCTCGGCGGAGAAGGGTTCGTCTGCGACGCGCCGTGGCCGAAGGCCGATCCGGCGCTCCTCGTCAAATCGACGCTGACCCTCGGCGTGCAGGTCAACGGCAAGCGCCGCGCGGAAATCGAAGTGGCGGCCGACGCAAGCAACGACGCCGTGGAAAAGGCCGCCTTGTCCGACCCTGACGTAACGCGCCATATTGAGGGTCTGACCCTGCGCAAGGTCGTGGTCGTGCCGGGCAGGGTCGTGAACATCGTGGCGAACTGACGCCAGCGGCGCGCAACAGGAAGTAGGCGAGCATGACACCGTTCCGTATCCTGACCATCGCTGCTCTTGCGCTCTCGGCGCCCGCCCTGACCGGGTGCGGCTTCGCGCCCCTTTACGCCACCGATAATGCGGCGACGCGCCCGGTGCTGGCGAATGTCAAGCTCGGCGAGGTGTATGCGGCGGAGACGATCGAGCCGCAACTGATGCGCGCGTTTTCGGCGCGGACGGCGCGCGACGGCGACGCCGCGCTCTACGATCTCGACGTGGTGACGCGCGAGGTCGCGCGCGCCCTCGCTGTCAGGATCGACGCGTCCGCGACGCGGTACAATTACGAACTGACCGCCGACTACACGCTGACAAGGCGCAGCGACGGCGTAACGATCAAGGGCCGCGCCCAGTCGCTCGCGTCGTTCAACGTCGTGGAATCGCAATACTCGACCCTGTTCGCCGAGGAAGCCGCCCGCGAGAAAGCCTCGCGCACGCTGGTCGACGAAATCGAGCGCTCGATCCTCCTCAAGCTGGAAGAAGCGGATGAAAAGCAGGCGCTCGCCGCCAGCAAAAAGTAAGGGCGCCGCCGAGGGAACCCCGCCATGACTGCGCTCAAGGGCCGCGACATTGACGCTTTCCTGAAGCGCCGGGACGAAAAAATAGCCGCCGTGCTGATCTACGGCCCTGACGCGGGCCTCGTGCGCGAGCGCGCCGACAAGCTCGCGGCGACGGTGGTTCCCGATTTCAAGGACCCGTTCAACTATATCGAGTTCGCCGATGCGGACCTGAAAGGCGAGCCGGGCCGCCTCGCCGACGAAGCGCAGGCGCTTTCTTTCGCCGGCGGCGCGCGCGTCATCCGCGTCAAAGGGGCGGGCGATGCGACGGCGAAAGCCGCAGAGCCGCTGCTCGCCGGGCTCGACAAGGGCCATCTCAAATCCAACGCGCTGATCGTCATCGAAGCGGGCGACCTTGCGAAAACATCGGCGCTGAGGAAAGCGTTCGAGAAGGCGAAAACCGCCGCAGCTCTTCCCTGTTACGCCGACGGGCCGGCGGACGTGCGCGCGCTCGCGATCGATATGGCGCGGGCGGAGGATCTCTCGTTCGAGCCCGACGCGCTCGATCTCGTCGTCTCGCTGCTCGGCGACGACCGCGGCGTCACCCGCGCCGAGCTTGATAAGCTGATCCTCTACAAAGGGCCGAAATCCTTACGCTCTGGCCCCGGCGCAATCACGCTCGAAGACGCCCGCGAATGCCTTGTGGACGGGGTCGGCGACGCGCTCGACGACGCAGCAAGCGCCGCCGCCGACGGCGCGCGCGCCGCGCTGTCGCGGGCGCTGTGGAAATCCTCCTCCGCCGGCGCTTCGCCGATCAGCCTGCTGCGCGCGTTGTCGCGCTGCTTTTCGCGGCTTCATGCGGCGCAAGGGATGGTCGAAAGCGGCCTGTCGCCGGAGAACGCCATGAAGCGCCTGCGCCCGCCGGTGTTCTTCAAGGAGGAGCGCGCCTTCGCCCAGCGCTTGCGCGTCTGGTCGATGCGCGATCTCGACGCGGCGCTCGACATGCTCGTTCAGGCCGAACTCGACGCCAAGACAACCGGCGCGCCGCAAAAGGAGATCGCCGAACGCGCGGCGATCATGCTCGCGCTCCGGGCGGCGCGCTGAGCGCTACTCTTCGAGTCTCAACGCTTTCTCAATCTCGCGCCAGTCGACGATCTTGAAATTCTGCGCCGAGCCTTTGGGATCGTTGAAGCCGTCCTGCACGACGAGGACGCCTTTCGGATAGTCCGGCCCCAGAGCAAAAGACATCGCTTCAAGCCCGTCCGTTTCTTCGGCGCCGTCTATGGCGTCGCCGGCGGCGATGCGGAAGCGGCCGATGAACCGGTTCTCGCTCTGGCGCTCATAGACTGCGTACGAATAATTCCCCTGCGACGAGACGATGAGGTAGCCTTCTCCGGCGCCGGTTTTATAAAGCGCCAGGCCTTCCACATCGTCCTTCAAGCCGCTCGCGCCTTTCACTTCATCGACAACGCGCGGGTTGGTCAGCTTGCCGTCGGCGAAGTCGGCTTTCCACACGCCCGCATCTTCTTCGCCGATATAAAGCGTGCGCATCTCGTCGTCGAAGACGCAGCCTTCGAGCTGCGAGGCGAGTTTCAGGCGGCCAATCTCTTCGCCCGCATCCGGTCCCGTGAGGCTGAAGGCGATGAGATCGCCGGTCTTGTAGGTGACGAAGACCAGCGCATCGGCGCCGGCGAGACCCATGCAAAGGCCGTAAGGCTCGACGATCGGCGAAGGAAAAGCGCCCGAGACCGTCGCCGCGCGGTTTTCAAGCGTGAACAGCGTCACCGTATTGTCGGTGCGGTTGCTCGCCGCCGCGACGGCGCCCGACCATGCGCCGAGCGTCAGGTTCTGCCTGAGATCGACATTGTTCAGTTCGCCCGCCGGCAGAAACTGAACGACAGAGCCCGCCAGATCGTAAAGATAAAGTCCGGCGTCTTTGTCCGTACCGAGAACGAGGCTTGAAGCCGGATCGTCCGCATTGAACCATATGGCGGGATCGTCTGCGGCGTCGTCGGCGCTGGCGACCGGTTCGGTCTCGGCGGCGGCGCGCACGGTCGGCAGGTCTTCGGGCTTTTGGGAACAGGCGGCGGCGAACAGCAGCAATAGGACGGCGACTCTCATTTTTGCTCCCTGCAAACGCGCAAATCAAAAGGCGGGCGCTGCGCTGGCAGCGGCCCGCCCCTTACTCGGATCCATGATACGCATGATCCTTACCAAGCGCCACACTCGACTCATAAGCCGCCCGCGCCCGAGGCGGCTAACGCCCCTTCCCGCCCCTAGAACGCCGCCCTCAGGGTCAGCGTGTAAACCCGGCTCGACTGTTCGTGCTCGATCTCGATTCCGTCGACGTCGCCATTGATGATCGCCTCGGCGAATTCCGCCGCGCTGTCGCCGTCATAGGCGCTGATGACTTCCAGTTTCTCGGCGTCGAGAAGATTGGTCGCAGAAAACCGCACGACGATTTTGTCGCCAAGGCGTTTTTCGAGGAACATTTCGAGGTTGCCGCCGTAGGAAATGTCGCGGATCTCGTCGAACCCGTATTCGACCGACAGGCCGCGCTTCTGGTAGGAGGCGCCCGCGGTGAAACCGTAGTTCGGGAAGTTCTGAACCAGCGAAACGTTATAGACGAAGTCCGGCTGGTTGATCAGCTTGCGCTCGATGCCGGTGTTGAGGTCGGTTACTTCCGACTGGAGCCAGGCGGCGTTAGCATAGAACGCGGTCTCGTCGAGCCCGACGAAGCCGAGCGGCGTCGAGATGTCGAACTCGACGCCCCAGGCCTGCGCGTCGCCGGTGTTCTGCGGCGAAAACTCGGAGCCTGAGCCGAACGGGCCGACCGGCACCAGTTCGATCAGGTCTGTAATGTCGCGGTAGAAGAAGTTGAGGCCGACGACGCCGCGGCTCGGCAGGCGCCGTTCGTAACCGATATCGAAGCCCCAGGAGGTTTCGACATCGAGCGACGGGTTGCCGACAAGAATGTCGTCGTCGCCGGGCGTTTCGTCTTCCTCGAACGGCGTAATCAGGTCGAAGTCCGGGTAGCGCATGGTGCGCGCCACGGAAAGACGCAACCGGTCATTGCCCGTAACGTCCCAGCGCGCGTTGAAGGACGGAAGGATGCGCCCGTCGTTCAGCTCGCCGGTTCCCTCGTCGCTAGTCACTTTGCGGTCGTAGCTTTCGTAGCGCACGCCCGCCTCGATCGAGAAGGACGGCGCGAGATCGAAGGTGAACTTGGTGAACGGCGCGATGCGCAGGCTGGTGATGTCGGCTTCCACATCGACCGCCTCGCCCATTTGCAGGCCCGAGCGCTTTTGGCGACGAATGTCGACGCCGGTCTTGTTCTCGACATTGCCGAACACGGGAAACTTCAGCGAAACGCCGCCCTGGAGCTCCTTGTCGGCGATCTCGAACGACTCGCTGTCTTCCTCGAAGTCGCCCGATTCGAATTCGAGCTCGGTCGTGAATTCGTCGCTGGTCTCGTCATAGACCGCATAGCCGAGCGTCGCTTCGAACTCCGCGGCGCCGAACGGCTGAGTGAAGAGCGCGTAGCCGCCATAGCTCTTCTGCTTGATGTCTTCGAGCTGGGTTTCCTGGAAGATGTATTCGAAATCGTCGCGCGGGCCTTCGACGCCGTTGACAGTTTCCTTCTCTTCCCGGTCCGTCAGCACCGCATAGCCGTTGAGCTCGAGCTTGCCGGTCCCGATGTCGATCCCGAGCGCCGAATTCAGCGAATAGTCCGTGCCGTCGCGATGGTCTTTTTCGAACTCGGCTTCCTCGTCGAAGGTTCCGTCCGGCTCGAAGAATTCGGTGTATTTCTGCTTCGGATTGCGGCGCTGCTGCACATCGACGCCGAGCCAGAAATCGTAGCCCTCGCCCGAGGTCGCGACCGCCGCCGCGCCGGAATAGCGCAGCGCATTGTCGCCGTCGCCGAAGTACGAGGCGCCGATGCGCGCGAACGCGCCGTCAAGGTCCGCGCCTTCCTTGAGGATGACGTTGAGCGTGCCGGCGGTCCCTTCGCCCGTGATGTCGGACGAGGGCGAACGGATGATCTCGATACGGTCGATAAGTTCCGCCGGAATGCGGTCGACGAACACCGAGCCGTTCGCCTGCTGACCGGGGATCTTGCGGCCGTTGACGAGGATTTGGGTGTATTGCGAGCCGAGGCCGCGCAACTGGACCGCGTCATATTCGAGCACATCGGAGGTGAACACGACACCGGGAACGCGCTTCAGCATTTCACCGACCGTCGTCGGCTCGAAGCGCTGGAAGAATTCAAGGTCGTAGGAGAGCGTCGGGTTAATGTCCGCCGTACGGTCGCGATAGACGTTCTGGCCGTAGACGACGATCTCTTCGATCGGCCGTCCGTCCGGCGCGGCATCCGCCGCGAGCGCCCTGCCGGCGCCGGCGATAGCAATAAGCGATGCGGCGCCGAGCGCCGCTTTCCTGAACGTCATGACTGCCCACCCGAGTGATCGTTGCGCGAAACCTGCGTCCCCCGACGGCGGACCCTATGGGCAAGCTTCGTTACGGTATGAAGAAGGATTGGTGACGGGGCTGTGACAGGCGCGGCGGGCGGATCGTCCGCGTGAAGCGCAAGCAATGCGCTTTCGACTTCCCAACCCGTTGGCGCGGCAGGCGCAGCGCCGCCGGCCCGGCGCGCCCGTTATGCACTGTCGGCGCGCGCTTCTGCGGAAAACGGATCTAAGACATATAGGACCGGCCCATAACCGCGCCATCAGGCCGGACGCGCTGAAACAGGCTCCGGGCGCCGCAATCAGGCCCGGTCATTTCCCCTCGCTCCGGAGCGCTCGTTCTTTTGGCGCGCGCCGTGCCGGATCGACCGTCAGCGGGGCTACGCCGGGCAGCGCGCCGCATTGCAACAACAGCGGCATGCTCCGTATTCGGACGAGTGCGGGAGCGCTATGTTATATCCTCGCTTTATCCGTTTGTGTGGCGTCCGCCATTAAAAGCGTATACTCTTGCAAGTTCAAAGCTGCGTTGCCCGTCAACCACGGTGACCCGCATGCCGGCCGGCCGCGTTCTCCATGACGCGCTGTCGATCAGCGACGACGTCGTCAGCGCTTTCGCCATGAAAGAACATCGCGTTTTCCGGCGCGACAACGATCAGGTTTACGCCATCGTCGGCGCCAGCCCCGCCATCAAAGTCGTCGCCGACGCCTGGTTCGGCCGCTACGACAGCCAGATCGAATTCCAGCAGGTGCTGAGCCACGTTCTCGATCTCTTCCGCACTGGCAAGTACAGCTTCTGGCTCGCGGATTTGCGGATGATGGCGACCGACTTCCGCGACTCCGAACGCTGGCTTGTGTCCTACCTTATGCCTGAGCTCATCAAGGCGGGCCTCGTTCGCGAGGCGGTCGTGCTGCCCGACGAGCGGGTACAGATCGAAGGCGAGGACGTGTTCCGCACCGCGTCTTCCGCGCTGAAGTCGATCGCCGACGGCAGGGTGCGCGCGTTCAGGGACCTGGCGCTGGCGCGCAGGTGGCTGCTCGACGGCGAACTGCCCTAAACCCCCGCGCCCATCAGCCTTCGGCAGACATCGTCTAGCTGGTCGAGGTTAAGATACTTGATGGTGACGGCGCCGTGGCCTTTGGCGCTGTGCTCTATGGCGACATCGAGACCGAGCGCCGCGGCGAGATCGGATTCAAGCGCGCGCGTGTCCGCGTCTTTCTTTCCGCCTGCGGATTTTCCGGGTGCGGAAGAAGACGGCGCGCGCGCCGGCGAGCCGCCGCCAACGCCTTTTTCACGGGCGATCTTCTTGGCGTCGGCGACGAGGGTTTCGGTTTCACGCACCGAAAGATTGTTCTTGAGCACGACTAGCAGCACCGCCTCGGGGCGCGGGGCGGTCAGCATGGCGCGCGCGTGCCCCATGGTGATCTCGCCTTTCAAAAGCGACTCGAGCGGCATTTCGGGCAAGTCGAGCAGGCGCATGATGTTGGCGACGTGGCTGCGCGACTTCCCGACCGCCCGCGCGATCTCTTCGTGGGAGCGCCGGTAGACGTCGACGAGGCGCTGATAAGCGCGCGCTTCCTCGACCGGATTCAGATCGACGCGCTGGACGTTCTCGATCAGGGCGATCTCGGCCGCCTGCTCGTCGGTCAGCTCCTTGATGACCACGGGCACTTCGTGAAGCTGCGCCTTCTGCGCCGCCCGCCAGCGCCGCTCGCCGGCGACGATTTCGTACTGATCGCCGCCCATCGGACGCACGAGGATTGGCTGCAAGAGCCCGCGCATGCGGATCGAATGGGCGAGTTCTTCGAGCGCGTCTTCGTTGAAAAGACGGCGCGGCTGGTCCGGGTTCGGTTTCAGGAACTCGATCGGCAGCACCGCTTTCAGGCGCGCCAATTGCCCAGAGTTTGCATTCGCCTCTTCCACCCGCTCTGTCGGCGACGCGCCGAGCAGCGCGTCGAGCCCCCGGCCTAGGCCCTTTGGTTTTTTCAGCGCTGACATGCTTGTTCCCTTCCGGCCTTCACGCCGCCTCCCGCTTCGCCCGCTCGCGCTGGATCACTTCGCTGGCGAGACCGATATAGGCCTGGCTCCCGGGGCATTTCAGATCGTACAGCAGCGCCGGCTTGCCGTGGCTCGGGGCCTCGGAGATGCGCACATTGCGCGGGATCACCGTGCGGTAGACCTTGTCCTTGAGGTGCGCGCGCACATCCGCCTCGACCTGGGCCGACAAATTATTGCGGCGGTCGTACATGGTGAGGACGACGCCCTGAAGCTCGATCCTCGGATTGATCCGGGCGCGGACCGTCTCCAGCGTCCTTAATATCTGCGACAGGCCCTCAAGCGCGAAAAATTCCGTCTGCAAGGGAATGATCATCGCGTCGGCGGCGGCGAGCGCGTTGATCGTCAGCAGCGACAGCGACGGGGGGCAGTCGATCAGGATGTAGCTCGCCGGCTCATGGCTGCGGGCGTATTCGCCGAGCGCGTCGGAAAGCCGGAAATGGCGGCGCTCGGCGTCGATCAGCTCGACCTCGGCTCCGGCGAGATCGACCCCGGCGGGGGCGAGCTTCAACCCCGGAATTCCGGTCTCTAATATCGCCGCTTCAAGCCGGTACTCGCCCATCAGCACGTCATAGGTCGTCACTTCGCGCTCGGCGGCGGAAAGCCCGAGCCCGGTCGAGGCGTTGCCCTGCGGATCGAGATCGATGAGGAGGACGCTTTCGCCGACCGCCGCGAGCGCGGTCGCCAGATTGATGGCTGTGGTCGTCTTGCCGACCCCGCCCTTCTGGT
>JAVJPA010000119.1:0-3073 GCA_040216495.1 Amphiplicatus sp. | reverse complement strand
GAGAGAACGCCCGAGCGTTCATTCTCCGATTTGTTCAGCAATTCGCGCGCCGCTTGCGCGACCACGGGATGCGCGCGCGGCGCCGCATCGGTCCCGATATGGTTTGTCGACATCATCAATTTCAGGGTCGTCTCGAAACTGCGGTGCGGATCGGAGAGAAACACTGCGCATCCGGCGAGCGTCTTCTCTGATCCCGCATAGAGGACATGGAGAATGACGCCCACAAGCAGCGCGTGGCCGGTCTTCTCCCAATGGTTCCGGCGTTCGAGCGAGCCTTCGGGATCGACAAGTATATCTGCGATATTCTGAACGTCGCGCACTTCGTTTTCGCCGCGGCGCACTTCCAGCAAGGGATTATACCGCGCCGACGCCGGATTGGTCGGATCGAACAGAAGGCAATGGGAAAAGCGCGAGCGCCAACCCGCAGTCAGCGTCCAGTTCTCGCCCTTGATATCGTGAATAACGGCGCTTTCAGTCCAGGACAGCAAGGTCGGCACCACGAGTCCGACGCCCTTGCCGGAGCGCGTCGGCGCAAAGGCCATGACATGTTCTGGCCCGTCATGTCGCAGATAGTCGGATTTCCAGCGCCCAAGAAATACGCCGTCCGGTTTCAAAAGGCCCGCTTCCTCGACATCACGCGTTTTCGCCCAGCGCGCAGAGCCGTAGGTCGTTACGAATTTCTGTGCGCGTGCTCGCCAGAGCGATCCCGCGATCGCAGCCGCTGCGCCAAGAAAGCCGCCGCCGGCCGTCATGATACCTGCGCGGTTGAAGACTTCCGGCGCATAAGCCTCGTAGGCATACCACCATTGGAATAGCCGCCATGGTTTATAGACTGGCGTATCGAACAGTGTGAACCATGGCGCGCCGAGGCGTGGCTGAAACCCCAATTCGTAAGCGGTCCATTGGGTCGCGGCCCAGAGCGCGCCTGCGATAATTATCGCGACGATGAGGAACTGTCCGATCAGTAATTTCGTTGGCGTCATGGCGCCATGATCGGATAACGATCGACGGCATCCTAGTCAGGAAACTTGCAACATCTCGCAAAACCCTCTCCGCGACGCTCGCAGTTACCGGCTAATCCCTCGCCCAGCGCCGATCCGCCAGCCAATTCCGCTCCGCGTCCGATGCAAGACTATCGCCTGTCCCCGAACGCGCTCCAACTCCGGCCGCCAGGGAACAAGCGTGAACTCCTTCGCCCGGGCGACAAGCGCGAAACGTCCCTGACTGAGATCGACCGGCCTCTCATAGACGCCCTCGAACGGAACACTCGCCGTCACGGCGCGATAAGCCTTGCCGGTCCGTCGCGCTTCTCTCGCCGCGGCGCTCTCTAGCTCTTCAGCCGCGAGCTTTTCTCTTACTTCTGGCGTGATCCCGCCGGCTTCCTCGGACCACAGGCCTTCCCATTTCAAAAACGCCGCGCGTCTTGCGCGCGCGGCGACGATGTCGGCGCCCAATCCGGCTTCACCGAACTCCTTCTCGTCGGCGTCGTCGAGCCAGACCGGCGCGCGGGCCTCAACTTGCGCGTCGAGATCGATCCAGGATTTGACGACCACATACGCGCCGCCGCTGCGCTCCGCTTCGTACCGCGCTACACGGCGCAGATAATCCTCGCCGATGCGCCATGACCCGTCCGCCTCGCGCATGACAAGTCCGGTGCGGCGGAGCGCTTCGAGTCGCCGTTTGTGCGCTTCGATGAAATCATTGCTGGCGGACGGATCGTCCGCTTCGTGCAGCGCGCTTGAGTAAATTCCGCAATTGAGCGCCGCAATGCGCGCGATAGTCCGGTCGGATGCAAGCGGTTTCGCCTCGCGCTTTCGCAATTCGACAATGGCGCCTTTCGGGGGCAGCGCGCCGGGTTCCGTAGCCCCCGCGGAAACGCGCCAGAATTTTCCTTCGCCTGCCTCCACAATCAGAAATCTCGTGTCGCGCATATCATCGTCGGGCGCGCTGGCGGCGACGCGAGCGATGATTTTCGCCGGCGCGCCGTCACCGTATATCGCGAGATCGCGCGCCGCGATTTCCCTACCCGCCGCCGCCGCGATGGATCGGATGATGTCGCGTTCCATCGCCTTTTTGCGCAAGACCTCTTCCCACCCATTTACGAGACGCCAATTCGAAGCGCCTTCCTTCGCCGCGAGTCCGAGGCTTTCGAGGAATTTCAATCGCCGCAGGCGCAAGGTTCGCTCGAACTGTCCCGCTGCGCCTGAGGCGGGGGCGATCTCCAGCAAGTCGGCGCGCGCAAACGATGCGAGGTCGTGGTCGATCGCGGTAAAGCGCTCGGCTTCAACCTCGCGCGCCCTGGCTCTCGCGATTTCGAGATCGCGGCGTGGCCCGAGCCGTTCAAGCGCGATCTCTTGCGCGCGCGCGCGTAAACCTTGCGTCAGATATTCGCGCGCGATGACGAGATCACGGCCCATCGCGTCCCTGCCGCGGATGACGACATGGGTATGGGGATGGCCGGTGTTCCAGTGATCGACCGCGACCCAATCGAGCTTCGTCCCAAGATCCTTCTCCGCTTGCTCCATCACCTCGCGCGTAAAGGCTTTGAGGTCGCCGATCTGCTCGCCGTCTTCGGGCGAGAAGATAATGCGGAACTGATGCGGGTCATGTTCCGAGCGCGCCAGAAAGTCCTTGTCATCGAGCTTTTCCCGGTCGCGGTTATAGAGTTCCCCGCCCTCTCTTTCTCCGTTGTCGTTGGCGCGATCCACACCGTCGCGCTGAATGTATTTCACATGGGCGCGGAAGGCCGCACGCCCGATGCCTTTTTCGGCCCTCGCGATATGCGTCTTGACGATGACACGCCGCATCCGGAATTTCGCAAAGGGAGAGCCGCGCATCTGAGCCATGCGCGCGGCGGCGCTGCCGCGCCCGATGCGTTCGCCGGAAAACCGGGTCTTTCGTTTCGGTTTGGCGAGACGCTTGGCGGCGCGTTTTATGCGGGCGCCGTAGCGTTTCGCGGCGGACCTGCCGCGATCGCCGGGACTGCCGAGCCGGGGCTTGAACTCGTCGCTCATCTAAGATTTCTCGAGAAATGATGACGCCATCAATTCCCTCCCGGAATCAAAAGTTTCCT
>JAVJPA010000118.1:0-3227 GCA_040216495.1 Amphiplicatus sp. | reverse complement strand
ATCTGCTGACACCTCCCCCGCTAATGCGGGGGAGGAAAGGAGCTGCCGTTTCGGCATGAACGAGTTTCCACGCACGCTTCATAAACAACCTATACGGATAATCCGTTTTCCTCTTTTCTCCACATCGCAGGTGTTTCACGTGAAACACAGCTCTCACCCGCCGATCAGTTTCAGCCACTCGTCCTCCGTCAGCACGGCGACGCCGAGTTCGGCCGCATTCTTCAGCTTCGACCCGGCGCCGGGCCCCGCGACGACATAGTCGGTCTTCGCCGACACCGAGCCGGAGACCTTTGCGCCGAGAGACTGCGCCCGCGCCTTCGCCTCGTCGCGGGTGAAACGTTCGAGCGAACCGGTGAAGACGACCGTCTTGCCGGCGACGGGACTGGCGGACGCGGACGGCGCGGCCATTTCCTCAGGCGTCACCTGCTCGAGAAGCCGGTCGACGGCGTCGCGGTTATGTTCCTCGGCGAAAAATTCGATGACGCCTTGCGCCACCAGCGCGCCGACGCCTTCGATGCCAAGCATTTCGGCGTAAGCGGGCGATGTCTCGTCGCCGGCCGCTTCCGCCGCGTTCCGGAAACTTTCGAACGATCCGTAGGCGATGGCGAACAGCCGCGCATTGGTTTCGCCGATATGGCGAATGCCGAGCGCGTTGATGAACCGGGGGAGAGAAATCTTTCGCCGCTCATTGATCGCAGCGAAGAGATTGTCGACGGACTTCTGGTTCGTCGGCGGCTTTTCCTTGCCGTTCTTGTCGGTCTTGCGCGCGCCGTCTTCGGTCTCTTCGTAGCGGTAAAGGTCGATCTTTCCCTTCTTCTGCCGCGCTTCGAGCGTGAAAATGTCGGCGGGCGCGCGCACGATCCCTTCGGCGTGAAACGCTTCGATCTGTTTCGAGCCGAGCCCTTCGATATCGAACGCCGGCCGCGAGACGAAATGTTTCAGCCGCTCCACAAGCTGCGCGTCGCAGATGAGCCCGCCCGTGCAGCGACGGACCACTTCGCCTTCATCCCGCACGGCGTGACTGCCGCACACGGGGCAGGTTTCGGGAAACTTGTACGGCTTCGCGCCTTTCGGGCGCTTGTCCTTCAGAACCTCGACGACCTGCGGGATCACGTCGCCGGCGCGCTGGATGACGACCGTGTCGCCGACGCGGATGTCCTTGCGCTCGATCTCGTCCTGATTGTGCAGGGTCGCATTGGAGACGACGACGCCGCCGACCGTCACGGGCTTCAGGCGCGCAACCGGAGTGAGCGCGCCGGTGCGCCCGACCTGAATGTCGATCGCCTCGAGTACGGTCGAGGCGCGCTCGGCGGGAAACTTGTGGGCGATGGCCCAGCGCGGCGCGCGGGAGACGAAGCCGAGCCGCTCCTGCCAGTCGAGCCGGTCGATCTTGTAGACGACGCCGTCGATATCGTAGCCGAGGCTCGCGCGCTGGGCCTCGATCTCGCGGTAGTGCGCGAGCATGTCCTCAACGCTCGTGCAGCGCTTCGTCAGCGGATTGACGGCGAAGCCCATCTTTTTCAGCCGCGCGATGGCTTTCGTCTGCGTTTCGGCGAGCGGTTCCGAAGTCTCGCCCCAGGCGTAGGCGAAAAAGCGCAACGGGCGCGAGGCGGTGATCGCCGGATCGATCTGGCGCAGCGACCCGGCGGCGGCGTTTCGAGGATTGGCGAACGGCTCCTCGCCTGCCGCTTCGAGCGCCGCGTTGAGCCTCTTGAAGTCCGCATGGGACATATAGATTTCGCCGCGCGCCTCGAAGCGCGCCGGCGCGTCTTTCAAGCGGCGCGGAATGTCGCCGATGGTCAGCGCGTTCGCCGTGACGTTCTCGCCGACCTCCCCGTCGCCGCGCGTCGCCGCGACTTTCAGGACGCCGTCTTCGTAAAGCAGATTCATCGACGCGCCGTCGATTTTCGGCTCGGCGGTCACGGCGACAGTCTCGTCTTCCTTCAGCCCGAGAAACCGGCGCACGCGGGCGACGAATTCCGCCGCATCCTCATCGCTGAACGCGTTGTCGAGGGAGAGCATCGCCTTCGCATGACGCACCTTCTCGAACTTCGACGAAGGCGCCGCGCCGACCCGCGTCGACGGGGAATCGGCGCGCTTCAGCTTTGGGAAGCGCTTCTCGATGAGCGCGTTGCGGCGGGCGAGCGCGTCATACTCCGCGTCCGACATCACCGGCTTGTCGCGCTGGTAATAGGCTTCCTCCGCGCCCTTGAGGACGCCGGCGAGACGCTCAAGTTCGGCGGCGGCCTCGTCCGGCGAGAGGTCTTTGACGGGGACGGAGTCCGCCGAGGGCAGTTTCTTCTTTCCGCTCACTGATTGAAATCTCTTTCTGTATGCACGCTCAATTCTCCGCTCATCCCGGCGAAAGCCGGGATCAGAACAACGCCGGGACTGGGTCCCGGCTTTCGCCGGGATGAGCGGGAAACAAAGCTCGCTCTGTCCGCCCCTGCTAATTCCCGCGCACTATAAGCCCGCAGGCGCGCACGGGGATAACTTTCCCCGCCTTGCCGTCCGTCCTTGAAATCACGCGGATTTTTTTCTGCGGCGGGGCGCGGCGGCGATCACGTTTTCGCTACCGAGCAACTGCCGCGCGGCGGCGCGGGCCTCGTCGGTAATGCGCGCGCCGGAGAGCATGCGGGCGATCTCCTCGACGCGCTCTTCGGACGAAAGCGCGGCGACCTCTGTCAGCGTCGTCTCGTCGCTCTGGGTTTTCTCGATGCGCCAGTGGGCGCTGGCGCGCGCCGCGACCTGCGGGCTGTGGGTGACGACCAACACCTGCGCGTCCCGCGCGAGGCGGGCGAGCCGCTCGCCCACCGCATCGGCGACCGCGCCGCCGACGCCGGCGTCAACCTCGTCGAAAATAATGACGGTGCGATGCTCTTTCGCGGCGAGCGCGGCTTTCATGGCGAGCACGAAGCGCGACAGCTCGCCGCCCGAGGCGATGGTCTTCAGCGGCCCCGCCGGCGCGCCGGGGTTGGTGGCCACCATGAACTCTACCTGGTCGATCCCTTCCGAGGTCGGGCGGCCCGAATCCCGCTCGATGCGGGTCGAGAAATGCGCGCGGCCGAGCTTCAACGGCTCCAGCTCCCTGGCGACGGCGGCGTCGAGCGCTTTCGCGGCCTTGACCCGCGCCGCCGACAACGCTTCGGCCTGCTTGAAATAGGCGCGCCCGGCGGCGGCGGTCTGCTTCTCCAGCGCTTCGAAACCCGCCTCGCCGGTTTCGAGAT
>JAVJPA010000117.1:0-18627 GCA_040216495.1 Amphiplicatus sp. | reverse complement strand
CTTTCTCGCTGTCCATGGAGACCGGGCCGCCGCTGAACACCGCGACGATCTTGCCCTTGGCGTCCACGCCGGCATAGTCGTCATAATTCGTGCTCGGATCGGTGACCCCGTAACCGACGAAGACGACAGGGGCGGAGATTTCCGCTTTTTCGATCGGGGAGGTCGAAACGATATAGTCTTCGAGGTTGACGAGGTCGACGCTTTCGCCGCCCTTGCGCGTGATCGACATGTGCGAAAGGTCGAGATTGCGGCGTGACGCGCGCAACGGCACCTGCTGGAACCACGAGCCGTTCTCGCCGCCGGCTTTGAGGCCGAGCGCTTCGAACCGGCCGGCGACATATTGCGCGGCCGCTGCGTAGCCCTTCGATCCGGCCTCGCGGCCTTCGCGGGCGTCGTCGGCGAGCCAGGCGACATCGGCCTTGATGCGCGCCGCGGCGGTCGTTTCGGCGGCGGAGGCGGCGACGGCGGCGTCAGTCGCCGGATCGCGCGCGGATTTGGTCGCCACAGGCGCCGTGGCGCAAGCCGCCGCCGCGATGCACGCAGCGCCCAGCAGCGCCGTTCTGGCGCGGGTAAGTTTTTTGAGTTTCATCGTCCCCTCGTTATAGAGCCCGCTGCAAATAGGGCGGCTTCAACGAGAGGGGTCAAGCGCGAAACGCAACGCTTCGTCGGCTAAATCACGCGTTCTATCGCATTGCCGTCGCCCATCAGGACGACCGTCGGCTTGTAATTGCGGGCTTCTTCAGCCGGGATTTGCGCATAGGCGGCGATGATCACCTGGTCGCCGACAGCAGCGAGGCGAGCGGCGGCGCCGTTGAGCATGAATTCCTTCGAGCCCCGGGCGGCGGGCAGGGCGTAGGTAGAAAGGCGCGCGCCGTTGGTGACGTTCCAGATCGCCACCTGCTCGTGCGGCAGGATTCCAGCCGCGTCGAGAATATCCTCGTCGATGGCGATCGAGCCTTCGTAATGAAGGTCGGTCATCGTCAGCACGGCGTGATGGATCTTCGCCTTAAGCATCGTCAAGAGCATAACGGCCCTCCCGGTGACCCTGTCTCGTCGCGGGCGGCTGGAGTCCGATGCTGGCCATCCCGAGCGGCGGGGACCGGGTCAGGTCCGGTTTTTCCGCAGCCGCGAGGGATATAGGACGGCGCTGCAACAATTTCAAAGAATCTCTACACCAGGAACGCCAGGCGAGACGCTCATTCAGCGGATTGTGACTCCCATGCCGCAGGGGGCGGCCTCCCGCGCTGTCTGCGCCCCGGCGCAGTTGGCGTATGGTTAACGCCGGTGTAGGATGGCGCAATTGGGGAACTCGCATGAAAAAAGCCGCTTTTGCATCCATCACGGCTGGCCTCGCGGTTGCGGCCTTGCTCTCGGGGGCGGCGCTCGCCGCCGATCAGGGCTACGGCCATCGCAACGGAATCGGCCCGGATCCTGACGGCGACACTAACCCCGCCACCAACACCCGCGCCATGGCGCGGATCGGCGACGCCGCGGAAGCCGCGCTCGACCCGCCGTACCGGGTGATCACCTTCGAGACCCCGCCCGGAAAGCATGGCGAAAAAATCGGCCTGCAGTACGCGAAGGAATTCGGCGTCGCGTTCGGCCCCGGTGTGACCCGCCAAATCTGCGAAGGGCAGCGCTACTTCCGTTACGACAGCGACTGCACGTACCGGCGCGCGCCGAGCGGGCGCTTTGCGGCGCTGTATCAGGACCAATGGCGCCGGCCGCTTGAGATTCACTTCGCCAACCCGGTCTGCGTCGCGGCGCTCGCCATCTATCCGACTGGCGGCAAGGAAGGCGAAGAATACCGCGTGCGCATCCAGCCTTACGCCGCGGACGGACGGAAGCTGCCGCGCGCGTCGGTGCGTTTCTCGTGGACGCAGGACACGTTCCGCTGGCGGCTGATGGCGGGCGCTTTCATGCTCAAGGAGAAAGCGAGCCGTATCGAGGTCGAGGTCGACAGCGTCGACCAGCGCCGCAAGAACGTCCGTTTCCTGATCGACGATGTGGCCTTTGTCGAAAACGGCTGCGACGAAGCGCTCGCCGAGATCGTCGATGCGGCCGAAAGCGCGCCGTCGCGCCCCTCCCGCCCCCGCTGGCGCATGGATGACGGCGCCGGCGGCGAGGCGGAAGCGGACCTCACGACGAGCGGGTAAAACCTCCGCCCGTCGCCTCTTAAGCCCCGTTCATCGCGGTTCGCCCGCAATTGTCGCTGCGGCTTCCTATATCGGCATCGTAACGCCTGATGCTGGAAGGAGCGCCGCGATGATCGTCACCACCACCAACTCTGTCGAAGGCCGCATAATTCGCGACTACAAGGGCGTCGTCGCTGGCGAGGCGATCCTTGGCGCTCATGTGTTCCGCGATCTGTTCGCGGGCATTCGCGACATTGTCGGCGGCCGTTCTGGTTCCTACGAGAAATCGTTGCGTCAGGCGCGCGAGATCGCCTTCCGCGAGCTTGAGGAAGAAGCGCTGAAGCTTGGCGCCGACGCTGTGGTCGGCGTCGACATCGATTACGAAGTCATCGGCGAGCGCGGCTCGATGATGATGGTGTCCGCTTCGGGAACGGCCGTGACGCTCGGCTAACCGGTCTGATCGTCGAGCGCCGCGCCGGGCGCATTCGACATCACCGACTTGATCCCGTTGTCGCAGGACCCCTCGGACTCGTACATTTCCGAATTGCCGATGACTTGATTATTGCCGGCTTTCAGCACGAAATAGTGCTTGCCGTTGGAAGACGTCTTCTTCTCGAACTTCGCGACGTCGGCGGCGTTCTTGCGCACCGACTCGATGCCGTTCTCGGCGCCCGATTTCGCCGAATAGCCTTCGCTCGCCAGAATTTTCTCGCCGTTTCCGGCCTTGAGCCGGAAGCGGAATTCGCCGCCCTTGTCCTTGTAGAGCTCGAACTTGCCTGCCATGGGGAGCCTCCTTGCTGCTGACGGTCGATTGCGACCCAGAGTCGGCGAGAATCGCGTCCCGATCAACCTCAGATTGAGGAAGAAGGCGGATTTCAGCCCGAATGTTCCAGAATCGTTCTTCCTCGGCTAAGTTGTCTTGATGACTGTTGAAATGAGTAAAAAACCATCGATTTCCGAGCGAGCGATGGCCGGGTTTGGAGAAGCGCCGGCCCGGTTCGACGACGCTCCGTATCTTGAAGGGCTGAACGACGAGCAGCGCGAGGCGGTGCTGTCGACCGAAGGGCCGGTCCTGATGCTCGCCGGCGCCGGCACCGGCAAGACCCGCGCGCTGACGACGCGGCTAGCCCATCTCCTGTTCACAGGCCGGGCGCGGCCATGGCAGATTCTCGCCGTGACCTTCACCAACAAGGCGGCGCGCGAAATGCGGCAGCGCATCGGCGCGTTGATCGGCGATTCGGTCGAGGGCATGAAATGGCTCGGCACATTCCACTCGATCGGCGGGCAAATCCTGCGCCGCCACGCCGAGCTTGTGGGCCTCAAGTCGAGCTTCACCATCATCGATGCCGACGACCAGACGCGTCTCGCCAAGCAGGTCATCGAAGCCGAAGGGCTGGATGAAAAACGCTGGACGGGCAGGGGGCTCGCCGCGCTCATCGACGGCTGGAAAAACCGCGGCCTGACGCCGGGCAAAGTTCCGGCGAACGAGGCGTGGCATTTCGCGGAGGGCAAGGGCATCGATCTTTATGCGGCCTATCAACGCCGGCTGACGACATTGAACGCCGCCGACTTCGGCGATTTGCTCATCCACAATCTCACGATCTTCCAGAACCATCCTGACGTTCTCGCCGACTATCAGGAGCGCTTCCAATACATGCTGGTCGACGAGTATCAGGACACCAATGTCGCGCAGTATCTGTGGCTGCGCCTCCTCGCGCAGAAGCGCAAGAACATCTGCTGCGTGGGCGACGACGATCAGTCGATCTATGGCTGGCGCGGCGCGGAAGTGGAGAACATCCTCAAATTCGAGAAGGATTTCCCGGGCGCGAAAGTCATCCGGCTCGAGCGAAACTACCGCTCGACGCCGTCGATCCTCAATGCGGCGTCCGGGCTCATCTCGTCCAACAAGGCGCGTCTCGGAAAGACCTTATGGACCGAGCGTGACGAAGGCGAGCTCGTCAAGATCCGCGGCGTCTGGGACGGCGAAGAAGAAGCGCGGCTGATCGGCGACGATATCGAGGCCGAGCAGCACAAAGGCCGCTCGCTTTCCGACATGGCGGTGCTGGTGCGCGCCTCGTTCCAGATGCGCGCCTTCGAAGAACGGTTCAACACGCTCGGGCTGCCTTACAAAGTGGTCGGCGGCCCGCGCTTTTATGAGCGCGAGGAGACGCGCGACGCGCTCTCCTATCTGCGGCTTATCAGAAGTCAGGAGGACGATCTCTCCTTCGACCGGATCGTCAACAAGCCGCGCCGGGGGCTTGGCGACAAGGCGTTACAGACGCTGCACACGATTGCGCGCGCCCGCAACATTCCCTTGATGACCGCCTCGCGTCTTGCGCTGGAAACGGACGATCTCGCCGGCGCGGCGAAGAAGTCGCTGCGCCAGTTCGTCGAGTCGATGGACCGCTGGGCGCGCGACGCCAAGGACATGCCGCCGGCCGATATCGCCGAGCTTGTGCTCGAAGAGTCCGGCTATATCGACATGTGGAAGACCTCGAAATCGGTGCAGGCCGACGGCAAGATCGACAACTTGAAGGAGCTTGTGCAGGCGGCGTCGGAGTTTGAGACGCTGGAGGCCTATCTCGACCATGTGGCGCTGGTCTCGGAGCTGAACGAAGCCTCCGCCGACGGACAGGTGTGGCTGATGACGCTGCACGCCGCGAAGGGGCTCGAGTTTCCCGTCGTGTTCTTGCCCGGCTGGGAGGAGGGGATTTTCCCGTCGCAGCGCTCGCTCGACGAGAAAGGCGCGGCTGCGCTCGAAGAAGAGCGCCGTCTCGCCTATGTGGGCATCACCCGCGCCGAGGAAAGCTGCCGCATCTCCTTCGCCGCCAACCGGCAGGTCTACGGGCGCTGGCAGACGGCGATCCCGTCGCGCTTCATCGACGAGTTGCCGGAGGAAGCGGTGGAAGTTCTGTCGCAGCCGGGGCTTTACGGTTCGGCCGCCAAGACCTTCGCCGCCCACTCGACCTTCGACGGCGCGAAGCTGAAAGAAGACGCCTATTACGACAATCCCGGCTGGCGCCGCGCCCGCGCCGCGAACGCCCGTCCCGCCGCCGCGCCGCCGTTATTGGAGGGCCGCGCGAAAACCGTTTCCGTGTCGGCGCCGGGCAAATCGAAGTTCGCCATCGGCGCGCGCGTCTTCCACCAGAAGTTCGGATACGGACGGGTGGTGGAGGCCGAAGGCCAGAAGCTCACCGTCGACTTCGAGCATTCGGGCGCGAAGAAGGTGATCGACACGTTTGTGGATGCGGCGTGAGGTGTCTCTGATGTTGCAGAGTGCTCGTAGTTTGCGTGCGTTCTTGAGGCGAAAACGCTTTAAAATATGATATTTGTAAGAAATAGTCTCTATCTCTTCAGCACTGCAGATGAGGGAGCGGAATGGGGATACTAATTTTAATTCTCGTGTTTGGTGTCGCATACTTCTGCTTCATGCAAGCGGGCGGTTCATACATGCGGACTGCTGATACGAGGAGCCTTTCCTCGGAGAAGCTGTTTAAGTTCTACGCAATTATGTGCGCCGAAATCACAAAACAGGCGCATGCGGGCCAACATAGTCGTTCTACCGAGGCAAACGGCAGAGCTTACGATCTACTTCGAGAAATGGTTACTCGCGCGGGCATCACATATTCAGAAGACATGGACGGAATCCAAGTCAGTCAGAACGAATCTAATATAGACCGTCTAGCCAGATTAAGTGCTGATATTCACGCTAATCTTCCAAGGCAATACTTGGATCCAGCTTTATCTTTTTTTGGTACACGTGTCAGAGTCAAATCGTAGAGTTGCCGCTTAGTTGCCCACGGAGCTCGCCGGTGCTTTGGCGCAATTGGTGTCCAAGAAGCATGAGGTCTCATAACTAAAGAATTCGAACGTGCGGCGTACCGCTAACAATCCTTCCAATCACGCCCGCGCCCTCATGCCCATGCCGCGCGAACAACTCGAGCGCTTCATCAACCGCTTCCTGCGCGCACGACACAAGCAGCCCGCCGCTGGTCTGCGGATCGCAGAACAAATCGCGCTCATGCTCCGGCCAGTCCGCCGGCGCGTCGATCATCTCGGCGACGCTTTGCCAGTTGCGCGGCGAGGCGCCGGTTCTGACGCCGCTCTCGGCGAGCGCGCGGGCGCTCGGGAAAACCGGCACGGCCTTCGCGTCGATCTCGGCGCCGACGCCGCTGGCGCGGCAGATTTCGGAGAGGTGCCCGAGCAAGCCGAAGCCGGTGACATCGGTCGCGGCGTTGACACCTTTGATCGAAGAAAGCTCGGCGCCGGGCGTGTTGGGCCGCGTCGTCGAGGCGATCATCTCCCTGTAGCTCGCTTCGTCGAGCGCGCCTTTCTTCAGCGCCGCGCTGTAAATGCCGATGCCGAGCGGCTTGCCGAGAATGAGCGCGTCGCCTTCTTTCGCGCCAGCGTTCTTGAGGACCTTCTTCGGATGAACAAGCCCAAGCGCGACGAGTCCGTAAATCGGCTCTGCTGAGTCGATGGAATGTCCGCCCGCGATGGGCGCGCCCGCCGCCTCGCAGACATCGCGCCCGCCCGCGAGAATCTTCTGAATGGTCGCAACGGAAATCTTGCCTATCGGCATCCCGACAATGGCGAGCGTGAAGATCGGTTTCCCGCCCATGGCGTACACGTCAGAAAGCGCGTTCGTCGCGGCGATCCGTCCGAAATCGTAAGGGTCGTCGACAACCGGCGTGAAGAAGTCGGTGGTTGCGACCAGCGCGATCTCGTCCGTGACCTGATAGACCGCCGCGTCGTCGCTGGTTCCCGCATCGACGATCAGTTCCGGGCGGGCGAGCGCCAGCGGCGTCTGGCTGAGAATTTCCTTCAGGACGTTCGGCGCGAGCTTGCAGCCGCAGCCGCCGCCGTGGGCGAGCGAGGTGAGGCGGGGTTCGTCAGCGAGGGCGGTCACGGCATGCTCCGGGTTCGGGAGCCCACCTATGGCGCCGCCGGGCGGCGCTTGCAAACGCTTGGCGGGCGCGAGGCCGCCTTGTAAACCCGTCGCCATGATCGAACCGTTCGAGGATATCGGGCCGCAGACCCTCGCCCTCTTTGACGACATTATCGACGTGCGCTCGCCCGGCGAGTTCGCCGAGGACCATCTTCCGGGCGCGATCAACCTGCCAGTGCTGAACGACGCCGAACGCGCCGAGGTCGGGACGATCTACGTGCAACAGTCGCGTTTTCTCGCCCGGCGCATCGGGGCCGCTATTGTTGCGCGGAATGTGGCAAGCCATCTCGACGGTCCGCTGTCAGATAAACCGTCAAGCTATCGTCCCTTGCTCTATTGCTGGCGCGGCGGCATGCGCTCGAACGCGATGGCGACGATCCTGTCGCGGATCGGCTGGCGCGTTGGCGTCGTCACGGGCGGCTACAAGACATGGCGGCGCCGCGTCGTCGATGCGCTCCGGGGCGAAGGTGGGGCGTTCAATCTTGTGCTGCTCGACGGTCAGACCGGCACGGCGAAATCGGATATTCTCGGCCGTCTCGCTGCGCTCGGCGTGCAGACGCTCGATCTCGAAGCGCTCGCCGCTCATCGCGGCTCGGTGTTCGGCGCGCTGCCGGGAACGGCGCAACCGCCGCAGAAACTGTTCGAGTCCGGGCTATGGTCAGCGCTCTCGCGCCTAGACCCGGCGCGGCCCGTCATTGTAGAAGCGGAATCGGCGCGCATCGGCGCGCTGGTTCTGCCGCGCAATCTCTGGCGGTCAATGCTGACGGCGCGCTATATTATTCTGCGTGCGGATCTTGACGCGCGCGCGCGCTATATTGTTGAGTCCTACGCCGATGTCGCGGGCGAGCGCGGCGCGATCGTCTCCGCGATCGACAGACTCGCGCCCTTTCACAGCAAGGAGCAGCTTGAGGCGTGGCGCGAGGTGGCGGACGCCGGGCGGCACGAAACGCTCGCCGCAAGCTTGATGCGCGAGCATTACGACCCGCTCTACGACCGCAGCCGCAAGCGCCGCGCGGACAAACCTCTCGGGACGGTCAGTCTTGCAGGGTTCGACGCTTCGACCCTCGACGCCGCCGCTCAGGAAGTCCGGCGGTTAGCGCAAACCTGAGCGCCAGTTCCTTCCGGCATATCGCGAGCCTGCGTGCTTTTTTCGCGCGGACCCTTGAATAGAACCGCGTCGTAATGTAGCGTTTACTGGATTGACACCGGTGACATAAATTGACACCGGTGTCATAGCGAAAAACACGGCGGAAGCCGGATGGACTTGTGTTTTAGGGAAACACCGGGAGGGAACCGATGAAGTACGCGTGCAAACCAAAATCAAATTTTACGGGAGCATCCGCGCTCGCGATGGCGATTGCGACGGGGCTCGCTGCAAGCCCCGCGTTGGCGCAGCCAGAAGAAGAAAGCGCTGACGAGGTTCTCGTCACCGGCTTTCGCGGCAGCCTCGGTCAGGCGTTGAACGTCAAAAAGAATGAAGTCGGCGCTGTCGACGCCATTCTCGCGGAAGACATTGCGGACTTCCCAGATCTCAATCTCGCCGAAGCCATTCAGCGCGTGCCTGGCGTGTCAATCGACCGTGATGCAGGCGAGGGGCGGAACATTACCGTTCGCGGCCTCAATCCCGATTTCACGCGCGTTCGCATCAACGGCATGGAGACATTGTCGACGACGGGCGGTACGGATTCTTCAGGCGGAACCAACCGCGGGCGCGGCTTCGACTTCAACATTTTCGCGTCCGAGCTTTTCAAAAGCATTACGGTTCGCAAGACGTCCATGGCGGAAATTGAGGAAGGATCCCTCGGCGCGACAGTCGACCTCGCCACAGCGAGCCCGTTCGACTTCGAAGACTTCGCCTTCGCGCTCTCGGGGCAGGCCTCTTACAATACGCTATCCGAAAAAGCGGGCCCGCGGGTGGCGGCGCTGCTGTCAAAATCCTGGAACGACGAGACCTTCGGCGTTCTGGTCTCCGCTGCGTATTCCGATCGAAATCTTCTCGAGGAAGGATTCTCGACGGTGCGGTGGGATAATGCTGGCGCCTTTTCCAATGAGGGCGCGTTTCCCGGCTCTAATAACGCTTTTCACCCGCGCATCCCGCGCTATGGAAAGCTGATTCACGACCAGCAACGCCTCGGCATCACCGGCGCCGTGCAATGGCGTCCGGCCGAGTCGACGCTGTTCAAGCTCGATGTTCTCTATTCCAAATTCGACGCGACGCGCTCGGAGCAATTCCTTGAGGCTATTTCGTTCAGCCGGAACAACGCCGCCGGGAAATCCGCGACCGACATCGTCGATCTTGAAATCGATGCGGACAACGACATCGTCTACGGCGTTTTCAACGATGTCGACGTGCGTATCGAGAACCGGTACGACGAACTTCAAACAAGATTCTTCCAAGTCGGGTTAACCGGACAGCATGAGTTCACGGACCGCTTCCGCACGAACTTTCTCATCGGGGGATCGGAATCGAACTTCGACAACCCGGTTCAGACGACGATCATCGCCGACGCGCTGGATGTCGACGGCTATTCCTGGGACTTCCGCGAGAACGAGAAGACGCCCATCATCGATTACAATATCGATGTCACCGACCCCTCGAACTTCATTGTAAACGAAGCGCGCGACCGGCCGAACGACGTTCTCAACCAGTTCCAGACCGCACAGGTTAATTTCGAGCTGGATGTGACGGACGAACTTCAATTCGTCTCCGGCTTCTCATACAAGCAGTTCCAGTACAAAACGCTTGAGTATCGTCGGGACTGCGTTTTCCCCAACGCCACGTTGTGCCCTGTCGCGACATTCCCGCTCGACGCCGCCAATTCGGAACAGACGTCGATAAATTCAAGCGTCGGCGCGCCTGACGGCACTGATCTCGCCTGGGTAATTCCGAATATCGACATCATCGCTGACCAGATCGGCCTCTACACGGGCGCGTTCCCGTTCGTGCTCCAAAAGGGCGCCTATAACCAGGTCATGGAAAAAGATCTCGGCGGATTCGCGCAAGCCAATCTCAACACAAATCTCGGCGCCATGCCGCTTCGCGCCGCGGCGGGCGTTCGCGTCGTTCAAACCGAGACAGAATCCTCGGGCGTTCTCGGCGACGTGTTCACTACGGTGGAGAATAAGTACACGGACGTTCTACCGAGCGTGAACGCCGTGCTTGAGCCGGTTGAAGACTTCCTCATTCGGGCCAGCGTTTCGAAAGTGATGGCGCGCCCAACTCTGCCCAGCCTTACCCCGGGCGGCGCGCTCAACACGTTCAGCCGCACCTTGAGCTTCGGAAATCCGCAGATCGATCCTTTCCGCGCATGGTCGTACGATCTCTCTCTTGAGTGGTATTTTACGGATGAAGCGCTGGTTGCGGTCGCTTTCTTCTATAAAGACATCGCGTCTTTCGTGACGAAACAGACTGACGAAGTCATGTTCAGCGATCTCGGTCTCGACCCCGCTCTCCTAATCGGTTCGCCTTCTTCGCCTTCCGATATTTTTGACGTAACGCGCAACGTCAACGGCGAGGGCGGCAAACTGAAAGGCTTTGAGGTCCAGTATCAGCAGCCGTTCACTTTCCTGCCGGGCATCCTCTCTCACACGGGCTTTACCGGCAACTACACTTACGTGGATTCGGAAGTGAACTATGGTACGGTGGCGAGTCCGAATCTCAACCAGCTGACGGGCCTGTCGCAGCATGCGTTTAACGCGACCGTCTATTATGAGGACGACAGGCTGAGCGCGCGCGTCGCCACCTCCTATCGCAGCCCGTATCTGACGACTTTCCCAGGCCGAAACGGCAATAACGAGGAAGGCAAAAATAAGGTGTTCAGCGTTGACGCCTCGCTCTCCTATTCGATCAACGACCGCCTCAAGCTCACGATGGAAGGCATCAACCTGCTGGACACGTTCAATTACCAGTATGTAGACGAGACCAACCGCGTGTCGGTCTATCACCACACCGGCCGCGAGCTGCTCGTCGGGGTGCGGTGGGCGATGTAAAAGTTTCGCCAGAGGCGGTTTTCTCCCAACGCCTCAAAGGCCTGAAGCGAGCTATTGCCTCGCTTCAGGCCATTTTTTTGAATGGCGCAGCATCATGAAAGACATACGAGAGGTCGGTATGCTTCCGGCGAGTGAGGTGCGGCGCAATGCGCCTCCTCGACTGCCTTGGAGAGCCTTCCAGGCGTCGGCTTTGCTTTTTGCGGCGGCGCTCGGCGGGGCGACAGCCCGGGCGGAAGTCGCCCCCGCCAAGGCGTTTCCCGGCGCTGAAGGGTGCGGCGAGACCGCGACAGGCGGGCGCGGCGGGCGCGTGATCAAAATCTCTTCCCTTGCGGATGACGGTCCCGGCAGCTTGCGCGCGGCCATTGAAAGTGAGGGCGCGCGCATCATCGCTTTCGATGTCGCCGGCGTTATCGATCTCGAAGCGCCGCTGGTCATCCGTCATGGCGATATCACCATCGCAGGCCAGTCATCTCCCGGCGGCGTGACGCTGCGCGGATACGGCCTGACGATCGATGCGGATAATGTGGTCGTACGATACTTGCGATCGCGGCCGGGACCGCAATCGGGAGCAGAACTCGACGCGGTGTCCGTCGCCGGAGGCTCGCGCATCATTCTTGATCATGTATCGGCGAGTTGGTCTGTGGATGAGACGCTCTCTGTCAGCCAAACCCGCTCTCAGGACCACCCGTTTCTCGATAACGTGACGGTGCAGTGGTCGATTATCTCTGAAGCGCTGGATAAGTCTGTTCACAGCAAGGGCGCGCACGGTTACGGCTCGCTTGTGCGCGGGCATAGCGGGGCCTGCTTCAGCTTCCACCATAATCTGTGGGCGCATCATCGCGCCCGCATGCCGCGCCCGGGGAATTTCGTCGGTGCGAAAGACGATCCGACAGGTCCAAGCATCCAGTTCTGGAATAATGTGTTTTACAATTGGGGCGGCGAATTCTCAGGTTATAACGCCGATACGGCCGCCATCAGCCGCTATGATTTCATGAACAACTGGTATGTGCGGGGCCCGGACAGCGAAGCGGCCTATGCGTTTAGGGAAGAATGCGCCGCGTGTCAGTCGCACTTTTCAGGCAACGCCATGGACGGCGAGACGCCGGCCGACCAGCGCTCGCTGCTCCTTTGCAAAGCGGAAAGCTGCGACTTTCGCGGCGCGCCCGTCGCTGGCTCGCCGCCGCCGGCGCACCCGGTTTTGCAAGCCTACCGGGCCGTGCTCGCCGGCGCCGGAGCGGCCGTCGATCGTGACCAGATTGACGCGCGCATCGTAGAGGAAGCCAAAAGCGGCAAGGGCGGCGTCATCGATGACCCGAGTGACAGGGGCGGGCGGGTTTCGCCCCTGCTGCGTTCGCCTTTGACCGATACGGACTCGGACGGCATGCCCGACGCTTGGGAAAATGCCCGCGGTCTGAATGCATCAAACCCCGCTGACGCAAACGGCGACGATGACGGAAACGGCTATACGAATGTCGAAGACTATCTGAACGAAGCGGCGGTGCAGTCCGTTTTTTGACGGGCGCCTAATGCGCCCATTCTTCGGTTAAAAATTCCGCGCGCCCTGCTTCGACTTTCACTTCAGCTTTTTCAGGCTCGCTTTCTTCCATATGCTGGAAGAATTCGTAAATTATCACGCCATCGCCCTGATCGCTCTCAATTATCCGGTCTATCTTGAAGCCCGGACGCTCCGCAAAAAGAACGTCGAGCGCTGCCGCGGGCGTTTCGCCTTCTGCAATGTCGCGCTGGATTTCAACGACGGTCCACACCCCGTCGATGCGCGTCATGTCCAGTTCAACTTCGGATCCGCCGGCGACCGTGCCCGCGACGTCATAATACTCCGCTCCGTTGCGCGTTTCATACTCTGCCGCCATAATCTCCATATCGGGACGCGCCGCCATCGCAACGGATACAACGTCATCAGGAAGCTCTCCGAGCGCGGTCTCTTCCTTGCCGGAGGAAATGACGCCTGACGCCTTCGCTCTTTCCTCGACGGCGGCTTTTTCCGCGCATCCGCCGATCGCCGCTGCGAAGGCGAGCGCCGCCATAGTCCGCCTCATCGTTCTGTTCATATCGCGCTCCGTTCTTTCCTGCGCGCCGCCGCATGGCGTCGCCCGCCGTCAGCCCCGCGCTTCAGCCCGGCAACATAGAACGCCCGCACCTTCGAAGCTGATGCGGCCGGTCTCGCCGAGCTTTATGTCGTGCACGCCGGTGACGGCGCCCGAGGAAATAAGATCGCCGGCGCGGAGCGGTCTGCCGCGCGCCGCATTGAGCTCCAACAGGAAGCGCAGCGCTTCAAAAGGCCCGCCGGGAAGCGCTGCGGCGTCGCCTGCGCCGACCTGTTTCCCGTCTATTTCGGTCTCGCATCGCCACTCTCTTTCGGCGCGGTCTCGCCAGCCTTGGTAGCTCGGCCCAAGAATAAGGCCTGCATTATTACCAAAATCGCTGACGACGACTGTCGGTCCGAGGTCGTTGATAGAGGCGAGCGGACTCCCGGCGAGTTCGATGCCGATGAGAACATCCCTCACCATCGCCCGCGCCTCGTCGAGCGACCATTGCAGCTTGCCGGAGGGAGCGTCTTGCCCGACGACGAGCACGAACTCCGCTTCGATCGCGGCGAAACCGTCCGTATAGGTAGGGAAAGCGACGGTCTGGTCGAGAGACGCCCGTATAATGGACCGGCGAAAAATCGGGCCGGCCAATCTGTTCGCGCCCAAGGTCGGCGCAAGGGCGTCGCTGATCCGGCCGATCTTCCATCCGGCGATTTCATCGGCCCACAACTCAATCGCGGCGTCCTGGCAAGCGTAGCTTAGGAGAAGAGTGTCAGGAACGCGCCCGGGAAAATCACGGAGCGGCGCGTCCGCGAGCCTCGCCTTGACGAAACGGCGCGCGATCTCCCGCTGCGGCGCAGACTCGAGGTCGTTACTGATCAGCGTTGACACGCGCGCTTCGCCTCGCGACTGGACTGCAATCAGGCGACCCTAAAGGAAACCGGTGTCATTTTCAATCGACTTCTGCCTATAATAGTCTCAAGGAACGGTCGCGCCTTCTGAGGCCGATCTGAGACAAAGGCCGCACAAGCCCGATAAGAATGGGCAGGAGGAACACCAATGATGAAATTGCTGCAACGCAAGATTGTGGGCGCGGCAACATTGTTGCTGGCCGTTGCGGCTTGCGGGAAGGAATCGGCTCCGGCTTCGACAGAACAGGGCGCATCGCCCCTCGCATTTGACGGCGCGCTCGGTTGGGCGGCGGCAACCCCGGGCGGAAGAGGCGGGCAGATTATCAAGGTGACAAGCCTCGCCGCACACGGCCCCGGCTCTCTGCGTGAAGCGGTCGAGGCCAAAGGCCCGCGCATCATTGTCTTCGAGGTCGGCGGCGTAATCGATCTCGATCTCCAAACGTTGAGGATCGAGGAACCCTTTGTCACGATCGCCGGGCAGACAGCGCCCTCGCCTGGGATCACGATCATCCGCGGGGGGGTGGATATAGCCGCGCATGACGTCGTCGTGCAGCATTTGCGCATACGATCGGGCCAGGCGGGACAGGGGCCCGGCAGCCGCTGGGAAGCGGACACGGTGTCGACGCAGGCGGGTGCTTATAATGTGATCGTCGATCATTGCTCGCTCACTTGGGCGATCGACGAAAACCTGTCGGCGTCAGGTCCGCGCTTCACTGGCGAGACGCCGGAGGACTGGCGTGAAGGCACCTCGCACGACATCACCTTCAGCAACAACATCATCGCCGAGGGCCTGTCGAATGCGACGCATCCGAAGTTCGAACACTCCAAGGGATCACTCATTCACGACAATGTTTCGAACATCCTCATCTATGGCAATCTGTATGCGCACAATTACGAACGCAACCCGCTGTTCAAAGGCGGCGTGCGCGGCGTTATCGTCAACAACCTTATTTACAATCCGGGCCAGCGCGCGCTTCACTACAATTTGCAGGCACTCGAATGGGGGGACGTCGCGCCGTTGAACGGTCGCATGACGGCTGTCGGCAATGTGTTTCGCGGCGGGCAGTCGACGGTTCCGGATCTGCCGTTCTTGATGATCGGCGGCGACGGCGATCTGGATTTTCACGGCCGCGACAATATCGCCGTCGATCATCATGGCCGTCCTGCGCCGATGTTCGGGCGCTATACGACGTCAGCTGCGAGGATCATCGAGCATGAGGCTCCGCTCGACTGGCCGGAGGGGCTAGAAGCGCTGCCCGCCGAACAGGTTCAGGCGTTTGTGCTAGCCAACGCTGGTGCGCGGCCGTGGGATCGCGACGGCCATGACGTGCGCATTCTCGCCGACACTGCTGAAGGCCGCGGCGAAATCATCGACAGCGAGCAGCAAATCGGCGGCTATCCCGCAATGAAAGAAACAAGGCGAGCATTCGATGCTTCGCTTTGGAATCTCGACACCATGCAGCCTCGTTCGCCGGACGCGTTGGACAGCGGCGCGAAGGCGAGGGGAACATAGCAGGGTTTGCGGCTGGCGCCTCCGCGCCAAGCAGGCTAATCACGGCGACTTGGAAGGATAACGGCCGTGGCGAAGGCGCCAAAAAGCACCCCCGGAATGAAGACCTCTACGAATGCGGGCGCGCCTGCCCGGGCGCCGCGTTCGCGCGTGACGATCAACGACATCGCCCGGCTCGCCGAGGTTTCAAAAAAAACAGTGTCGCGCGTCATTAATGATTCCCCGCTCGTGCGCGAGGACACGCGCGAGAAGGTCAAAGCCGTCATCGCCGAGCACGGCTTCGCGCCGGATCCGCAGGCGAGGGCGTTAGCGTTTCGCCGCTCGTTTCTGATCGGGCTGATCTATGACAATCCGAGCCCGCAGTATGTCGTCAACATGCAACGAGGCATTCTGGATACGCTCGAAGACACGAGTTATCAGCTCGTGGTTCGCCCTTGCGACCGCGCAGCGCCGGGATTTCACGCGAAAATCAGGGAGTTCGTAGAGCAGCAGAAACTGTTTGGCGTCATCCTGCCGCCCTCGGTTTCCGAAGACGATCAGCTAGCGGAGATTCTTGAAGAAGCCGGGTGTCCTTACGTGCGCATCGCTTCCGTGGCGCTGGACGAACCGCGCAACCTGATCCGCACCCATGACAGCGACGGCGCGCGTCAGGCGGCGCGACATCTTGCAAGGCTCGGCCATACACGCATCGCGCATATCCGCGGACCTTCTTCATTTCGTTCCTCGCATGAAAGGCTTGCAGGCTTCCGTCAGGGGCTCGCCGACTTCGGCATCGAGCTCGACGGCGGGTTGCTGCTGGAGGGAGGGTATACGTTCGATTCAGGCGTGGCTTGCGCGGAGAAATTTCTCGCAATGCCGCCAGCGAAGCGTCCGACCGCCGTGTTTTGCGGAAACGACGAAATGGCGGTCGGCGTCTATCAGGCAGCCCGCCGCGCCGGGCTTGAGGTGCCGGGCGATCTGTCGATCGTCGGATACGATGATACGCCCATGGCCTCTCGCATCTGGCCGCCGCTGACCACCGTGCGCCTGCCTATCCGGGACATGGGGAAGGCAGCGGCGGAGCTATTGATTCTGAAGTTCACTCAGCGCGGCGAAACCAAACCCATTGCGTTCACGCCGGAAATCGTGGAGCGCAATTCTACGGCGAAGCCGCGCAAATCGTAGCGCGAGCGATTGAACCTGCGCGCCGTAAAGCCTATAATGACACCGGTTACCAAAATCAAAAGGCGCGACGTCTGACGTTTAGAGCCTTTAAAACAGACAGGCCGGTTGTTCCGGCGCAACCTTCCGGCGGAGGAGCGAATGTTCGAAAAAACCTATCACGCGACCCACCCCGACATGATGCGGGATGCGGACAATCAGGCGCTCCGCGACCGCTATCTGGTGACGAGCCTTTTCCGCCCGGGCGAGGTCGTCCTCAATTATTCCCACAATGAGCGGCTGGTTGTCGGCGGCGTTGCGCCGCGCAAATCGTCCGTTCGCCTTCTTGACCAGATCGAGCCGGCGTCGGCGGCTGGCAAGCCGTTTCTCGAGCGCCGCGAAATGGGCGTCATCAATGTCGGCGCCGGCGCCGGCGAAGTTTCAGTCGACGGCGAGACATACGTCCTGGAGCCGAAAGACGGCCTCTACATTCCGATGGGTACGGAGAAAGTCGTCTTCGCGTCCGCCGTCGCGGATGCCCCAGCCGACTACTATCTCGTTTCGACACCCGCTCACGCGCGCCATGAAACGACGAAAATCTCCATTCAAAAAGCCGTGCCGCTTGAGCGCGGATCGCTTGAGACCTCGAATGAGCGCGTCATCTATCAATATATCGTGCCGGCGACCTGCAAGTCCTGCCAGTTGCTTCTCGGGCTGACGACGCTGAAGCCGGGAAGCGTTTGGAACACGATGCCGCCGCATCTGCATGACCGGCGCTCGGAAATCTATTTCTACTTCGATCTGCCGGAGAGCGAACGCGTTTTCCATTTCATGGGCGAGCCGGACGGCGCGCGCCATATCGTCGTCGCGGACAAGGAAGCGGTGATCTCGCCCCCCTGGTCGATCCATATGGGCTCGGGCACGCGCGCTTATTCCTTCATCTGGGCGATGGGCGGGGAGAATCTTGACTATACCGACATGAACGTCCTCGACATTTGCCAGTTGAAGTAACCCATGCAGACGACATCCCCCTTTGATCTCAGCGGTCGGGTCGCGGCGGTCACCGGCGCAAACACCGGCCTCGGCCAGGGGCTCGCGCTCGCGCTTGCGGCCGCCGGCGCCGACATCGTCGCCATCGGACGCTCTGCAGCGCACGAGACGGGCGATCGCGTCAAGAAGCTTGGGCGCCGCTTTTATTTCGTGCCGGCCAATCTTGGCGATACGGGGCGCGACGAAGAGGTGATTGCGTCCGCGGAGAAGGCGGCAGGCTCCATCGACATACTCGTGAACAACGCCGGGATCATCCGCCGCAACGACGCGCTGGAATTCACCGAAGCGGACTGGGATGAGGTGATGAACGTAAACCTCAAATCGTTATTCTTTCTCTCGCAAGCCGCGGCGCGGCGTATGGCTCAAAAGCGGTCGGGGAAAATCATCAATATCGCATCGATGCTGTCGTTTCAGGGGGGCGTGCGGGTCGCGTCCTACACGGCGAGCAAAAGCGGGGTGGCGGGCCTCACCAAGCTCCTCGCCAATGAATGGGCGAGCAAAGGCATCAATGTGAACGCTATCGCGCCCGGTTATTTCGACACTAACAACACCGCCGCGCTTCGCGCGGACGAGAAGCGCAATAGCGAAATTCTGGCGCGCATACCGGCAGGACGGTGGGGCGCGCCTGAGGACCTGGGCGGGGCGGCCGTGTTTCTCGCGTCGCGCGCGTCCGACTATGTGCAAGGGACGGTGATCGCTGTAGACGGTGGGTGGCTCGCCCGCTAGCTGCGACAGGGAACTACTATGCCGACCGATCCGTCCGCCGATACAGGCGCCGATAGCATTGTCTGCTTCGGGGAAATACTGGTCCGCCTGAGCGCGCCGGGACGCGAGTTGCTGATGCAGTCGCCGCGGTTCGACGCGCATATCGGCGGCGCGGAGGCGAACGTCGCCG
>JAVJPA010000116.1:0-3198 GCA_040216495.1 Amphiplicatus sp. | reverse complement strand
CCAGAGAGAGGATTTCAATGCCCTGGTCTGACAATTCCGGCAAAGGCGGCCCAACGCGCGGCCCCTGGGGACAGCAGCCGCCACGCCAGCCCGGCGGCGGCAACAATAACAATGGCGGCGGTCGCGGCGAGCCGCCCGATCTCGAGGAGCTTTTAAAAGCCTCTCGCCAGAGGCTGAAGCGCGCCTTTCCGCGCGGCGGCAATGGCGGGGCGGGAACCGGCGGCGGCCGCAGCGGCCCGCCTCAATTCTCGCGCAACACGGTGATGATCGCCGGCGCGGCGGTCGTCGGCCTGTGGGTCTTCTCCGGTTTTTATACGGTCGAGGCCGACGAACTCGCCGTCGTCACCACTTTTGGCAAATACGACGCGATCCAGACCCCGGGCCTCAACTGGCACATCCCGTTCCCGGTGCAGGGCGCGCGCACGGAAAAGGTGACAAGCCTTCGCTCGACGATCATCCCCGAGACCGGGAATGCGCGCCGCGCAACCGACAGCGCCGGGCTGATGCTGACCGGCGACAAGAATATCGTCGATGTGGCGATGCAGGTTCAGTGGCGCATCAAAACCGATACGATCGCCGAGCAGGGCGCCGTGCTGCCGCCGGTGGCGCAGTTCATGTTCAACATCGACGATCCTAACAATGTTGTTCGCACTCTCGGCGAGGCGGCGATCCGCGAAGTCGTCGGCCGCAACGAGCTCGACTTTGTCCAAACCGGCGGCCGCAGCGAAGTGCAGGAACAGACCCGCGCGCTGATGCAGGAGGCGCTCGATCTCTACAAGACCGGCATCGAGGTCGCCGAGGTCAACCTCGAAAAGGCCGATCCGCCCACGGACGAAGTCAATGCGGCGTTTCTGGACGTCATTGCGGCGTCGCAGGACCGCAATACGATCATCAACGGCGCGCGGGGATACGCCAACCGCGTCGTGCCGGAAGCGCGCGGCGAAGCGCAGCGCATTCTTGAAGGCGCCAAAGCCTATCAGGCGCAGGTGACGGCGGAAGCGCGCGGCCAGGCGGCGCGCTTCGATTCCATCCTGACCGAGTATCAGCGCGCGCCGAACGTGACCCGCCAGCGCATGTATCTTGAAACCGTGGAGCGCGTGCTCGGGCCGATGAACAAGATCATTATTGAAGACGGGGCGGGAAGCGGCGTTGTGCCGTATCTGCCGCTCACCGACCTGCAACGCCGGCAGCAGGCCGGAGGGACCAAGCAATGAAACAGGCTTCTTTGGCTTTCATCGGCATCGTCGCCGCCGTCATCCTGTTCCTGATTTTGAACACCGCGTTCGTGGTGCCGGAGACTCATTCCGCCATCGTGCTGCGCTTCGGCGAGCCGACGCATGTTTACACGAGCGCCGGTCTCAAACTGAAACTGCCGCTTGCGGAAAGCTTGCAATTTATCGACAAGCGCAATCGCGAACTTAATCAGGAAGAACTGGAGATCATCGCCAGCAATCAGGAGCGCCTGCGCGTCGACGCGTTCGCGCGCTATCGCATTGTCGATCCTCAGCAATTTTATCAGTCGGTTCGCAACGAGTCGAACGGCGAAGCGCGGATGCTGTCGATCATGAACCAGACCGTGCGCCGGGTTCTCGGCGAGGTCAGCGTCGATGCGATCGTCACCACCGAGCGTTCGGCCCTTATGGTGCGCATTCGCGACCTGCTCAGCGAAAGCGCAAGAGGGATCGGCGTTGAAATCGTCGATGTGAAAATCCGCCGCGCCGACCTCCCCCCTCAGAACAGTCAAGCGGTGTTCCAGCGGATGATCACCGAGCGCAACCAGCTCGCCGCGCAAATCCGCGCCGAAGGCAACGAAGCGGCCCAGCAGATCGAGGCGCAGGCCAACCGCCAAGTGACCGAGGTCAAGGCGACGGCTGAAGAAGAAGCGCAGAAAATTCGCGGCGCCGCCGACGCCGAGCGCAACGCCGTTTTCGCGGCCGCTTACGGCAAGGATCCGGAATTCTTCGCCTTTTACCGCTCGCTCCTCGCCTACGAGCAATCGATGAAGACTGGCGACAGCACGATCCTGCTTTCGCCAGACAGCGAATTCATGCGCTATTTCAATAATTTAGAAGGGCGTAAAAAGTAATCTGAGGCGGGTGCCTCCTTCCGCTTTAGGAGACGCTTGCTGTCCGCAGCCCATGCGGTAACCTTCTGGAATATGCGTGTCGGCGGGGAAGGCAGAGGCATTCAATGAAGCGCTCCATCATGGTCGCAGCGGCGGCCGCCGCTCTTTCTGTCGGCGTCGCGCCGGCTGTCACGGCGCAGGGAAGGGGCTCGCCGTCGAGCTTCGCCGATCTCGCTGAAGCGCTGACGCCGGCGGTGGTCAACATCTCCACCGCCCAGCGTGTGACCGGGGCGCAGGCGACCGGAGAACTCGCGCCCTTATCGCGCAAGTTCGGCGGGCGCGCCGTGTCGCTCGGTTCGGGCTTCATCGTCGATCCTTCGGGCATCGTCGTCACCAACAACCATGTCATCGAGAACGCCGACGAGATTTCCGTGACGCTGAGCGACGGGCGCGAGTTCAAGGCGACGATTAAAGGCGTCGACCGCGAAACGGATCTCGCCGTGCTCCAGCTCGACGCGCCGAACGTGCGCTTTCCATCCGTCACCTTCGGCGATTCCGACAAGGCGCGCGTCGGCGAGTGGGTGATCGCCATCGGCAACCCGTTCGGCCTAGGCGGGTCGGTGACTGTCGGCATCATTTCGGCGCGCAACCGCGACATCGACGCCGGCAATTTCGACGATTTCATCCAGACGGACGCGGCGATCAACCGCGGCAACTCCGGCGGTCCCCTGTTCGACATGAACGGCAAGGTCATCGGCGTGAACACGGCGATCTTTTCGCAGACCGGCGGTTCTGTCGGCGTCGGCTTCGCGGTGCCCGCCGATCTCGCTTCCATGGTCGTCGATCAGCTCACTCAATATGGCGAAACGCGACGCGGCTGGCTCGGCGTGTCGATCGACGAGGTCACCTCAGCGCTCGCCGCTGAAACCGGCCTCGACCGGCCGCGCGGCGCCGTCGTTTCCGTTGTCCGTCCGAACAGCCCGGCGGCGGCGGCCGGCGTCATGCCGAACGACATCATCCTCGATTTCAACAAGCGCCCGGTGAACAGCGTGCGCGACCTGACCCGCGCCGTCGCCGAAACCCCGGTCGGGTCAAGCGCGCCGATGACCATTATCCGCAACAAGAAGCGCATG
>JAVJPA010000115.1:0-5335 GCA_040216495.1 Amphiplicatus sp. | reverse complement strand
AGGTTTCAAGCAGCGGCGCCGAGTCGCCGACGGTCGGACGGCGGCCGAAATTGGCGACGCCGTCATAGGCCGCCCCGCCCGCCGTCGCCCTCACCGCATAAACGCCGCGGCGCGGCTCGATGATTTCGCCGAGCGTCAGGTTTGCGGTCGGGAAACCGATGGTGCGTCCGAGCTCGCGCCCCTTTTCGACGGCGCCGCCGACTGTCCACAAATGCCCGAGCATCGCCGCCGCCGCGCGCATGTCGCCATCTTCGATGGCGGCGCGAATGGCGGTCGAGCCGATTTTGTCCGTTCCCTGAGCATCGCCGAGAGGCTCGACCAGATGCGCGCTCATGCCATGGGCCGCCGCAAGGCGCTTGAGGCTCTCGGCGTCGCCCGCCCTTCCCTTGCCGAACCGGAACTCCGAGCCGGTGACGACGCCTGAAAGGCAGAACCGGTCCTTCAGCACAGTCTTGACGAAAGCTTCCGGCGACAGCGCCGCAAGACCTGCGTCGAACGTCACCGAATGGACGATGTCGGCGCCGGCCTCCTTCAACAGCGCGTCGCGGCCCGCCGGCGTCGTCAGCAGGAAAGGCGGCGCGTCCGGCTGGAAAAAACGGCGCGGGTGCGGATCGAAGACGACGACGCCGACGGGGGCGTTTTCTGCGCGCGCGATTTTCGCCGTCTCGGCGATCAGGAACTGGTGGCCGCGATGCACGCCGTCGAAACTGCCGATGGCGGCGACCGCGCCTTTCGCCCCGGCGCTCACCATTGGAAACGCTCCATGATGGCGACGGCGGGGAGCCCGGCTTTTTCGAGGGTTTCGGCGGGGCCGGCCTCGCCGTCATGGATGCCGCCATCCCCCGACACATAGACCGCGTCGATCCCTTGCGCCGCCGCGCCCGCAATGTCCGTGTTCAGACCGTCGCCCACGGCGAGAATTTGCGCCTTCTCAATCGCCGCGCTGGCGGCGCGCGAAGCGGCGGCGAAGGCGAGATCGTAAATCGGCGCATGAGGCTTGCCGCCATAGACGACCGCGCCGCCAAGCTGTTCGTAAAGCTGCGCCAGCGCGCCGGCGCACCAGATCAGCTTGCCGCCCCAGCGCACGATCACGTCCGGGTTGGCGCAGATCATCGGCAAGCCGCGCGCCGCCGCCGGTTCGAGCCGCGCGCGATAATCGTCCGGGTGTTCGCTGAGCTCATCCTCAAGGCCGGTGCAGATGATGAAGTCGGCGTCCTCTACGGCCGCGAACGCGACGTCGAGATCGTCGTAGAGCCCGTCGTCCTTGCCGGGTCCTATGCGGAAGGCGCGGCCCGGCAGGCGCTTGGCGATTTCGGCGCGGGTCGCGTCGCCCGAGGTCACCACCGCATCCCACGCGTCCCGAGGCAGGCCGAGCCGGTCGAGCTGGGCGGGAATGATCGAGGATGGGCGCGGCGCATTGGTGAGGATGACGACCGGCCCTCGCTCGGCGCGGAACCGCAACAGCGCCTCGGCGGCGCCCGGAAACAGCTCGACGCCGTTATGGATGACGCCCCACGCATCGCACAGCAGCGCGCGATAGCCTCCGGCGACGGTCGAAAGCTGCTCGATGACGGGCGGCGCGGAAAGCGAACGGGACACGGGACGTGGCGTTAAGGCCGCCGCGCGCAAGGGTCAAGCGGGCCGGCTCAGGACGCCTTGGCGAGCGGCTGGCCAGCGTCCGGGTGGCGCCCGACATAGAACTCTGCGGGGCGCGGCGCGCCGAACAGATTGCCCTGGCCGAAATCGATTCCCAGTTCGAGGATTTCCGGCATGTGATTTTCGAATTCGATCTTTTCGGCGATGAGGTCGATGCCGGCGTCTGCGAGACGCTTGCGGAAGGTCCTGAGTTTCGCCGCCGCCGCCTCGCCGCCATTCGAGGCGGCCAAGAGGAGCGCGCTCGGCGCCTTGGCGAACCGGAAGTTCTGCGAACGCAGCGCGGTCCAGTCGAGGTCGAGACTCGATACATGATCCACGGAGAAGGCGAAGCCGCGCCGGGCGATCGCATTGAGATTGGCCTCGAAGCGCGGGTGCATCATCTGCACCGCCGGATAGGTGAACTCGAAAATCAGCCGCGACGACAGATCGCCGTTGCTTTCGAGATAGTCCGTAAAGTGATTGAAAAAGTCGGTGTCGAACAGCGTCGCCGGCGACAGGTTGCAGAACACCGCGAACTGGCTGTCCCGGTGCTTGAGCTTCCTGAACGCCTGCACGCAACGCAGCAGGATCATGTTGTCGATGACGCCGATGCGGTTGGCGCGTTCGGCGGCTTCAATGTAATCGGTCGGCTTCAGGACGCCGCCATCCTCGCCCCGAAGACGCGAGAATGCTTCGTAATACCGTATCTTGCGTTGAGGCAGGCTGACGATCGGCTGAAGATAGAGATCGAGTTTGCCGCCTTCGATGGCGCAGCGCACTTTCTCAAGCATGAGGGAGTCGTCTTCGGACAGCCCCTTGGCGCCGGTGAGACTGAGCACCGGCGCAATCTTCTTCGCCTCCTCGGCCGGATCTTCCTCGCAGCGCGCGGTGAGACTCTTCAACATTTCGAGTTCGACCTGCGCATGAGACAGCGCAAAGCCCATGCGCGCATGCAGGATCAACGTCGTCACCAGCGCTGCGGAAAGCCATATCTCGATGTTCGAACGGAAACCGGCGCTGACCGCAGCGGCGATCAGGATAACGGCCGCTATGCCGGCGGCGAACATGACCGACCCGCTATAACGTGACGTTCTTTGCCGCAGGTTCATCGCCCGTCTCTCCCTGCGCGCCCCGCGCGCCGCAAGAACCGCTGCATCAGCAGGGTTAATGGGAGAATAGACATGGCGAGTTGACAGGCGATTAATTGTCGGCGCAGCGGCTTTAAGCCGCCGTTAACCCGCCAGGCTGACGAAAAAACCCGCACAGCGCGGCTGTGCGGGTTCTTCCGATACAGGATCGATCCTTGGTCTAGGGCTCTAGCCCTGGAAATATTCCTCGCGCGGATCGATGATGATCTCGACGCGACGGTTGGCGCTGCGGCCGGCGTCGGTCGAATTGTCGGCGATAGGCTGACTCTCGCCGTAGCCGACAGCGTTGAGACGGGCCGGCGACACGCCTTGCGAGGCGAGATAGTTCGACACTGACAGCGCCCGGCGCTGCGAGAGCTGCATGTTGTAGGAGTCCGAACCGGTCGAGTCGGCGTGGCCGCGGACGGTGACGCCGGTCTTGTCGTACTCTTTCAGAACAAGCGCGACCGAGTTCAGCGTTTCATAAAAGCCCGCCTGAATGTCCGACTGGTTCGTGGCGAACGTGATGTCGGACGGCATGTTGAGAATGATATTATCGCCTTGACGGGTGACGGAGACGCCCGACGCCGCCAGGCGCTCGCGCAGTTTCGCTTGCTGGCGGTCCTGGTAGACGCCGATGCCGGTGCCCGCCGCCGCGCCGACGCCCGCGCCGATCAGCGCGCCTTTGCCGGCGTTGCCGGTGATCGCGCCTATGATTGCGCCCGCCGCCGCACCCGCGGCGGCCCCGCCTGCGCCGCTTGTCGCCGCCCGGCTTGCGCGTTTTTCACCCGTATAAGGGTTGGTGGTGCAGCCGACGGCGAAGATCGCCAATGAACACAGAATGATCGCCTTGCGCATCTTGTCGCTCCTTTAGTGCCTATGTTGGCCTGACGGTGGATGATGAAGAAAAGCTGTTCGCCCCAAAAACGCTCTGCCTAGCGCGACCTTGCGAGCGCAGTGTAAATTTCTTCGGGCAATATGTCGATTTACCCGAGCCCCGGAATTAAAAGCCGGTAATTGCGGCGGAATTTGAGCCGAAAGAGGAAGCCGGGATCACGCCCGCGTGGGCGAGCGCGGTAAAAGCCGCACTCACCCCCCTAAGTCCGAGCCCTTAACTCATTGAAAAGATTTACAGTCTTTCACCGACTCCAGCCGCGCCAGCGCCTGTCGCCATAGGCCCCGGCGAACGCCGAGACCGCGCCGGTCGCAAAAGGCGATGCGCTGGCGGCATTTGGCCAACGCCCCCTCATAGCCGTGCAGCGCCCACAAATGCAGCGCCCAGTGCCGGGCGATGGCCTCCACCCGGCGCCGGCGGCGCGCCCGTTCCGGAATGAGCCGCTCTCGGAGAAATTCGATCAGGGCCTGCATTGCGCCTAACGCTGTCAGCCTTTCCGGACGCGGCCGCCGCGACCTGTTGCGTTCGCCCCCCTTATCGCCTGACGCCAAAGCCTAACCGGGCCGCCTGACCGCCGCCACTTTCGACCGGCTATCATGCGCTGATTTAATCCCCGCCTAACGCCCTTTCGTCCCGACAGGCGCGCTCCCGCTTCCGCTGAAAAAAAATGGGGCCGCGGCCCTCTTGACGGTCCCGCGGCCGCGCCCTACCTCATCATCAGCACTCTCGGCTATCGAGTGCTAAAACGCGGCTCTCGCCGCTTTTGTTCCTTTAACCTGTTGTTTTTGCTGCAAAACGCAAATCAGGAGACGCCTCACATGAAATTCAGGCCGCTGCATGACCGCGTGCTCGTCCGCCGCATCGAGGAAGACGAGAAAGTCGGCTCGATCATCATTCCCGACACCGCCAAGGAAAAACCACAGCGCGGCGAAGTTATCGCCGTCGGCGCCGGCGCCCGCAACGAGGACGGCAAAGTCGTCGCTCTCGACGTCAAGAAGGGCGACAAGATCCTGTTCGGCAAATGGTCGGGCTCGGAAGTGAAAATCGACGGCGAAGACCTTCTCATCATGAAGGAATCCGACGTCCTCGGCGTCATCGACTAACGCTTCAACGAGTTTCAGGAGAACAACACAATGGCTGCTAAAGAAGTAAAATTCGATGCGGATGCGCGCGAGAAAATGCTGCGCGGCGTCGACATTCTCGCCAATGCGGTGAAAGTGACGCTCGGCCCGAAAGGCCGTAACGTCGTCATCGAAAAGTCTTTCGGCGCCCCGCGCGTCACGAAAGACGGCGTCACCGTCGCCAAGGAAATCGAGCTTGAAGACAAGTTCGAAAACATGGGCGCGCAAATGGTGCGCGAAGTCGCCTCTAAAACCAACGACCAGGCCGGCGACGGCACGACCACCGCGACCGTTCTGGCGCAGGCGATCGTACGCGAAGGCGGCAAGGCGGTTGCGGCCGGCATGAACCCGATGGACCTGAAGCGCGGCGTCGATCTCGCCGTCGCCAAAGTCGTCGAGGATATCCAGAAGCACGCGACCAAGATCGCTTCGTCTTCTGAAATCGCGCAGGTCGGCACGATCTCCGCGAACGGCGAAAAAGAAATCGGCGACAGGATCGCGAAAGCGATGGACAAGGTCGGCAACGAAGGCGTCATCACGGTTGAAGAAGCCAAGAC
>JAVJPA010000114.1:0-10769 GCA_040216495.1 Amphiplicatus sp. | reverse complement strand
TGCATCTGCTCCATCAGCCACGGGCCCTGGATCACGTCCGCGAAACCCGGATAGTTTTCAACGTCGGTCGTGATGGTCATCTGCCCGCCCGGCTGGATGCCGTGCACGACCACCGGCTTCAACCCGCCGCGCGCCGCATAGATCGCCGCCGTGAGGCCGGCCGGCCCCGATCCAAGAATGAGCACGCGGGTTTTCATGGAGAGTCCTTTTTCAGTTTCGGCGATGTGGGCCGGGAAGGCCAGGGTTGCAAGACGCAGGGAGCGCCAGTCTCGCAGCCGTTACCAACGTGGCCGGACAGGGGCAAGGACAGGGTTCTTGCGGATCAGGCCAAATAATAGTAACAAATGTTACTAATGGAAGGGAGGCCCGGAATGGCCCGCAAATGGATCGCCCCGTCCCGAGTCGAAGGGACCGCCTCGCGCCAGGCCCACGCCGACATGCCGGCGGGCACCTATGAGCGGGAAATCTCCAAGGAGGGCTTTTTCGGCCCCGCCGCCTTCATGCACCACAAGCGCCCGCCGACGGGCTGGTCGAATTTCGAGGGGCCGCTGCGCCCGCGCGCCTTCAATCTCGCCGCGCTGAACGAGGAGAGCCCGTGCCCGTGGAGCGCGTCTTCCGTGCTCCGCAACAAGGCCTGCGACCTCCGTTTCTGGAAACTCGCCGCGCCGATGCCGGCGCTCGCCCGCAACGCCGACGGCGACCAGCTTTTGTTCATTCACGAAGGCGAGGGCGATCTTTTCTGCGATTACGGCCATCTCGCCTTCGAGGCGGGCGATTATATCGTGCTGCCGCGCGGGACGATGTGGCGGCTTTCGCCGAGGGACGGCGCGAGCGTGCTGATGATCGAGGCGACCAACGCGCATTACACGCTTCCCGACAAGGGCCTCCTCGGCGGCCATGCGATCTTCGATCCGGCCATGCTCGACGCCCCTAAGCTTGACGAGGCGTTCAAGACGCATCAGGCGCAAGACGGCGAAACGCGCGTCGAGATCAAGAAGCGGGGAGAGGTGTCGGTTGCGACGTATCCGTACAATCCGCTCGATGTCGTCGGCTGGCATGGCGAACTCTCGCCTGTCCGCCTCAACATCCGCCACATCCGCCCGGTGATGAGTCACCGCTACCACATCCCGCCCTCGGCCCACACGACGTTCGTCTCCGACCGCTTCGTCGTCTGCACCTTCGCGCCGCGCCCGTTCGAGACCGATCCCGGCGCGCTCAAAGTGCCGTTCTTCCACAACAATGACGATTTCGACGAGGTGCTGTTCTATCACGCCGGCGACTTCTTCAGCCGCGATAATATCGATGCGGGAATGATGACGTTCCATCCTTCGGGATTCACCCACGGTCCCCACCCGAAAGCGTTGAAGAACATGCTGGAGCAGAAAAAACCGGCGACCGACGAATATGCGGTGATGATCGACGCCCGCGATCCGCTCGATGTCGGCGAGGACGCCTCGAAAGTCGAATTCGCCGGTTATGTGGATAGCTGGAAGGCGCCGAAGGGCTGATGCCTCGCGCGGGCAAGGTGGACAGGGTTTGAGACGCCGCATAGGCTCCGGGCGATATAATCAAAAACCGAGGAAACGCCCCTTTGACCAAAGTCCGCGCCTGGGCCGCAGACGGCCCCAGAGCCGAGTTTCGACCGTTCGACTATGAACTGCCGCCGCTCGCCGCCGACGAGGTCGAGATCGAGGTCGATTATTGCGGCGTCTGCCATTCCGATCTGTCGATGTGGCTCAACGAATGGCGGCGCACGCAGTATCCGTTCGTCGGCGGCCATGAGATAGCCGGTCGGGTGCGGGCGCTCGGGACCGATGTTCCTCAACTGACCGTCGGCCAGAAGGTCGGCATGGGCTGGATCTCGCGCAGCCATCTCGGCAGCCATGAGTGCCTTTCAGGCGCGCATCATCTCTCTCCCGGCAACGAGGCGACGATTGTGGGGCGGCATGGAGGTTTTGCGAATGTCGTCCGCTGCCAGTGGGTGTGGGCGATTCCGTTGCCGGACGATCTCGACATCGCCAAGGCTGGGCCGCTTTTCTGCGGCGGCGTCACGGTGTTCAGTCCCATCGCCGAATTCGGCGTCAAGCCGACCGACCGCGTCGGCGTCGTCGGCATCGGCGGGCTCGGGCATCTTGCGATCAAGTTTCTCGCTAAATGGGGCTGCGAGGTCACCGCCTTCACCTCATCATCCGGCAAGATGGACGAGGCGCGGGCGATGGGCGCGCATCACGTCGTCTCCTCGCGAGACTCGTCCGAGTGGAAGAATTTGCGCGGGCATTTCGATTTCATCATCGTCACGGTCGCGGCGACTCTCGAATGGTCGCGGCTGATGGGAACGCTCGCGCCGAAAGGGCGCTTGCATATTGTCGGCGCGGTGGAGGAGCCGGTGATCATGCCGGTGTCGGCGATGATGGGCGCGCAACGATCGCTGAGCGCCTCGCCGGTCGGCGGACCGGCGACCATGGTCAAAATGCTGGAATTCTGCGCCCGACACGGCATCGAGCCGCAGACGGAGGAATTTCCGATGTCGCGGATCAGCGAGGCGATGGCGCATCTCGAAAGCGGCAAGGCGAGATACAGGGTGGTTCTGAAAAGCGATTTCTGATTACGCCGCGATCCTGCTCACATCGCGCCGCTCGTTTTCGTGATCGTCCGTGCGCGGCTTGTGGTTCGCGCCGGCGGACAAGACGGTGCTAGGAGCCCCGCAGGCGCCGGAGGCCGTTTACCCCGGCGGAGGGAGAAGTCCTTATGCAAACCATCATCCGGCTCTTGCCGCACGGCTTGTCGCTTTTTATGGCGGCGATCTTTCTCGACAGCCTGCGATACAAGTTCTCCAATCATCCGAAAACGCAGGAAATCTTCGGTCGGCTTAACGACTGGGCGGGCTCGCTGGGCGCGCCGGGCCTGTTCGCGCAGACGGGGCTGTTCAGCCAGTATGTGATCGGCGGCGCCGAGCTTGTCGCCTCTGTTTTCCTGCTTGCCGGGCTTTTGCCGAAATACCAGCACCTGCAAGCAATCGGCGCGATGATCGGTCTCGCCATCATGGCGGGCGCGGTCAGTTTCCACCTTTTCACGCCGCTCGGGATCGATCCCAACAATGACGGCGGAGGATTATTCGTCGCCGCCTGCATCAACCTCGTTGCGGCCATCCTCCTCCTTGTTGTATTCCGGCGTGAGGAAGCCTTGGGCGTGCTCTGCCGGCTTGTGAAGGTGGTTGCGCCCGGTCAGTAGCACCGGAGCTTGCATGAAACTCGCATCCCTCAAGGGCGGCCGCGACGGCCGTCTGGTTCTCGTCTCCAACGATCTGACGCGCTGCACCGATGCGAGCCGGATTGCGCCGACCTTGCAGGCGGCGCTCGACGACTGGGGGCATGCGGAACCGCACTTGCGCGAATTGGCGCATAGTCTCGAAGTCGGCGCCGCTCCTATCGACCGCTTCCATGAGCGCGGCTGCGCTTCGCCCTTGCCGCGCGCTTATCAGTGGGCGGACGGTTCCGCCTATGTCAATCACGTCGAACTGGTGAGAAAGGCGCGCGGCGCCGACATGCCCGCGACCTTCTGGACCGATCCCCTGATGTATCAGGGCGGCTCGGATTCATTCCTCGGACCGCGCGACGATATCGCCATGGCGGACGACCAGACCTTCGGCGTCGATATGGAAGGCGAGGTCGCCGTCGTCACCGGCGACGTGCCGATGGGCGTCTCGCCGGACGAGGCGAGGGACTTCATCCGTCTCGTCATGCTCGTCAACGACGTGTCGCTGAGGGGCCTCATTCCTGACGAGCTGGCGAAGGGCTTCGGATTCTTCCAGTCGAAACCTTCGTCCGCCTTCAGCCCGTGCGCCGTCACGCCGGACGCGCTCGGCAACGCATGGGATGGCGCCAAGCTGCATCTGCCGCTGCTGGTTCGCCTCAATGGCGAAGAGTTCGGCCGCGCGAACGCCGGCGTCGACATGATTTTCGATTTCGGCCAGCTCATCGCCCACGCGGCGAAGACGCGCCCCCTTTGCGCGGGAACGATCATCGGCTCGGGCACCGTCTCCAACAAGAAGGACGGCGGGCCGGGCAAACCTGTTTCGCAGGGCGGGGCCGGTTATTCCTGCATCGCCGAAGTGCGCATGATCGAAACCATCGAGAGCGGGGGACCGAAAACGCCCTTCATGAAATTTGGCGACCGGGTCGAAATCTGGATGCTCGACGCCAAGGGCCATTCGATCTTCGGTCGGATCGACCAGACGGTGACGAAGTACGAGCGGTAAGGCCGGCGTCAGCAGGCCGGCCCGTTCCCCTGAGCGTCGCCGTTCGCTAAGCTCGCGCGATGCCATCTCTCCGCGCCCGTCTTCTCAACCGCTATCTCCGTCTCGTCATGAAGCCCAAGCGGCTGCACGAGATCGATCCGCCCGTCCTGCGTGCATGGGTGGAGAAACGCGCCCTCGCGCTCTATCCGAAGAACGTGTCGCGCGAGGCTGTCGATGCGCCGGCGCCCGGCGAGTGGCACCGGCCCGACAAGATCGTCAGCAACGCGACGCTCCTCTATCTGCATGGGGGCGGGTATGTGTTCGGGTCGGTCAGACTCTACCGCCCGCTGACGATGGCGCTCGCCGCGGCGGCGGGCTGCGAGGTTTTCTCCGCCGAGTACCGGCTCGCGCCCGAGCATCGCTGTCCGGCGGCGATAGAGGATGCGCTGGCCGCCTATGACTGGCTTGTCGCGGCGGGACGCGATCCGAAGTCCATCGTGCTTGCCGGCGACTCCGCTGGCGGCGGGCTTTGCCTGACGGCGATGATGGCGCTCCGCGACCGCAGGGCGCCCATGCCCGCCGGTGCTGTCCTTTATTCTCCGTGGACGGATCTGGCGACGACGGGCGCGTCCATCGACGCCAACGCGGAAAGCGATGCGATGTTTCAGCGGGACTCCATCGTCAACGGACCGGGCCATTATGTCGGCGGGATCGACTCGAAAGATCCGCGAGTCTCGCCGCTCTATGGCGATCTCAAAGGCCTCGCTCCGCTTCTCATATTCGCCAGCGAAGCGGAGATGTTGTTCGACGATTCGACCCGCCTTGTAGAAAAGGCTGTTCGCGCCGGCGTCGGCGTCCGCTTCGAGCCGCGCGCCGGGCTTGCCCATGCTTGGCCGATTTTCCATCCTGTCATACCCGAAGCGAAGGAAGCCGTAGCGATCACCGCCGCGTTCGTGCGCGAGCGCGCCGGCGGGAGAGCGGGGGGCGGGCAATGAAACCGGCTTACGCAAAGCTTGCTGTCGCCGTCGTTCTCGACATTCTGGACTTCACCATCGGACGCATTCCCGGTTTCGAGATCGTTTTCGATGCGATTCTCGGCGTCGCGGCCGTCGCCATGTGGGGCTGGGCCGGACTGTTCGCGTTCTGGGAGCTCGCCGACCCGACCGGACAGGCCGACGGGTTCGTGCCGACCATGACGCTGATCGCGCTTTCACAGCTCGGGCGCGCAAAAAAATCAGCCCGGGACGAAATCCCGGGCTGATTCCTTACGCCTATTGATTCATACGGATTTAGGGGCGGCCGCGGCCGTAGCTGCGGAACTCGCCATTCTCCCACCAGGTGTCGCCTGTCTGCGGGTCCGTGTAGTAATAACGGTCCGCATACGAATCGCGATGACGGCGGCCCGAATCGCGAGCGCGGCCGAAACAATCATTAGCGCGCGCGCAACCGGCGATGGCGCCGCCGACGACGCCTATCGCAGCGCCTGCCGCTGCGCCCTGGCCAGGCTTGCCGGCGATCACTTGACCCGCAACTGCGCCTGCGGCCGCGCCCGCGGCGCCGCCGTAAATTGCGTTGCGTTCAGCCGTGCCCGACGAAGTACAGGCGCCGATCAGGATAAGGCCGCTTGAAGCCGCGGCGAGAAGTCCTCCACGCATATGTTCCTCCTGCTTCTGCTTGATCCCCTCGCGCCCGGAGACGGGAGATGTCCGAGAAACACGGCCATATGCGCTGAGTTCCGAGCGTGCGGGTTTATGACCAAAAAGCAAAAGGGTCCGCGCGGAACGCGGACCCTTTCCCCCAGATCGCTTCGCTTGCGAGAAAGCGGAGCAGCCAGTGTTTAGTAGCGGCGGCGCTGCTGCTGCTGACGACCGCGGTTATTGTCGCCATAGCGGCGGAAACCGCCGTCTTCCCAGTAGGTGTCGCCGTAATAGGGATCTTCGTAATAGTAGCGGTTGTAGCCTTGGTCGTAATAGCGACGACCGTTGTCGCGCGCCCGGCCGAAGCAGGTGCCGGCACGCGAGCAGCCTTCATAGGCGCCGACGGCGGCGCCGATCAGCGCGCCGTACGCCGCGCCCTTGCCGGGCGAGCCCGCAAAAATTTCACCGGCGACCGCGCCGCCCGCAGCGCCCAACGCCGCGCCATACAAGGCGCCTTCGCCTGTCGATTGACATCCCGTCGCCGCCAACGCGAGCGTCCCGACCCCGATCAGCATCATTTTCATGGTATTCTCCTGGTTGATGCCGGGGCGATCACTAGGAACGCAGCACCCGAAGCCCCGTAAGCCGTCCATTGCCTGTGCGTAAGATCGGCGCGCTCCAAGGCGGGAATGGGGCGGACCGGCGGCGAAATGCGGCGAGGGCCGGGCTTATTTCCGGAAGCTGCATCACGAGCTTGCGAGTGCTGCGGCGAGGACTAGGGTGGCCGCGAACAGACAGGGAGCAAACAATGGCGCAGGCAAAAGCGATCTTTCTGAAATCCTATCCGAAAGGACTTCCGAAATCTGACGACTTCGCCCTGCGCGATATCGATCTGCCGTCGCTGAAAGACGGCGAGGTTCTCTTCCGCACCGTGTGGATGTCGGTCGATCCTTATATGCGAGGGCGCATGCGCCCTGATGTGAAGAGTTACATCCCCCCGTTCTCGCTCGACGCTCCGCTCGACGGTGGCGCGGTGGGCGAAGTGGTCGAGTCGAAACATGAAAAGTTCAAACCCGGCGATTACGCCGTCGGGTTTCAGGGCGGCTGGCGCACGCACGCCGTCATCTCCGGCGACGGTCTGACGAAGGTCGATCCTAAGCTCGCGCCGCTGTCCGCCTATCTCGGCGTGCTCGGCATGCCGGGCCTCACCGCCTGGGCGGGGCTCACGCAAATCCTGAAACCGAAAGAAGGCGAGACGCTGTTCGTCTCGGGCGCCGCCGGCGCTGTCGGGTCGCTGGTCTGCCAGCTCGGCAAGCTGAAGGGCATGCGCGTCGTCGGTTCCGCCGGCGCAAAGGAAAAATGCGATTGGCTGGAGAAGGAAGGCGGCTGTGATGTCGCGCTCAATTACCGCGATTACAAACATGCCGGCGAATTGACGAAAGCATTAGCTGCGGCGGCGCCGAAGGGCGTCGACTGCTATTTTGAGAATGTCGGCGGCATGCATCTCGAAGCCGCTTTGAACTGCATAGGCTTCGGCGGTCGCATCGCGCTGTGCGGCATGATTTCGATCTATAACGACACGGAGATGCAGCCCGGTCCCTCGAACCTCGCCAACATGATCGGCAGGGGCGTGATGGCGCAGGGCTTCATCGTCTCCAACTACATGTATCTCGCGCCGCAGTTCGCCGCCGAAGTCGCGCCGCTGTTGGCGGCGGGCAAAGTGAAGTTCCGGGAGTCCGTGTACGAAGGACTGGACAAGGCGCCGGAAGCCTTCCTCGGCCTCTTCAAGGGCGAGAATTTCGGCAAGGCGGTGGTGCGGGTCGGGGCGGACAGGGCGTAGTTCTACCGCGCCATTTCGCCCTTCCGCTCCTGCACGATCTTGTCCGCGTCCTTGCCGAACAGTTCCTGGTAGTGATCGAACGTCGCGTCGAAGGTCGCGGCGCCCTGCGTCAGCGATCTGAGTTCGATGATGAGATCCTGCAATCCGGACTCGGGGATCATGGCGCTGACCGAATCCCAGCCTTGCCAGTCCTTGCGGTTGTCGAAACCGAGAATCTGCCCGCGCCTTGAGGCGATAACGCCGTGCACCTTGCTGGCGCCGTCCTGCGGCGCGTGGATCGTCGTCATATAGATCGGTTCGAGCAGGACGGGATCGCAGTCGGGCAGGGCCTCGCGCATCGCCTGCCTGCCCGCCATCTTGAACGACATTTCGTTGGAATCGACCGGATGATGCATGCCGTCGTAAAGCGTCACGGCGACATCCACGACCGGAAAGCCGAGCGGCCCCGTCGCAAGCCCTTCGCGCACGCCCGCCTCGACGGCGGGAACGAACTGGCGCGGCACCGAGCCGCCGTGAATCTCCTCGTCGAAATTCACGCCCGCGCCGCGCCCGAGCGGCTTCACCTTCACTCTGATATCGGCGAACTGCCCGTGTCCGCCGCTCTGCTTCTTGTGGCGGGCGTGATGATCTGCGCCGCCGCGGATGGTTTCGCGATACGCTGGTTTCGGAGGCGCGGCGACGATCTCCACATTGTAACGGTTCTTCAGTTTCGCCGCCGCAAGCCGCAGATGCACGTCGCCCTGCCCCCTGAGCACTGTCTCGCCCGTGTCGATGCGGCGTTCGGCGACGAGCGAGGCGTCCTCGTCGATCAGCTTGGCGAGCGCGGCGGAGAGTTTCACATCGTCCTTGTCGTTTTTGGGCCGGATGGCGAGCGAATAGACGGGCGCAGGCGCGGCGACTTTCAGGTCGCCGCCATTGACCTTGCCGTCGATAACGAGATCGCCGGTGTGCAGGCTGTCGAGGCGCGGCAAGCCGACAATGTCGCCGGCGCAGGCGTCCTTGCACTTGGCGCGCTCCTCGCCGTTGATGGTGAGCAATCCGGAGACGCGCCCGCCATTCACCGCATCGCCGTCCTTCATCGCGCCGTTCCAGAGCCGCGCGAAGGAAAGCTTCCCGATATGCGGCGCATGCACCGTTCTGACGACAGACAGAGCGCTCGCGCATCCCTTGTGAAGACCGAGCCGCTCAGCGGCGACGCTCACCGGCGGGGTTTCGTGGCGCAGCAATTTGAAAAGCCGGGTGACGCCGTTTCCGTGCGAGGCCGAGCCGAGCAATGTCGGCACGATCAGATCGCCTTGCAGTTCCTTTTTCATCACCTCGAAAATGGCCTCGCTTGGCGGGGTCTTGTCTTCGAGGATCTGCTCCATCAGCGCGTCGTCGTAATCGGCGAGCGTATCGAGCATGGTCTCGCGCGCTTCCGTCTCGCGCAAAATTTCTTCTTCAGGCATTTCGAACAGTTCGGCCTGCGCGTCTTCGCGATATTTCCAAGCCCGCTCGCTGACGAGATCGATAGCGCCGACGATTGCGTCTTTGTCGCGGATCGGAACCTGCCGCAGCACCAGCGGGCGCGACGAGGCGCCCTGCAAGGCGTCCATTAACGCGCGCACGCGCGCGCCTGACTCGTCGATGCGGTTGACGAAGAGAACGTGTGGGATTTTGCGGTCGTCCAGAAACTTGAAATAGGGCGAAAGGCTGGCTGCGCGTTCCGGCTCTGGCGCGGCGACGATCACGACGATATCGGCCGCCGCCATCGCTTCGAGGCTGGCCTGCATCAGCTCCACCGAGCCAGGGCAGTCGATAAAGACGAAGGGATCGCCGAGATAATCGCAGCGCGCGAAATTCGGCTCGGTGGTGGTGCCGAACTCTTTCGCTTCGGGCGACCCGTCAAGCGAAGGGCCGGCAGAGCCGGCCCGTTTGATCAAAGCGCGCAGCAATGTCGTCTTGCCCGCTCCTTGCGGGCCGACGAACGCAGCGCATCTTACGGTGGGTTGAGTGTCTGTCACGGCGCAGCTCCCGTTTTGCGTGGCGCTTCGGCGCGCATCGCTCAACTGAAAGCCTGTACCGGCCAACCGGCGTCATTCCGCCTAGAGGCAATCCGGCGGACAAATCCCTAGGGCGGCGGTCTCAGCCTTGAGATCGCATCGCGCCCTAGCGCGCGAGTGGCGGCGCGCCGAAGTCATGCGCGTATCAAACGCCTGCGGAGGCCCTGACGCAATCCTTTTTATGGAAGGATTGGGTAATAACGCAGATTCCGCAATGCAGCGTCAGTTGACCGCCGCGTGGAAATATCGCCACGTCGCCTCATCCGCCGGGAACATCATCTCGATACGGATTTCACTCGCCGTCACATCCTGCACCGACCCGAACTGCGCAATGGTCGAAAACATCGACAGCCTTGCGCCATTCGTCTTGAAGCGCGTCGGGATCACCGCCTGATTGAGATTGATCGACGACAATTCGCCGTCGGCGAGGCGTGGGTGCCCGGCGAGTCGGTCGGCGATCTCTTTCAATCGCGCGTCGCCGCCGAGCGCGATCAGTTCGGCGCGCGCGCGCTGGAGCGCGAGCAGGGCGGTCTCTTCCCAGTTCTCGATGGCATCGCCCGCCGCCGCGACCGTGATTGCTTCCAGCATATTGGTTTGCCCCGCAAGTCCGAGCGCGGCGAAGAGCGCGAGGGCTGCTCTGTTTGCTGCGGTGATGTCCCAGTGCTGATCGACGGCGACCGCGGGGAACGGTTCGTGATTCGCCAGAGTCATCTCTACGGCGGCGCGGATCGGCGCAAGGTCTGCGGCGTCGGCGCCGAGCTGCGGGTAAGCCGGCGCAAAGCCCGCTGCGGTGAGCGCGTGATTGGCGGCGGCCTTCGGCATCTGCAATGCTTCGGTCAGTTTCAGCACCATGGCGCGGCTCGGGGACGCGCGCCCCGACTCCAGAAAGCTGAGATGCCGCGTCGAGGTTTCCGCTTCGAGCGACAGAGCGAGCTGGCTGAAGCGGCGCAGCCCGCGCCATTCGCGGATTATGTCGCCGAAAGTCGTACTCATAATTTCGTTCCCGATTGCTT
>JAVJPA010000113.1:0-8173 GCA_040216495.1 Amphiplicatus sp. | reverse complement strand
CTTCGACCGCATCGACGGCGAACGTCGCCGCTTCGACGGCCCGCTTCGCGGCCATCGCCGAGGCTTCATTGTTCAGCGTGAACTTTTTGAGCTTTTCGCCCTGATGGAGGACGAGGCGCGCTTCGAACGGGGCGCTTCCTTCCGACGTCGCCTGCGCGGCGACGGTCCAGTATTCCTCCGGCTTGAACAGCTCGATCTCGATCTCGCGCTCGCAGATCAGGCGCAGCGCGACCGACTGGACGCGCCCGGCCGAGCGGGCGCCCGGGAGCTTCCGCCACAGGACCGGCGAGAGCGTGAAGCCGACGAGATAATCGAGGGCGCGGCGCGCGAGGTAAGCGTCCACAAGGTCCTGATCGACCTGGCGCGGATGGGCCATGGCCTCGGCGACCGCCGATTTGGTGATGGCGTTGAAGGCGACGCGGTCGATCCGCAGATCCTTCAGCGCCTTCTTCTGGTTCAGCACTTCCAGTATGTGCCAGGAAATCGCCTCGCCCTCCCGGTCCGGGTCGGTGGCGAGGACCAGCCGGTCGGCGCCTTTCACCGCGTTGGCGATCTCGTTGACCCGCTTCCTGGAATTGGCGTCGAGCTCCCAGACCATCCTGAAATCGTGGTCGGGATCGACCGAGCCGTCCTTCGAAGGCAAGTCGCGGATATGGCCGTAGGAGGCCAGAACCTTGAAGCCCGGCCCGAGATACTTATTGATAGTCTTCGCTTTCGACGGCGATTCGACGATTACGACCTGCATGCGCCGTCAGCTCCGACAAATGGTGCGGGCCCCCTGGTCCGCGGCGGGGGCGGAACCTGCGTCGGTCAACCCCGGCGTGTCAACCTCCCTCCGGTTCTCAATGTCTTTTCAAGAAATTCAACTCGTAGTATAGGTTACCATAAGTTTAACTATCAAAAGTTGTCGGCTGAATCTGATGAAATGGCGCAAAAGCGCGGGTGGAGGGATACAGGTGGCGAACATTGAGCAGGAATCGGCGACTGTAAACTTATCTGGGGGGATTCAGGGGCCGGCGGCCAGAGCGGCGGCGGTCCAGACGGCCGGATATATAGAAGAATTGACGGCCGAACTGGAAAAACTCGCCGCCGGGCCGGATCTCGAAAAACTTCGGGACCTCCTTCGTCTCGCCAAGGGCGAGGCGCGCCGGGTGCTGATCGAGCGGTCGGACTGACCGCCTTCCCGATAGAAGTCGCAAGGCGAATCAATCGGTTGCGAGCGCGAACCTGCCGCCGGAATGTTCCTCCGCTTCGCCGGAGAGGACGAGATCGACCAGCGCGTCGATGACAGCGCCCGCCGGGGCTTCGACCTCGCGCAGAATTTCGTCGCGGTGGAGCGGGGTGTAGCTCAGGGCTTCGAGCACGCGCGCGCGCAGCGCGGCGAGCTTCGCCGGATCGTCTTCCTTCAGGCTCCAGTCGCCGGACGGAGGCTCGGCGTAGGGCAGGCGGCGCGGGCCGGAGGAGAGCGCTTCTATAATGTCGTCGGCGGTCTCGATCAGCGTCGCGCCGTCGCGGATGAGCCGGTTGGCCCCCTGGCAGCGCGGATCGAGCGGCGAGCCGGGGACGGCGAACACGTCGCGCCCCTGCTCAAGGGCGAAGCGCGCGGTGATGAGGGTCCCCGAGCGCGCCGCCGCCTCGACGACGACGACGCCGAGCGAGAGGCCGGAAATGAGCCGGTTGCGGCGCGGGAAATCGCGCGCCGTCGGCTGCTGGCCGAGCGCGCGTTCGGAGAGGATGAGCCCGCGTTCGCCGATCTCGCGCGTCAGGCCCGCATGTTCCGGCGGATAGATCACGTCGATCCCGCCGGCGACGACGGCGACGGTCCCCGTGCGGAGCGAGGCTTCATGCGCCGCGCCGTCGATGCCGCGCGCAAGGCCGGAGACGACGACGAGCCCCGCTTGCCCGAGCCCTTCGGCGAGGAGGCGCGCCATCTTGCGCCCGACGCCCGAGGCGTTGCGCGCGCCTATGATCGCGACGGCGCGCCTTTCAAAAAGCGCCGCCTCGCCTTTGACGCAAAGCATGGGCGGCCGGTCGGCGATGGGCGCCAGCATCGCCGGGTAATCGTCTTCGCATGAGGCGATGAAGCGCGCGCCGGTTTCGGCGGCGTATTCCAGTTCGCGCTCGCACGCCGCGCGGTCCGCGAGCCTGATCGCCGCCTTGCGCCCCGCCGCGCGGGCGAGCGAGGGGAGCCGCTCAAGCGCCGCGCCCGCCGAGCCGAAACGTTCGACGAGGCGATAGAAGCTCACCGGCCCGATCGTCTCGGTGCGGATGAGTTGCAGCCAGTCGAGGCGCTCGGCGGCGGAGAGGGTCATACTATTAACTCTCTTCAACCAGCGTCAAAGAGGCAGCGTAGTATCTAAGGACGTAGGGTTTTTCGTTAGGCTGGCCTATCGGGATATCATTCCCAAAGAACGCGACGTAACAGTCGTATCCACCAATCTCGTCGCTCTTCCAGCAGTGAATGACAATGCCGTACTCAGGGCCGCCTTCTACAAGCCCATCATATCGAACCTTCGTACCTGGTTTTAGAAACCTATCCTTATCGTCATCACTCATGATCTGGAAGCCTCAGGTTTCGGGGCGCCCTCACGCCGCCGCTTCTTTCTTCCTGCCGATCTTCGGCTCCTCGCCTTTCAGCAGCCGCGAAATGTTGGCGCGGTGGCGGATGTAGATGAGGAAACACATGAACGCGGCGGCGAGCGCGAAGCTCGGCTTGCCCATGGCGTAGAGAACGAACGGCGTCGCGGCGGCGGCGAGGAGGGCCGACAGGGAAGAGTAGCGCGTGACGAAAGCGCTCCCCGCCCAGATGGCGCAGGCGAAGAGGCCCGCCGGGAACCAGAGCGCGAGGAGCGTGCCGAGAAACGTCGCGACGCCCTTGCCGCCCTTGAAGGAGAGCCAGACGGGGAAGCAATGGCCGAGAAACGCCGCCGCGCCCGCGATCTCGGGCCGCCAGCCGAACGCGTAGGCGACGAGCACGGCGATGGCGCCCTTGCCGCCGTCGAGAAGAAGCGTCGCGAGCGCCAGGTCTTTTCTCCCGGTGCGGAGCACATTGGTCGCGCCGATATTGCCCGACCCGATGGCGCGGATATCGCCAAGCCCCGCGAGCTTCGTAATGACGAGCCCGAACGGGACCGAGCCGAGGAGGTAGCCGAGGATGAGGGGGAGGAGGTAGGTCATGATGCAGGCTCCACGCGCGCTTTCCTCCCCCGCATAGCGGGGGAGGTGTCAGCGAAGCTGACGGAGGGGGTGAGTAAAAAAGAACCCCCATCGGCCCTTCGGGCCACTTCCCCCGCTTTGCGGGGGAAGAAAGGCGCTTCGCCGCAGACTGCGCTCCTTGGACTGAGCATCACGCGCCCCCCGTAATCAACGCATCGAGACACGCCATCCTCACCGCCACCCCGTAAAACACCTGCCGCAGCACCAGCGAGCGCTCCGGATCGTCGGCGAGGACGCCGTCGATTTCTACGCCGCGGTTCATGGGGCCGGGATGCATGACCCATGCGCCTTGCTTCGCCAGCTTCAGCGTTTCGTGCGTCAGGCCGAAGGTTTCATAGTAGCCGCGCGCGGCGTCTTTGCCGGCCTCGCCCATGCGCTCGACCTGCATGCGGAGGCCCATGACGATGTCGGCGCCGAAAAGGCCCGCTTTCAACGAGTCGTAGCGTTTGATGTGCGGGAAGCCGGTCGCGTCCGGCATTAGGTGCGCCGGTCCGACGAAGCGCACTTCGGCCCCGAGCTTGACGAAGAGATGCGCGTCCGATCCGGCGACGCGGCTGTGCCTGATGTCGCCGCAGATGGCGATGATGAGGCCCTTCACTTCGCCGTACACAGAGCGAATGGCCGCCGCGTCGAGAAGCGCCTGCGTCGGGTGTTCGCGCACGCCGTCGCCGGCGTTGAGGATGGGGCAGGGGATGGCGTGCGCGAGCTGCTCATGGATGCGCGGCTGCTTGTGGCGAAGGATCAGCGCGTGCGCGCCCATCGCCGTCAGGGTCTGCGCCGTGTCGAGTTCGGTCTCGCCCTTGTTCACCGACGACGCCGCCACCGGCACGTTGATGACGTCGGCGCCGAGTTTCTGGCCGGCGAGCGCGAAGGAGAGGTTGGTGCGCGTCGAGTCCTCGTAGAAGAGGTTGATCTGCGTCTTGCCCGCGAGGCGCTGCGGCGGGCGCGCGCCTTGCTTCAGGAACCCCGCATAATGCTCGGCGAGGTCGAGGACGAAACGGATTTCGTCCGTCGTCAGGTCGTCGACGCTGACAAGGTTCTTGGCTTTCCAGCCGGCGGCGGGCGGGGCGGGTCGGGGCGCGTTTTGCATTAAGGGCGGTCTATAGGCTGTTCCGGGGCGGCGCGCATGTATTTTGAGGGAAGGCGTTGCGGCTCTCTTTCCTCCCCCGCGATAGCGGGGGAGGAAAAGTGCTTACGCTTTCTTCCCGGCGAGCCACGACGCCCCCGCCGCTAGGATGGCGACGTCGATGCCGAGCATGGCGAGAAGCGCGACCGGTCCGCCTTGCGTGAGGTATGTGTAGCCGCCCGCCGCGAGGCCGACCGCCGTCAGCGCCATCGCGATCATGATCGGGCGCGGGCCGCCGCCGCTTACATCCTTGCGGATGTAGTAGGAGAGCCCGAGGAAGATGACGCCGAAGACCGCGAGCGGCAGGCGCAGACTGGCGTCGCTCCCGATCATCGCCACCACGAGGTGAAAGATCCCGGTGAAGGCGAGAAGCCCCATCATCGAATGGCGCAGTTGCAGTCGGTTCATGGCCCGTCCTCCCTTTTTTGTATGGTTTGCAGCCGGTCGATCGCGCCCTGCAATATAAAGGCGGCCGCCGATTCGTCGATCAATTGCGCGCGCCGCGCGCGGCTCGTGTCGAGGGCGATCAGGCCGCGCTCCATGGCGGCGGTCGAGAGCCGTTCGTCCCAGAAGGCGACAGGGAGGGCGAGGATGCGCGGCAGGTTGCGGACGAAGCTGCGCGTCGATTGCGCCCGCGGGCCTTCGGTGCCGTCCATGTTGAGGGGAAGCCCGATCACGAGGCCGACGACATTCCGCTCAGCCGCTAGATGGGCGAGGCGTTCGGCGTCCTGGGTGAATTTCTTCCGCGCGACGGTCTCGACCGGGGTCGCGACGCGCCGGGCCGGATCGCACACCGCGACGCCGATGGTTTTTTCGCCGAGATCGAGCCCGAGCAGCGCGCCGGACGCGCCGAAGGCTTCCGCCTGTTGTTCAAAAGCCGTTTTCATGCGCGAATGGTAGCACGCGTTGTCCCGGCGGGGACAAGTTTGAGCAAGCGAGCCTCTTCAAGACGTTGAGCCATCCAGTCCGACATTTTCTGATTCTGTTGGCGGTCCTGACGGCGAGCGTCTTCGCCTGCCTTGCGCGCGCGTCCGGCCCGACGGTCGAGATCACGCTCGAGCAGCAGCAAGGCGGCGCCTGGCGGCTGCGTTACGCGCTCCCGGCGCCGCAGCGCCGGGTCGATCTCGGTCCCTCTCTCGCCGGCGCGCGGGCGCGCGACTGGCGGGTGCTAACGAAGGGGGTGGAACTCGTCAGCGAAAAGGGGCGCGACTGGCTCGTTCCGGCCAAGCGCGGCGAAAGGCTCGCCGGGATCGACATCGCGGTGACGCCCCGCGCCAACGGGCTGATGAAGGACTACGAGACCGCCGCGCCTCTCGGCGCCGGGGCCGTGCTCTACACCGGCCATTTCATTCCGTTTACGGAGAATGGCTGGCGCGCCGATGCGGTCATTAATGTGCGCCCGCGCGGCGGCGGCGTCGTATCGGCCTTCGGCGAGACGGCGCCGGCGTTCGAAAACTGGATCAGTCCCCAGCGCCATCCGGCGTTCATCTACGCCGGACCGCCGGTGAAGCTGTCCGGCGGCGCTTTCATGGAGCCGTCTGTAAACGGATGGGTGAGGGAGGAAACGGAAACGCTCCTGCCGGGGCTGTTCGCCTGGTACTCGCAGGCGTTCGCCGCGCCGCCTGAGCGCGCGCCGGACATGTTTCTCGCCATGGGCGACCAGTCGGAAGCGGGACGCCTGCGCTATCAAGGCGACGCGCTGCCCGGCCAGTTCATGATCACCCTGTCGGGCGGCGGCTGGGAGAGTCCGGCGAACGGCGCGCGCGATCTCCTGCGCAGCGGGATCGCGCACGAGGCCGCGCATCTTTGGCAGGCGCGGGCGCGGCCTTCGGGCGGCGATGCGCCGGACTGGATCCATGAAGGCGCCGCCGATGCGCTCGCCAACGAGGCGCTCGAAGGCATCGGCCTCATCTCCCATGCCGAAGCGGCGACGGCCCGCGCCGCCGCCCGCTACGAATGCGAAACCGAACTCGCCGGCGGCTCGCTCGACAAGGCCGCCGCCGGCGGACGCTGGCGGGCGGTCTACGCCTGCGGCCACGCCCTCGCGGTCGCCGCCGCGCGCGCTCATAATAAAGAGGGGTCGGTCGCCCTTTTCTGGCGCGATTTCCTCGCCGCGTCCGCCGCAAACAAGGGGTACGATCTTCCGCTGTTTCTCTCTGTGATCGAGGCGAGGGGCGGCGGGGACGTAGCCGACGGGATCAGGCGGTTCGCCTATTCGCGCTACGCGCAGCCGGCGCGGGAGCTGGCGATGCTGGCGGGAGAGTAAGCGCGCCCCTTGATGCTTTCCGCGCTGGTTGATAGGGCTTCGCGCTTCCTTTCGAGAGACATTTCATGGCCGTAGATAAAGAAACCGTGCGCAAGGTCGCGCGCCTCGCCCGCCTCGCCACGCCGGAGGAGCGCCTTGAGCCCCTCGCCGGGGAGCTGAACGGCATCCTGAAGTGGATCGAGCAGTTGAACGAAGTCGATGTGGAGGGCGTCGAGGCGATGACCTCGACCGTCGATATGACCTTGCCCATGCGCGAGGACGTCCTCGCGACCGGCCCCACCGGCGGCGGCCAGCCCGATAACGTCGTCGCCAACGCGCCGAAAACGGAAGATCATTTCTTCGTCGTGCCGAAGGTGGTGGAATAATGGGCAGCCCCGCCGACATGACCCTCGCCGCGCTCCGCGACGCGCTCAAGGCGAAAAAAGTCTCCTCGCTCGAAGCGACGGACGCCTATCTCGCGCGCATCGAAAAGGCGAAGGCGCTGAACGCCTTCATCACTGTCACCGCCGACAAGGCGCGCGCCATGGCGAAAGCCTCCGACGCCAAGCTCGGACGAGGCGAGGGCGGGCCTTTGGAAGGCGTGCCGCTCGGGATCAAGGATCTGTTCTGCACCGAGGACGTGCTGACGACCGCGGGCTCGCACATTTTGGACGGCTTCAAGCCGAAATATGAGTCGACGGTCACGAGCAATCTCTGGCGCGACGGCGCCGTCATGCTCGGCAAGCTCAACATGGACGAGTTCGCCATGGGCTCGTCGAATGAAACCTCCTTCTACGGCCCGGTCGTCAACCCGTGGCGCAAGAAGGGCGGCAATGCGCAACTGACGCCGGGCGGCTCGTCCGGCGGCTCGTCCGCCTCCGTCGCCGCGCGCCTTTGCGCCGCCGCGACCGCGACCGATACGGGCGGCTCGATCCGCCAGCCGGCTTCCCTGACCGCGACGGTCGGCGTCAAGCCGACCTACGGGCGCGTGTCGCGCTGGGGCATTGTCGCCTTCGCGTCCTCGCTCGACCAGGCGGGACCGATCGCGCAGGACGTCCGCGACGCGGCGGTCATGCTGAAGTCGATGGCGGGGCCGGACCCGAAGGATTCGACCTGCGTCAATCGTCCGGTTCCGGACTATGAGAAGTCGGTCGGCGCCTCGGTTAAGGGCCTCAGGATCGGCGTGCCGAAGGAATACCGCCTCGACGGCATGCCGGAAGAGATCGAGAAGCTCTGGGCCGAAGGCGTCGCGTGGATGAAGGATGCTGGCTGCGAGATCGTCGACATTTCGCTGCCGCTCACCAAGTATGCGCTCCCCGTCTATTACATCGTCGCCCCGGCGGAAGCCTCGTCCAACCTCGCGCGCTATGACGGCGTGCGCTACGGCTGGCGCGCGAAGGACTATTCCGACATCACATCGATGTACGAACAAAGCCGCGCGCAGGGCTTCGGCGCCGAGGTCAAGCGCCGCATCCTGATCGGCACCTACGTGCTCTCGGCGGGCTATTACGACGCCTATTATCTGCGCGCCCAGAAAGTCCGCAAACAGATTTTCGACGAGTTTCAGGCCGCTTACGAAAAGTGCG
>JAVJPA010000112.1:0-49769 GCA_040216495.1 Amphiplicatus sp. | reverse complement strand
CGCTTCAACACCTTGTCGCGAGCGGCGTCATCGGTCCCGAACCAGTAGAGCGCGAGCGGCCGGTCGCCGCCATTCACTTTGCCGATGGCGTCGTCCGCGCTCGAAACGCTCAACACCGGGAGGATGGGGCCGAAAATTTCCTCCTGCATGACGCGGCTCGAAGCGGGCGGCTCGACAATGATCGTCAGCGGCAGCTTGCGCTGCGGGTGAAGCGCGTTCTGCGAGCCGACCTCGACGATCCTCGCCCCGGCCGCGCGCGCTTCGTCGACCATGGATTTCAGCCGCGCGAAATGCCGGTCGGAAACGATCGACGTGTAATCCGGCGTCGTGTCGATTTCGGGATAAAGATCGCGCGCCGACGCGGCGATCGCCTCGACCGTCGCATCAAGCTTGTCTTTCGGCGTGAGAACATAGTCCGGCGCTACGCAGGTTTGCCCAGCATTATAGGTTTTGCCGTAAGCGATGGAGCGCGCGGCGCGGGCGAGATCAGCGCTGGCGTCGATGATCGCCGGCGACTTGCCGCCAAGCTCGAGCGTCACTGGCGTCAGATTTTTCGCCGCCGCTTCGGCGACCTTGCGGCCTATCGACGTCGAGCCGGTGAACAGGAGATGATCGAAGGGAACATGCGTGAACGCTTCGCCGGTTTCGACGCCGCCCGTAATGACGGCGAGCGTGCGCTCATCGAACACGGCGCCGAGAATTTCTTTCAGCAAATCGCTCGTTCGCGGCGTCAGCTCGCTCGGCTTGATCATTACATTGTTTCCGGCGGCGAGCGCCGCGACGGCGGGCGAGAGCGCAAGCTGCACCGGGTAATTCCACGGCGAGATAATGCCGACGACGCCGAGCGGTTGCGGGATGACGCGGCTCTTCGCCGGCTTCAGGTAAAGCGGCGTCGTCACGTTACGCGGTCGCATCCACTTCGAGAGACTTTTCTTCGCCAGCCGCGCCGCGCCGATGGAGATGATGATCTCGGCGGAGACAGTTTCGGCCGCCGGCCGCGCGCCGAAATCCTCTGCGATCGCCTTGACGATCCGCGCCTCGTTTTTCTCCACCGCCTCGATGATCGCGTCGAGCCGTGCGATGCGCTTTTCGCGGGAAGGATTCGGCTCGGCGGCGAAGGCGGCTTTTTGGAGGGCGAAGATGCGGTCGATCTCGGCGCTGGCGTTCGTTTCGACAGGCCGCGACGTATCGGCGGGCATGGCTTCCTCCCCGTCATTCTTTTTAAGGCGTTGAGATTGCAGCGCGTCCGTCCGGCTGTCCATCGCCGATTACACCGTATGGTGCACTTGAAAGCGAAGGCTGGTGGACCTGAGCGGAATCGAACCGCTGACCTCCTCATTGCGAACGAGGCGCTCTCCCAACTGAGCTACAGGCCCGTCAAGCTTGGGGAGCGCCGTCTTACGGGCGGGGTTGCGCAGTGTCAATCTGGCGGCGAGGCTGGCGGGCGGCGCTCGCCTTTCGGGCGCAGATCAGGGGAGGCTTTATGATGTTGCTTGCGCTCGCCGCCGCCGGGGCGATTTCCGCCTCAGAGCCCCCGCCGGAGGGATGGTCCTGCTCGAATCCGATCGAAGTCAGATGCTCCGACGACGGGTGCTCGGCGGAGTCCGAAGCTTTCACGCCGATGAGCGTCTCGATGAGCGTCGCCGGCGGGTTCTCGGTCTGCGCCTATACGGGCTGCTGGGAAGGGGTCGGCGCCCCGGCGCGCCAGGAGGGGCGCCTGCTCTGGACCGGCGACGACCTGCCATTCTCCACCAGCCCGGACGGCGAAATGAAGGCCGATGTGACGCTCCTGCTCATCGAGGAAGAGGGCGTCGGCTTTGTCAGGACCGCCGGCTTCGCCGCGCCGCTTCTGTGCGAACGGGCCGGCCCATGGGCCGAGGAGCCGAGCGCTGAAAACGAAGATGAGGCCCTTGAATAAGCGGGCGGAGTTGCGAACGGGGCCGACGCGCCCTAAGTCCGGCCCTAACAGCGAGGACCCCGATGGCCGCACTCCAGTATATCTTCAACGCCCTCATCAACCTCTACATTATCGTGATTTTCGTCTCGGTGATTCTGAGCTGGCTGATCCATTTCAACGTCATCAACGGGCGCAACCAGTTCGTCGACGCCATCGCGCGCACCTGTTACGCCCTGACCGAACCGGCGCTGCGGCCGATCCGCCGCCTGCTGCCGAGCCTTGGCGGTCTCGACATTTCTCCGATCATTCTCCTGATCGGCCTCAACGCGCTCCAGATCGGCGTCAATCGGTACATTTTCCTGCCGATGCTGGCGCGCGGCCTTTGATGCGGCCTTGAGCGGCTGCTTTCAGGTTTCAGGCGAAGGCGCGCTGCTGTTTGTGCGCGTCACGCCGAACGCCTCAAAAGGTGAGATTCGCGGGTTGTGGACCGGTCCGTCCGGCGAACAGCGCATTTCGGTGCGCGTCGCCGCGCCGCCCGATGGCGGGCGCGCCAACAAGGCGGTCGTCGCCCTCATCGCTAAGGCGCTCGGCTTGCCGAAATCGGCCGCGTCGATTAGGGCGGGCGAGAAAGACCGGCTTAAAACAGTCGCGCTCGTCGGCGATCTAAAAGCCATCGAGGCGCGACTCGCCCTAGTGATCGCAGAGAAAGGTTCGCCCGAGGACGCATGAGCGCGACAGTCATTGACGGAAAGAAAATCGCTGAAGCCCTCCGCGGACGGATCGCCGCCGGGGTGCGCGATATGATCGGCCGGCATGAATGCCAGCCTTGTCTTGCGGTGGTGCTGGTCGGCGACGATCCCGCGAGCCAGATCTATGTGCGCAACAAGGGCAAGGCGACGCGCGAGGCGGGGATGCGTTCGCTGGAGCATCGCCTGCCGGCGGACGCTTCGCAAGCCGACGTGCTCGGCGTCGTGCGCGCGCTCAACGCCGACGATGAGGTGGACGGCATTCTCGTGCAGATGCCGCTTCCTGCGCACATCGACGCGCAGGCTGTGATCGGCGAGATCGATCCGGCGAAAGACGTGGACGGTCTCACCGTCACCAACGCCGGGCGTCTTGCGCTTGGAGCGAAGGGCCTCGTCTCCTGCACGCCGCAGGGCTGCGTCATTCTAGCGAAAGAAGTGACGCCCAAACTGGAAGGGCTGCACGCGGTGGTGCTGGGCCGCTCGATTCTTGTCGGCAAACCGCTGTCGATGCTGCTGCTCGCCGAGAATTGCACCGTCACAATGGCCCACTCGCGCACCATAGACCTCCCCGATGTCTGCCGCTCGGCGGATATTCTCTGCGCGGCGGTCGGCAAGCCGAGACTCGTCAAGGGCGACTGGATCAAACAGGGCGCGACCGTCATCGATGTCGGCATCAACCGCATCGAAGAAGGGGGCAAGACGAAGGTTGTCGGCGATGTCGATTATGAAGCGGCGGCGCAGCGCGCCGGCGCGATCACGCCCGCGCCTGGCGGCGTCGGGCCGATGACCATCGCCTGCTTGTTGAAGAACACGCTCGTCGCCGCCGCGCGCCGGCGCGGGTTCGCCGAGCCGAATGTTTAACGCATGACAGCCGGAGATCCTCGCATCGCGGTCATTCTTCCCTGTTATAATGAGGAAGCCGCGATCGCCGGCGTCGTCGCGGATTTCCGCGCAGCTCTCCCGGGCGCTGACATCTACGTTTATGATAACGCCTCGTCCGACGCGACCGCGCGTCTTGCGCGCGAGGCCGGCGCCATCATCCGCACGGAACCTATGAAGGGCAAGGGCAACGCCGTGCGCCGCGCTTTCGCCGATGTGGACGCCGACATTTACGTCATGGCCGACGGCGACGGCACGTATGAAGCGGCCGCCGCGCCGACAATGATCGAGGCGTTGAGGGCCGGGCCGCTTGACATGATCGTCGGCGTGCGCGCCGGCGAGACCGGGGGCGCTTACCGACGCGGCCATGTGCTTGGCAACAAGACATTCAGCTATCTTTTCCGCCGCCTCTTCCGGCTCGAACTGTCCGATCTACTGAGCGGTTACCGTGTGCTTTCGCGGCGCTTCGTCAAATCGTTTCCGTCTGTCTCGAAGGGCTTTGAGATCGAACTTGAAATCTCGACTCACGCTGCGCTGTTGCGCGCTCCGGTGAAGGAGATCGAGACCCATTACGGCGCTCGCGTGGAGGGCGGAGAAAGCAAACTTCACACATGGAGCGACGGCGCGCGCATTCTGCGCCGTATGCTGACATTTTTACGGCAACACCGGCCGTTTCTCGTATTCGGCCTGATCGGCGTCGCCGGCGCCATCGTTGCCGCGGCCTTGGCGGCGCCCGTTATCATGGAATTCCTGGAGACCGGCCTCGTGCCTCGTCTTCCCACCGCCATACTTGCGACAGGCGTCATGCTCGCCGCCATCATCATGGTCGTTGTCGGCGTCATTCTCGACGCGCAGGCGCGGTATTTTTCCGAGATGAAACGGCTCCAGTATCTGCAAATTCCGCCGCCGCAGGCCCTGGAAAGCGTTAATTTCCGTTCTTGATTCAGCGCGGCGCCGTCCCCATCTGCTTACAGGTTTTTAGGAGTATGCCGATGGCCAGCCGCCGGACCTTGAAAGGCGCTTTTCTCGCCGCTTCCGCTCTCGCGGTGATGGGCGGGGTGAGCGCACATGCCGCTGTCGCCGCGCCCGCGCCCGTCGAAATCGTCGCGCCTCTTCATCATGCGGGCGATGAGGTCAAAGCGCCCGTCGAGGCTCAGATCATCAAAAAAGTCGGCATTGCAGCTTTCGCCACCGCGGCGCTGGCGGGCCTGTTCCATCTGATCGGCGCGCGCCGCCTCAAGGCTTTTGCAGCCGCGGCCGGACCGGCCGCCGCCAAGACCGCCGCCGCAGTCGCCAAAGCCCCGATTGCGGCCGCTCGTGCTGTCGGGCGTGCCGCGGCGTCGCCTTTCCGCTTTATCCTGCTGATGGGCGGTCTCGGCGTCTTCGCGCTGACCGGAATCAGCGTTTTCGACCTCGAATGGACCGCTGGCCTCGCCCTCGGCGCCGTGATGACGGCGCTCGCGGTTTTCGGGATCAATGGCGCCAAACGGGCGCTGGCCTTGAAACCGGCGAAGATCAAACGGTCGAGCCAGTCACAGTAAACAGAAATTAACCAATAAAAACAGAGTGTTATCTTTTTGACTCCTTGGTTTCGCCGCATTTCCGCCCCAAACCGGGCCGATCCTGATCCTGCATGAAGCGGTTCGCCGCACTCGCCCCCCGATCTCGGCGAACCCCAATTGCCCCCGACTCCATGCACCGTCTACCAGACCCGCCGCGCTCGAGCCCCCGAGCGCGGCGACGGTCTGTTTGGAGCCCCTTTGGCGCGACATTTGCGGGAAATGGGGCAGAGCGTTTCATTTCGCTCCATGTGCATCCCTTCGCCCCGCCCCTTCGGCGGGGTTTCTTTTTACGCAGGTTTGATCTCGTCAGTTGCGGTTTGCCGGCGCATCACGATAGGTCTCGACAATGAGCCGAGTGCGCATCGCCCCGTCCATTCTGTCCGCCGACTTCGCCCGCCTCGGCGAAGAAGTCGCGGCCGTCGCCGCCGCCGGCGCGGACTTCATTCACGTGGATGTGATGGATGGCCATTTCGTCCCCAACCTCACCATCGGTCCGATGGTGGTGAAGGCGATCCGGTCTGCGACGGGCGTCCCGTTCGACGTGCATCTGATGATTTCGCCAGTCGATCCGTATCTTGACGAATTCGCCGCCGCCGGCGCGAACATTCTCACGGTTCACCCTGAGGCGGGGCCGCATCTGCACCGTACGCTCCAGCGGATCAAAGGCGCCGGCCTCAAGGCCGGCGTGTCGCTCAATCCCGCGAGTCCGGCATTGCTCGCCATCGAGGTTATCGACGAAGTCGATCTGATCCTCGTGATGAGCGTCAATCCAGGGTTCGGCGGCCAGAAATTCATCTCTTCGCAGTTGAAGAAGATTGAAACCCTGAGGAAGGCGATCGACGCATCGGGCCGCGACGTTATGCTGGAAGTCGATGGCGGCGTGAACGCGGAGACGGCGCGCCAGTGCGTCGCCGCCGGCGCGACGGTGCTCGTCGCCGGCTCCGCTGTGTTTCAGGGCGGCGCCGAAAATTACGCGGCGAACATCGCCGCCTTGCGCGGAGGCGCGTAACGAATGGGGGCGGCCAAACGCGGGCAGGGACGCGCCATCAAACAGGACGTGTTCGCGCGCGTGCAGCGCGCCTGGGGGGAGAGCCCGTTCTATCAGGCGCAGCTCAAGGGACCGGCGCCGGACAGGCTGCTGCATCACCCCGTCGATCCGCGCGCGCCCGATGCGGCGCTTGCGCGCGCCCTGTTTGCAGGGCGTCTGTCCATCGGCGCCGAAAGCATCGACTGCGAGGGCGAGATCGAGCGCGTCTGGGACCTCGCGGCTGCGCCGGGACCGCTCCATTCATTTTTACATGATTTTTCCTGGCTGCGACATGCGAGCGCGCTTGGCGATCCCGCGGTCGGACCGGTGCGCCAGCTTGCGCGCGCATGGCTCGATCGCTGCGAGAAATGGTCGCCGGAAGCGTGGACGCCTTACCTTACGGGCGAGCGGCTGACGCAGCTTTGCGCCCACAGCGCGCTGGTGGTTCGCGGCGGCGACGCGCTGTGGCGCAGCCGCGTCCTCACTTCGATGGCGCGTCAGACGCGGCATCTGGCGCGCGCGGGCCATCGCTGCGAAAGCGGCTATGAACGATTAATGACGGCGGCGGGTCTTGTGCTCGCAGGCCTCTGCCTTCCCGGTTGCGACGAGGAAGGCGAGCGCGGCATGGAGCTCCTACGGCGCGAGTTGCGTTTGCAGATACGGCCCGACGGCGGCCATGTGAGCCGCAATCCTTCCCTGCAGTTGGCGATTGTCGTCCGCTTGCAGATGATCCTCAAGGCGCTTGAAGCGCGGCGCATGCAGGCGCCGGGGTTTCTCCGGCACGTCATAGGCCGCGCCGCCGCCAATGTGCAATTCTTCCGGTCCGGCGACGGCCATCTCGCGGTCTTCAACGGCGGTTATGAAGACGATGCGAAATCGATCCTCGCCGCTCTTGAATCGGTCGATCCGGCTGTCGCGCCGCCCGTATTCGCCCGCCACTCGGGGTTCCAGCGGCTTGAAACGGGCCGCACGCTGATCGTTGCCGACGCCAGCGCCCCGCGGGCCGGAAGCCGTTTTGAAAGCGCCGGCTCCTTCCACTTTTCCTCAGGGCGCGCGCGGATCGTCGTCAATTGCGGCAACGGCGCCCATCTGCCGGGCGACTGGGGCAAGGCGCTTTGCCAGGTCGCGGCCCACTCGACCATGTCGGCGGAGCCGGCCTCGGCAGGCTCGGCGCTCTTCAGCGGCGGCGCCGTCACCCACCGCCGCGTCGAGGACGGCCGCGGGCAGCTCCTCGAAATCGAGCGCTGTCTCGGGGGCGATGAGCGCGACGGACCGCGCTATGTACGCCGGCTTTTCCTCGCAACGGACGGCGGCAACCTGCGTGGCGAAGACCGTCTGAAGAATCCGCCTGCCGCGCTCGCCGCCGGCTGGCGATTGAGGTTTCATCTGCATCCTGGCGTGAAGGCCTCGCTCGCCAGAGATGGACGATCTGTCATTCTGGCTCTGCCGACCCGTGAGGGTTGGCGGTTCAGAACTAATTGTCCGCTTTTGAAGCTGGAACGTAGCGTGTATTGCGGGGCCGGCGGGCTTCCCATCGCCTGTGAGCAGATTGTTCTTTCCCCCGCCGGCTTGGAAGCCGGGGACGCAAGGGATATGATCGTCAAATGGGCGTTCCGAAAGCTCGACGGCGTCTGGTCGGCTGAGGGGAAGGGCGTCGGTTCGGATCGCTAAAGAGGCGGGATTTCGTGCACCCACTACAAAAGTTCTTCGCCCGTTTCGCCGGCAAGCCGTTCGCCGCGCACCGCCTTCGTCCCACCGTCAATATAGACCCCGCGACCTTGTTGCCCCGCCCGGCGCGGCGCATCGACCAGCGGGCCGCGCGAAAGCTGTTCAGCGGCAAACGGGTTCTCATCACCGGCGCCGGAGGCACCATCGGCGCGGAACTGGCGCGCCAGACCGCCGCCTTCGAGCCGGAGCATCTGGCGCTCGTCGATAATTCCGAATTCAATCTTTATCTGATCGATCTAGAAATGCGCGAGGCCGGCTACGGGCGCATCCTCTCGTCGCAGCTCACGGACGTCTGCCGCCGCGAGCATCTCGACAAGGTATTCCAGAACGTGCGCCCGGACATCGTGTTACATGCGGCCGCATTCAAGCATGTGCCGATCGTCGAACAGAACCGTTGCGCCGGGGCGCTCACCAACGTGCTCGGCGCCAAGAACGTGTTCGATGCGGCGATGGAGGCCAAAGCCGAATCCGTCGTTTTCATTTCGACGGACAAAGCGGTCAATCCGACCAGCTTCATGGGCGCGACAAAACGCATCGCCGAGCTTTATGCGCAAGCTCTCGACATCGCCCAGAACGACACGCGTTTCGTCACGGTGAGGTTCGGCAATGTGCTCGGCTCCACCGGCTCGGTGATTCCGCTGTTCGAACGCCAGATTCATCATGGCGGGCCGGTCACCGTCACGCACCCTGAAATTTCGCGCTACTTCATGACGACGCGCGAAGCCGTGCAACTTGTCTTGCAGGCGGCAAGCCTCGATAACGCGGAGAAAAGCGTCGTCACTCATGACGGACGCATTTTCGTGCTCGACATGGGCGAGCCGGTGAAGATCCTCGATCTCGCCAAGCGCATGATCGAGGCGCATGGCCTTCAACCGGGCGCCGATATTGAGATCAAGTTCACGGGTCTCCGGCCGGGCGAAAAACTGTTCGAGGAAAACTTTCTCGCTACGGACAAGCTGATCAAGACCGGCGCCGACGGCGTGCTCCTCGCGTCGCCCGCGATGATCGACCTGCCGCTTTTGAACCCGCGTCTTTACGACGTCATCGAACATGCGGGCGACGGCGATCAGGAAGCGCTGGATGACGCGGTTCATCACCTGGTGCCGGAGTTCAGCACCGCCGACGCCAATGGCGAGACGGCGAAACAGCAGCGTCCGGCGCAGCGTTAGAACTTGTCCGCCGGCCTTGTGAATCCCCGCCGGCGAGACTAAGCAAACCGCGATATTCATCCGATTTCGGCAGGAGCCTCTGTCATGACCGAGCCGAGCCCCGTACGGCGCGCGCTGATTTCCGTTTCCGACAAGGAGGGCATAGAGCCGTTCGCCAGAAGGCTGGCGGCGGCCGGCGTCGCCCTTGTTTCGACCGGCGGTACGGCGGCGTTGCTGCGCAAAGCCGGCCTTGAGGTTCGGGACGTGTCCGATCTTACGGGTTTTCCTGAAATGATGGATGGTCGCGTAAAGACGCTGCACCCGAAAGTCCATGGCGGCCTGCTCGCGCTGCGCGACAACGCCGAGCACGTTGAAGCGATGCGCGCGCATGCCATCGATCCGATCGACCTCCTGGTGGTCAATCTCTATCCGTTCGAGGCGACGGTCGCGCGCGGCGCCGGTTATGAGGACTGCGTCGAGAACATCGATATAGGCGGGCCTGCGATGATCCGGGCGGCGTCGAAAAACCATGGCGCCGTCGGCGTCGTCGTCGATCCGGAGGACTATGAAGCGGTGATCGGCGAAATCGAGAAAGGCGGCCTGTCGCTTGATCTGAAAAAGCGCCTTGCGGCGAAAGCTTACGCACGCACCGCCGCTTATGACGCCGCTATATCGGCCTGGTTCGCGAAAGAGCTGGGCGAGGAGCACCCGAAGACGATCGCGTTTGCTGGAACGCTGAAGCAAACCTTGCGATACGGCGAGAATCCGCACCAGTCGGCGGCGCTGTATGCCGGCGGCGCGCCGCGCGCCGGCGTGGCGACGGCGCGGCAGGTTCAGGGCAAGGAGCTTTCCTACAACAATCTCAACGACGCAGATGCGGCGTTCGAGCTTGTGTCCGAATTTGCAGGCGCCGCCCCGACCGTCGCCATCATCAAGCACGCCAACCCCTGCGGCGTCGCAAGCGGGGCCAATCTGGCCGAAGCTTATTCGCTGGCGTTCCGCTGCGATCCTGTCTCAGCTTTCGGTGGCGTGATCGCTGTCAACGCGCGTCTCGACCGCTCGGCGGCGGAAAAGATCGCGGAGGTGTTCGCTGAAGTGGTGATTGCGCCGGACGCTGACGATGAGGCGTTAAAGGTTCTCGCGGCGAAGAAAAATGTGCGGGTGCTGCTGACAGGCGCGCTCGCCGATGCGGCCGCGCCCGGACAGCTCGTGCGTCCGCTCGCGGGCGGGTTCCTGTTGCAGTCGCGCGACAATGGCCGGGTGACGCAGGCGGACCTCAAAGTGGTGACCAGGCGCGCGCCAAACGAATGCGAGCTTGCCGACATGCTGTTCGCTTTCACCGTCGCCAAGCACGTGAAGTCGAACGCCATCGTTTATGCAAAGGGCCTTGCAACGGTAGGCGTCGGCGCCGGGCAGATGAGCCGCGTCGATTCAAGCCGCATAGCGGCGCGCAAGTCGGCGGACGCCGCCGAAGCCGCTGGCCTGAAAGAGACCCTCGCCACGGGCTCGGTCGTCGCGTCGGACGCTTTCTTTCCGTTTGCAGACGGTCTTCTCGCTGCGGCAAAGGCGGGCGCCACGGCCGTCATTCAGCCAGGAGGCTCGATCCGGGACGAAGACGTGATCGCCGCCGCAGATGAAGCAGGCCTCGCCATGGTCTTCACCGGGATGCGCCATTTCCGGCACTAGGCGCGCATCAGCAGATCCGGACTTTCGCCAACGAGCGGCCTCGCGAGTTTCGGCGGCAAAGGTTTTGCTTCCCGCGCGTGCTCGACAAAGGCGCGCGCTTCCTCGAGTTCCTCGAGGAGATCTTTTTTCAGCGCTTCCCGGCGAGCAAGACGCGCCGCGTTATCGAAAGCTACAGTCGGGTTCTTCGAATAGCGCGCAAATAGCTCGCCGTTAATCACCGCATCGAGATGAGCATCCGAGCAGGGCGAGCCGATATGCGCGAACGAGGCGGAGACCGCTTCGCGCGGGGAGTTGAAGAACGCTTCCGCATCAAGACTCGCCGCGCGCGGATGTTGGGCGAGAATATCCGAATAGATCGAAATCTGCGCCAACCACAAAGCGGCGGCGCCTTGCGCGACGCTCATCGGCTGCGCGAGCGGAGCATGAGCTGAGACCGCGCGCTGTAATTCGTTGATGACGGCGCCGACCCATTTGCGGTGGTTCGGCGAGCGCAGGATCGCCAGAAGATATTGTTCGAGTCCGAAGTAAAGCAGGATGGAGGGCTGGTTTGGGCTTAGGGCGAGAAGATCTTTTGCAATGAAATTGATCGGCACATTGCCTTTGACGATGACGGGCTCTTTCGCCCCATAGGAACGCCCGAGCAATGTCGTCGCGAGTTCGAGGCGCTTGCGCCAGCCAGAAGGCGGCTCAGACCCGTAGAACTGGCTCCCGGCCTCGACGGAGAGTTGACGCAACGCCATCGGTTCGCGGATGACGAGATTTTCGCCAGGAACATCCAGTGCGCGCGCCAGCAAGGTCGAGCCGCAATGGGCGACATGGAAGATATAGGAGATCGGCCGCGGGGCGTTGAATTCCCTGTCTTTGAGCTCGATCAGCGGCGCAAGGGGGATTTTCAGCCCCTCCTTCTTGACCGGGGCGATCCGCATGTCGAAAAAGATCGAGCGATTATAAGCTTCCCGGTTCATTTCGACGAAAACGCCATGAGCTGGCTCAAAAGCGAGGAGGAAGAGATCCGGACTATTGAACAGCGCGCGCGCATCCATGGCGTCAGCCCCTGGCTTTCGAAAAGCGTCGCGGCGCTGCAATGCGTTCCGGTCTTTTGGCGCGTTCCATGATTTCCGTTCTTCCTCCCGAGCCGGGCCGTCCTTACGCAATCGTCGCCGCGGAAGGGCAGGCATCGCCTCTCGACCTGCCGGAGTCAACGTTCATCGATCTCTATAAGTCGCACGGCGCGCTGCTGTTTCGCGGCTTCGATATGGACCTAGCGACTTTTACGGCGTTCACCGCCCGCCACTGTTCAAGCTCTGTTTTCAATGAAAGCCCTGACCGGCTGCTTGTGGACCGCGAGAACAATATCCAGAGCGTCAACCTCGGCGTCGATCCGTTTCCGTTGCACCCGGAGCTTTCCCGCGAGCCATGGAAGCCGGACGTCTGCTTTTTCTGGTGCATGAGTCCTCCCAGCAGAGGAGGGGAGACGGTCGTCTGCGACGGCGTCGAGATCGTACGCAGGCTGCCGCCGCCGGTCTTTGAGGAGTTGCGATCGCGCCGGTTATACTACACTCAAATCATGGCGCCGGAGGTTTGCCGATACTGGCTTGGCTCCGCCGAACCTGACGATGAGACGATGCGCAACCCTCCGGCGGGATGTCCCTATACGTTCTTCCGCCTCAATGGCCGCGTTGCGCGGAGTTTCAACCGGCCGGCGCTGCACAAGCCGATGTTCACGAACGATCTCGCTTTCGGGAATTTCCTTCTGTTCGCGCGATACTATCTCGGCAAGAAGAACTTTCCGACATTCGAGCGCGGCGAGCTGGTTCCCGACGAGTTGGTGGCGGCGGTGAAAGCGGCGAGCGATCCGATCACCGCGCCGGTCGCGTGGCGCGAGAGCGATTTTATCGTTCTCGACAATTCGCGCTTCATGCACGGCCGTAACGCGATTGTCGAAATGAGCGAGCGACAGATCGCTTCGTTCTTCGGCTACTTGAACTTCGCTGAACCGGATGCGGAAGAAATTCCGGACGCGCCGTGGCGACGGGGGATGTTCAAACCCCCGCAGCCTGCGCGACCGGCTCGTTAACTCTGGGTCCCGGGCATCCGGTCGACAAGGTCGGCGAGCTTCTTCGACAAAAGCGACAGTTTGCCGACGCTGGTCGCGCCGCCGAGATCGAGTTCGGCGACGAAGGTTTCATAGCTTTCGATCGGCGCTTCGCCTGTGGCGCGCCATTTTTTCATAACCTCTTCAAGCCAGCTTGCGGCCTGTGTTTTCGGTTCTTTCTTGGCGAAGGCGATGACGCTGGCGGCGAGCGCGCTCTGGCGCGCCGACAAATCTTCAAGCAGGCGGCGGGCGGCGAGCTTGTCGAAATGATCGGCGGGCGGCGTGTTGCGAACTTGGTCGCGCGCGTCGTCAATGCCGAAACGGTGGCCGACGGCAAAATAGATGGCGCCCGCCGCTTCGCTGGACCAGCCGGTCTCGCTGGCGAGGTTGACGACGTCGAAAGCGCGTTCAAGCGCCGGCATGAGCGCGGCTTCTTTCGCCAGCTCTTCCGGCGCGCCATCTTTCAGCCAACGTTGCGTACGGGCCTTGAGGTCTTTGGCGGCGCCTGGCGGCAGGATCGACGGCAGCGCTTTTTTGAAAGCGGCGACCGGCTCGCCATACTGCTCGATCAGGCCCTTGAGCCCGCGGCGTTCAAGCAGCGCGCTCGCCTGCGGATCGCTGACGATCCGGTAAAGCTGTTCGCGCAGCAATTCGGACGCGGTGTTGTAAAGATCGGTCTGCAATTCGGCGGGAATCGCATTGTCGAGCGCATCGACCGCCCGCGCGAAATCGCCCAGACTGAGAATGCGCCGCGCGGCTTCATAAGCGAGCGCGACATCCGCGACGCGCGCGCCCGTCGCCTCGATGGCGCGGTGCGCGAAGCTGGCCCCGCACGTATCCACAAGCTCGTTCGAAAGCCGCGTTGCGATGATTTCGCGGCGCAGCCTGTGGCGGACCATCGAGTCCTTGAATGCGTGAAGCTCGTCCGGGAAATAGGCGAAGAGTTCGCGTTCCAGCAGCGGATCGTCGGGGGCGGGCGATTCCACCAGCGCCTCGAACAGCCACATTTTCGCATAAGCGAGGAGAACGGCGAGTTCCGGGCGCGTCAGGCCCTGGCCGCGAGCCCTGAGCGCTGCGATGTCTTCAAGCGACGGCAGAAACTCGATGGCGCGGTCGAGCCGGCCCTCGCGTTCGAACGCCGTCATCAGCCGCGCCTGGGCGTCGAGGTCGGCGGGCGCAGTCGATTCCATCATCGATAGAGCGCGGGTCTGGTCGTAATTGTGGCGCAGCACATGGGCGCCGACATCTTCCGTCATCGACGCCAGAAGCGCGTTGCGCGCCTCGCTCTTCAGATCGCCATGTTCGATGGCGCCGGAAAGCAGGATCTTGATGTTCACTTCGTGGTCGGAGGAATCGACGCCGGCGGAATTGTCGATGGCGTCCGTGTTGAGGCGTCCGCCTTTCCTTGCGTACTCGATGCGGCCAAGCTGGGTGAGGCCGAGGTTGGCGCCTTCTCCGACGACTTTGGCCCTGAGTTCGTCGCCGTTGATGCGGATCGCATCGTTAGCGCGGTCTCCGGCGTCGGCGTTTTCTTCGCTGGACGCTTTGACATAGGTGCCGATGCCGCCAAGCCAGAACAGCTCCACCGGCGCTTTCAGGATCGCCTTCATCAGCTCGGCGGGCGTGAGCGCATCCGCCTTGATGTCCAGAAGCTTTTTAATTTCCGGCGTCAGCGCGATGGACTTCGCCGAACGCGGAAACACGCCGCCGCCTTTCGAGATCAACGCCTTGTCATAGTCTTGCCAGGATGAGCGCGGCAGGTCGAACAGGCGTTTGCGTTCAGAGTAAGAGGCGGCGGGGTCCGGCTGCGGATCAATGAAAATATCGCGGTGGTCGAAGGCGGCGATCAGCTTGGTTTGCTCCGACAGCAACATGCCGTTGCCGAACACGTCGCCCGACATGTCGCCGATGCCGGCGGCGGTGAAGGGTTGTTTCTGGATGTCCTTGCCGATTTCGCGGAAATGGCGCTTCACCGCCTCCCACGCGCCGCGCGCAGTGATGCCCATCACCTTGTGGTCGTAGCCGGCCGAGCCGCCGGAAGCGAACGCATCGCCGAGCCAAAATCCGTATTCGGCCGATATGCCGTTGGCGGTGTCGGAGAAAGCGGCGGTGCCCTTGTCGGCGGCGACGACGAGATAGGGATCGTTATGGTCCCACATCACCATGTTCGCCGGCGGTTTCACCTCGCCGCCGACGATGTTGTCGGTAAGATCGAGAAGGCCGCGCACGAAAATCTTGTACGCTTCGCGGCCCTCTTCGTAGATGGCGTTGCGGTCGCCGCCGGCCGGAAGCTGCTTCGGATAAAAGCCGCCCTTGGAGCCTGTCGGCACGATGACGGCGTTTTTGACGCGCTGCGCCTTGACGAGGCCGAGCACTTCCGTGCGGTAGTCTTCGCGGCGGTCCGACCAGCGAAGTCCGCCGCGCGCGACCGGACCGAACCGCAAGTGCACGCCATCGACGCGCGGGCCGGAGACGAATATTTCGCGATAGGGAACAGGATCGGGAAGGCCTTCGACCTTGGCGGAATCGATCTTGAACGAGATATAGGTTTTCGGTTCGCCGTCTGCGCCGCGCTGATAGAAGTTCGTGCGCGTCATTGCGGCGATGAGATTGAGATAGCGGCGAATGATGCGGTCTTCGTCGAGGCTCGCGACCTGCTCGAGGCTTTGAAGGACGCCCGCTTCTGCGGCGGCGTACTCGGCCTCGCGCTTGTCGGCGTCTTTCGGTCCGGCGGGATTGAAGCGGGCATGGAATACGGCGATCAGCGCGCGCGCGATGGCGGCGTTCCTGATCAGCGCTTCCTCGATATATTTCTGCGAGAATTGCAGGCCGGCCTGCGTGTGATACTTGGCCATGGCGCGCAGCGCCCAGGCTTCGCGCCAGCTAAGGCCGGCGTTGACCACAAGCGCGTTGAAAGCGTCGTCTTCACAGCGTCCGTCGAGGACGGCGAGAATCGCGTCTTCCAGCAAATTCTTTACGGCCGCGACATCGATGGCCTGACCCGATTTTTCTTCCGTATGAAAATCATGGATCCAGAACTCGCCGCCGCCAGGCGTGCGAACCTGGTAGTCAGCTTCGTGAATGACGCTGAGGCCGAGATTTTCAAGCGTGGGGATAAGCGCCGACAGGCGCATGGGGCCGCCGCGCAGGTATAGCTTGATGGCGATGGAGCTCGGTCCGTCGCCCGGCGCGCGGTAAACGCGCGGGATCAGGTTTTGAGCGCCGAGCCCTTCCATTGCAGCGATATCGATCAACGCTTCTTCGGCCGAGTTGCGTTCGCGGTAGCCGGCGTCGAAGGCTTTTTCATATTTCGCAAACAGACCTTGCGGCGTCGCGCCTTCATTGGCGGAGCGGAGCGCGTCGATAAGTTCGTCGTTCCATTCGCGGCACAGCGCGCGGATCGCCCGCGTCAATTCCGGGATGCCCGGCCCCTCGGGCGCGCCGGGGTTGAGGCCGATGATGAAATGGACACGCACCAGCGCCGCGTCGCCGAAGAACGGGTAGAAGGCGGAGACACGCCCTTCGTACGTTTTCGCCAGCAGCTCTCCGATGGATTCGCGGACATCCGATGAGAATTTTTCTCTCGGCACGAAGACCAAAGCTGAAATAAAGCGATCGAAACGGTCGCGGCGCATGAAAAGCTTTACGCGCGGACGCTTGTAGAGCCGCAGGATGCCGAGCGCGGATTCGCGCAAGGTCGCGACATCGTTCTGGAACATCTCGTCGCGGGGGTAGGTCTCGAGAATGTTGATGATGGCTTTTTCGTTATGCCCGCCGGGAATGAATCCGGCGCCTTCGACGACATTGCGCACCTTGGCGCGCAGCAGAGGAATGTCGGAGGCGGGACGATTGTAGGCTTCGGAGGTGAACAGGCCGACGAAGCGTTCCTCGCCGGTCACTTTCCCGTCCACAGAATAAGTCTTGACGCCGACATAATCCATGTAGGCGCGGCGGTGGACGAGCGACTTGGCGTTGGCCTTGGCGACGAGGATCGGCTCGCCCGACGCCATGAACTCCTCGACGGCGGGAGAGAGGTGTCCCGCTTCCGTATAGGTCATTTTGAGGATGCGCCGGCTCGCATCTCTCAGGATGCCGAGGTCGGCGGACGGATCATGTTCGAAAAGAACTTTCCCCCCTTCCTTGCCGTAGCGGTAATGGCGCACGCCGAGAAACGCGAAGCGGTTGTCCCAAAGCCATTTCAGGAACTCGACCGCCTCGCGTTGTTCTTCGCGCGCGACGCCGTCGGGGCGGGCGCGTTCGAGTTGGGCGATGCAGGCGCCGAGCCGGGCGCGCATCTGCTCCCAGTCGGCGACGGCTGCGGCGACATCGGCGAGGACGCGCTGCAACTCGTCTTCGAGCCGGGAGATTTCCGCGTCATCAATGGGCGGGTCCATCTCCGCGTGAATCATGGATTCGCGAGTCGCGACGCCGCCCTCCGAAACGCGCTTGCCTTTTTCGTCGCGATGGCAATCGACGACTGCATTCGAGAAAAAGGACAGCGGCTTGCCGGCGTCAGCGAGCGTCGCCGAAATCGAATCGACAAGGAACGGACGGTCGTCGGTGATGATGTCGAGAACGAGCCGCGACTGGCGCCAGTCAGACGCTTTCTGGAGATGAAGATTGATCACATGGGCGCCGGGCGCGCGCTTGTCGCCGGTTTTCCAGATCGAGGCGGCGCGATCGAGCAGCGACTGCGGCTCGTCCCAGATGCTGTCTTCGCCGGTGGCGAAACGCACGAGCTGGGTCACGTAGCTAGCGAAGGCCGGACTGGGGTCCCCCTTGGCGTCGAACTCGCCGATCTTCTTCGTCTTGGCGAGCGCGAGAACCTGACCGAGAGTCGCTTCGTCATTCTGCGACTGGAAACCTTCAGGGGGCATGGTCTTCATTCCTCCAAACGCCGATGCGCCGTTCGTTGGAGCAGATCCAGCGAACGCCATGGAGCATCGGCCTCAATGTTTTGCAGTCCCCCGCCAGAAACCTGCGGCGCGGCGCCTGTTTTGGGCGGTGATAGCGCACAGGACTTAGCCAAGTCTAACGAATTGGGGGAACTTCGACGCTACTTCGCAATTGCGCAACAAACCCGATGAAACGGCTGTGCGGCGCGCCATTTTTCGCTTTACGGAACGGTCAGACTGCGGCGGCGGCGCCAATATCCGGCTCAACGGCGCGGCCCGGTTTGGCGGTTTCGCGGCGGATGAAGGTGGTGCGCGGGAAGCGGCGCATGGCGCCCGCGCGCAGCCGCCAACTCACAAGGAACAGCGCCGCCGACCCGGCGGCCAGCATCGCCCCCGCGCCGAACAGAGCCAGCGGCGCCCCGCCGATGCGCCACGCGCCGACAATCGAAAACAGCGCTGCCGGAATGAACACCGCGGCTGCGCTCCGGCTGTGCGGCGTATGGAGGAGGGCGCTGCCGAGCGCTCCTGCGAGGATCAGGGACAAGGTCTGCAAGGCGGCCCCTTCGGGCGCGCCCGCGGGCAAAATCAACAACGCGCCTGCGCCGAACCCGGCGCCGGCGACTGTCAGAGCCGATGTATAATTGGCCCGCCATTGGAACGGCCGGGCCGCGCTTGCTTCGCCGGCCCGAAATTCCTTGCGCAGCCGCCGGCACACATAGAGCGCGCCGAGCATGATCGCGCACCAGGCGGTCGCTCTCAGCGGATAATCGCGGCCGACGGTGACGGCTGAAAAAACGGTAAGGCCGGCGATCAGCGCGAGGCCTGCGCCGCCCCAGCGAGACAGCATGTCGATAAGGTGCAGTTGCGCGGCGCGCGAGGGACCTTGCCGGCGCCGGCGCGCCGGTTTGGCCGCCTGCTCGGCCATCGCCTGCAAATCATGAATAGTGGGCCGCGCCGAGCCGTCGAACTTCTTTTTCATGCCGGTCCCTCTGGCCGCTCTTTGGCCCCATCCATACGCCGCATCACATGCTTCCGCCGTTAACATCTCGTTAACGGTTGGCTTCGGCGCTGCTGCTCTAAGCGGTGGGGCGATTTGGCGGTTCGGTCGAGAGGAAGGACAAAAAAGAACCGCCGGCGCAGGGGCGGCCGGCGGTTCATTGGCGCACCCGGGGGGAAGGCGCGCCATGGGCGGAAGGGCCGGAAATTGGGGGGCGACTCCGGCTCGTCCTGTCAACGTTCGCGGGAGGGTGCGGGGCGCTGACAAGTCGAATGTAGGGAGCGTCCCGGTCTCTGTCCGCTCGCACGTAATCACACTGTCGTGACGGTTGAGCCGGATCCGCCGACGCTATCAGGCGCTATTGTTGAGGCCGCGCGTAATTTGCGTCGATGGCGACGCCGCGCTGGAAAAGGTCGCCGCGCGCGGTCAGCGCATCGACGTTGAACGGATCGAGTTTCAACGCCGCAATGACGTCTTCCGCGGCGCCTCGATCATTGAGGAGCGCCATTTTCGCCCGGGCGCTGGCGACATAGGCGGCGGGACTCGAATAACCCTCTTCCGCAGCGGTTTTCACCGCATCGATCGTCGCCTGATACTGTTCGGTGGCGAGCCAGACCTGCGCCGCTGGCAGGTACAATTCGCCGCCCTCGGGCGCAAAAGCGAAGGCTTTTTCAATCGCGGTTTCGGCGTGTTCCGGTTTGTCCGCTTCAAGCCAGGCTAGCGCCGACTGGCTCATGATCCGCGCCCGGACGAGCGCGTCGCCCGCGGCCGGCATGGCGGCCAACTCCTCCAGCCGGACAGCTGCTAGGCCGGCATATCCGGCGGCGAGATCCCCAATGGCCTGGCAATGCAGCGCGGCAACCCCGCCGCCGGCCGCCAGCCACTTCTCCGTGCGCTGGCGCACCGCTTCCGGGTCGGCTTCAAGGCCGGCGACGCATGCCTGATATTCAGGATCGACCGTTTCGAACGCCGCGTCCGCAGGGGCTTCCTGCGACAACGCCGCCGCCGCCAAAAGAGGGAAAAAAAAATTGCTCATCGGCCGAGCTTAGACGGGAACATCGCGGCGAAAAAGCGGCGACTTCTATCGGCGCGATCTTTCAATCGCCTTCCGCGTTTCTTCTCGCGGTCCTGCGTAGCGGTTTGTGAGATTATCGAGCGTTTCCGGTGCGGTGAGGGCGGGCGAACCTTTTGCGAAGGGCGGGGCGGGGTCGTATTCAAGCCCAAGTTGGATCGCTTCGGCGACCTCGCGGCCGGCGAGTTCGGCGGCGAGCGTAAAGGCGAAATCGATCCCGGCGGTGACGCCGCCGCCGGTGAGGAGATTGCCGTCGCGGCAGACGCGCTCGTCGGAGCGGATGGCGCCGGCGAGCGGCAGGAGGTCGCGATACGCCCAGTGCGTCGTCGCATGCTTGCCTTCAAGCAGCCCCGCCGCGCCGAGCACGAGAGCGCCGGTGCATACCGAGGTCACATACTTCGCTGCGCGCCCGCGGTCGCGCACAAAAGACAGCGTTTCCTCGTCGGCGATCGCGCCGATGATCCCAAAGCCGCCGGGAACGCAAATAATATCCAGCGGCGGACAATCGGCGAACGTCACCGTTGGAACGAGCGCAAGGCCGCAGTCTGTCGGCACGGGAGCCATCGTTTTCGCGGCGATGTGAGTCGTCGCGCCGGGAAGGCGGTTCAACACCTGCAAAGGCCCGGTGAAATCGAGTTGCGTGACGTTGGGGAAGAGAACGAAACCGATAGAGAGGGACATGGCCCCAATCTATCTGCTCGCGAACGGCGGTGCTACTCCGCTGCGCGCGCGCTCGGTTTGGAGGTTCTGGCGCGGCGCGGGCGGGCGGCGCCTTCTTTTTTTGCATTCGCCGTCGGCTGCGCGCGTCGCTGTTTCTGCTCAGGCGGGGCGGGCGGCGCGGGTGTCGGCGGCGGGGCGATTTTCGCTTGCGCCGGCAGGTAGCAGGTGACGCGCGTGCCGTGGCCGGGCTCCGATTCCATTCTGACCCAGCCCCCATGCAGCGCGATGAAACGCTGCACCAGGGACAGGCCGATGCCGGCGCCCGCTGACGGCCCGCGGCTTTCGAACGGATCGAAGGCCTTCGCCTGATCTTCCGGCGAGACGCCGCGGCCGGTGTCGCCGACCCATATACGCACCAGTCCCGGCGCGCGGTCGGCGCCGAGCGTCACGCCGCCGCCCGCGCCCGTATAGGCGAAAGCATTGGAGAGCAGGTTGAACAGAACCTGCTTTAACCGTTTGCCGTCGGCGGTGATGGTTCCGATGTCTTTCGGGCAATCGACCTTCAGCGCCACCTGCGTGTCTTCGGCCTTGAGCGCCGCATAGGTCGCCGCGTTTTCCAGAAGGTCGCGAACGTCGATCTCGGCGGGGTCGATGGTCATCTTGCCGGCGTCGATCACGGCGAGATCGATAATGTCGGTGATCAGATCTTTCAGGTGATGCGAGGCGGAAAGGATCGACGCGATATAATCTTTCTGGCGGTCGTTCAGCACGCCGAACATCTGCCCGTCCATCATCTCGGCGAAGCCGACGATGGTCGCGAGCGGCGTGCGGAGCTGATAGGAGACGTGATCGACGAACTTCGATTTCTGGCGGTCGATGTCTTCGAGGAAGGCGTTGCGCTCTTTCAACTCCTTCTCGCGTTCGCGGCTGTCGGTGATGTCGTGGAAATGCACGAGCGTCGCGCCGTCTGGCAGCGGTTCGGCGCCGAAGGCCAGCGTGCGCCCGTCCACAAGCGAGATCGACAAGTCGCTCACGGATGTGCGGTCCTCTGGCGAAAACGACGTGACGCGCCGCTTGATGTCGGCGATGGCGTCGGCGCCGGAGCGGGTCTGGTCTTTCAGCGCGCCGAGCACGCGATCCACATGCGGCCGGTTCGCCAGCATGTCGGCGTCGAGACGCCAGAGCTTCTGGAAGGCGGAATTATGAAGCCGCAACGCCCCGTCGCCGGCGAATACGGCGACGCCTTCGGCGAGATTGTTGAGCGTCGCGCGCTGGACGTTGATCTGGGTGTTGTAGCGCGTCTCGAGGTCGAGCCGCTCGGTGATATCGTCGAAGACGGCGAGAACGCCGCCGAGAGGATGGCGCGCGCGCGAGACGCGCAAGGTGCGTCCGTCCGGCAGATGCCAGATCGCGTCGGGCGCCTCGCCCTCGCGCCCGGCGCCGGCGCCGGGGAGTTCCGACGTGTAAAGAGCGAGCTGGCCCGCCTTCCACTCGGCGTAATCGGGCCAGGCGGGAAGTTTTCCGGCATGGCTCAGGCGGTCGAGAATTTCGCCGTCCGTCGCCTGACTCAACAGGTCGGCTTCGTCGAGCCCCCACAATTTGAGAAACGCCTGATTGTAATAGAGAATGTTCTGCGCGGCGCCGAACATCGCGACGGCGGTCGGGATCTGGTCGAGGGTCTTGCGGTTCGCCTCTATATGCTGGCGGAGGTCGGTGCGCGTCTTGTCGAGTTCGGTGATGTCGATGGCGAAGCCGCCGAGCGCCGCGTCGCCGGCTGCGTGCATCGGCGTTTCGCTGATGCGAAGCACGCGGCGTTCGCCGCGAATGTTGACGATGACGCGTCCTTCCGCCGGCCGGCGTTCGCTCGCGGCTTTCTCTGCGATTTTGCGGACCCCGGGCTCAAGTTCGATCTGGTCTTTGAGAACGCTGGCGGCGCTTGGCGCTTCGACTGCCTCCACATAGGCGCGGTTGACCCAGACGAGAGAGAAGTCGGCGCCGCGCCGCCACGCCGGGAGCGGCGCGCGGTCGAGAAGCGAGAAGGCGCCATGGAGATCGGTCGTCCGTTCGCGGACTTTGCCGACAATGCCTGAATCTTCCGCCATGCGCGCCGCGGGATCGGTGAGCCATAACGCCACCTGTCCGCCGGCGACGCGCCCGTCCGCTTCGATGGCGCGCCCTTCAGAGGTGACGATCGAACCGGAGAAGGCGATGCCATGCGCGCGCAACTCGCGCACCTTGTCTTTCAGTTTCTTGGTGTCCTCGGGCGGGCCGTCATCTTCGACCGGGAGATCGCCGAGCGTATCGAGCAGGCGGTCGATAGGCGAGGCGAGAGGATTGTCGTTGTCGCGGGTGAACGACATCAGCGAGGCGAGCGCCGCCGGCCCGCCAAGAATTTTCGGCAGACCCCAGCCCTGCTCGACCGCGTCGTAATCGTCTTCCCAGACAAGGACGAGTCCGGGGTGGGCGGAAAGAACCGCATCAGCCTTTTCAAGCTGGGCTTCCATCTCCGCGAGCTTGTTCGACCAGGTGACCGACTGGTTGCGCGAGGCGGCCGAGATGCGCATAGCCCAGGCGATGGCGGCGAGGGCAAGGCCGACCGAACCGATAGCGCCTACTAGCAGGGGATCGAGGCTTGCGAGCGCGCCATCGCCGATCTTGTCGATGGCGGCGGCGGGCAGGACCGGCAGCGCCAAAGCGGCGCCCGCTCCGAGGAGCAGCGCCCGCTTCAGTCTCCGCCTCGCCTGTACGCCTATGGCCCGCATCAGCTTCCAATCGCGCGGCAGGGTGAAAAGCGCTAAAAGAGGCGGCGATTCGCGTCCGCGCCTCCTCTCACGCCAATATCTAGTTAATCCGCGCTTCCAAGCTCACAATATGTACCCTGTTCGCCGGTCGCCGCCAGACCCGGCCGGATGAAAATTCGGACCGGAAAGAGGCGAGTTTTCAACACCCTCAGGCGGAAAAATCGCAGAATTTAGGCGAATGGCTGTGGAAGCGTTGTGGAAAACGATCCCCCTATTGAGGCTCAGCTTCCGCTTGTTCCTCAGCCTCTTTCGTCTTTTTGCGTCCGAAAAGCTGGTTGATCGCCTCCGCCGCTTTTTCTTCTCTGGTCTGGGAGGCGGAAGTCGCCGCCGCGGGCTCATCGCCTGATCCCTGACGGGCGGGCTCGCCGGATTTCGGTTTGGCGCCGCCGATAATGCCTTCAAGCAGGCTCTTGGCGGGATCCGTCTTGTTGTTTTCCTTATCGGCGTCGGCGCCGCCCGGTTGCTTGTTCTTGCCGATGCCTGAGAGAATGTTCTGGAGACCCTGTTCGACCCGCCCTTTCAACAGCGCTTCCGCATCGATGCCGATCTTGGGCTGCGAGAACGTGCCGGTGATCCGCATCGGGATCGTGTAGGCTTTCCCATCGACACCGTCGATCGTCGTCGTGGCTTTCGGCGCAAGGCGCAGATCGAGCGTCTGGTTCGGCAGGTTGACCGAGCCGGTTCCGGCCATGGTGAGGAAGGGGCCAACCAGCGAGATCGTCGGCGCGTTGACGAGCCCGTCCGTGATCTTGAACTGCGACAGCATTTCGGAAAAATCAGTCTGCTCAGTCGGCTTTTGCGCCTCGGCGACAGCGGAGGCGATCGCCGCCGGGTTGAGGCCACTCTGCTGAATCTGGCCGACCGCGCGCGCGAGCTTGGCGATGTTGACGCCTTTCAGGGCGCCGTTAGAGAGTTCGAAGCCGCCCGACCCGTCGAGCGAACGCATGATCGCGGCCTGCGATGATCCGGACGCGGAGAAATCCAGCTTGAAGCTGCCGAGGCCCAAAAGCCGGTCGTTCTTCATCACGTCCTTGGCGAAGGGTTCGGCCTGAACCGCGCCGAGGTCGAACTTCCCCGTGAAAGAAGGCGTCGCGCCTTTTGCGTTGACGACAAGCTGGCCCGAGCCTCCGCCGCCATACATGCCAAGCTCGGGAATGTCGGCGACCATGCGGCCGTCGTTGATCGTCAGTTTCATCCGGCTTTCGCCGAACTCCATGTCGTTGAGGAAGATTTTGTCCGCCGCGATATCGATGTCGGCGTCGATATTGCGCAGGCTCGCAAGGTCGAGCTTGTCTTCCGACCATGCGGGGAAACCCTGCGGCGCTTCCGCCGGCGGCGGCAAATAGGGGCGCAGGTCAAGCGCGCCGACTGCCAGCGCGCCAGTCGCTTTGGGCCGCGCGCCGCCCCAGGCGAGCGCCAGATCGCCGGTCGCATCGATCTTGTCGAACTGAATCTTCGCGTCCGACAGGCGTATCCCGTTGGGTCCGCCCGCAGCGTCGCCTTCGACGGAAAGATTGTCGAAGCCCGGCGCGTCGGCGAGCGGCGCGCCGAGCAGCGCGGCGAAGGCGGGCAGGTCGGGCGCTGTGAGATTGATCGGCCCTGAATAGGTAAGCTCGTCGGCGCTGTTGATGACGAGATCGGCGCCGGCGGCGGCTGCGCCGAGCGTCAGCGCCATTTTGAGATTGGCCGGCTCTTTTTTCATCATCGCGCCGAGGCTGGTCAGCACGATGTCGACCTTGGTCGGCGCGCCCTCGAAGATCATCGTGCCGTCGACTTCGAGCGGCTCGGCGAGATTTTTCAGCCGCACCGCCGCGTCGATATCCTCGACCGTATATGTCTTGCCGGCCGCCGCATCGGAAAAGGAGGCGCGCCCGTCCACAAGGCGCACATCGCCGAGCTTCAGGTCGCGCAGTTCGCCGCCTGAGGTTTCCGCCGGCGTCTCGGCGGAAGGGTTGGCGAGGTTCCAGTTCACCGCGCCGTCTTGCGCGACGGCGAGATTAAGCTCGGGCTCGGTCAGCACGAACCGTTCCACTTCGACGGAGCCGGAAAGGAGCGAAAACAATTTGACGCCGATATCGGCGGATTTGACCCGGGCCAGATACGCCCCTTCAAATCCTTCCGCGTTGGCGATTTCGAGATCCGTGACGCGAAACGCCGTCTGCGGAATAATCTTCAGCGAAAGGTCGTCGCCGACCGTCACCTGCCGGCCGAGCGCTTCGCTCGCCGCGCTTTCGATTCGGCCCTTGTATGCGGAAACCGGAACGAGACCCGGCGCGACGACAAGGATTGCGACCAGAAGGACGATGAGAACGAGGATGGCGAGGATGAATCTGGGCATGGCTCGGCGTTTCCCTATCAAGAACAGCGCGCAGAATTTCCACGCGCGTTTTCGGCCCCTGATGCCGGCGTTCGCGCTGCAATCATAGCACGCCATGACCGGGGGACGGCAATCGCGCGATCATGAAGAAATTTCAAAGGTTTGATGAAAGGGCCTCGCGAAAGTCCGGGCGGCGGTGGCGCGCGGCGGCGGCGCGCGTTAGGGTCCGACCCGGATCGGAACCGGGGCGGGGCTGTGACGGCGTTATTTCTTCGACTGATGGCGGTATTGTCGGCGTTGATCGTGACGCCGGGCTTGGCTGCGGCGCAGACGCCGACGCTCGACCCGGCTTCGATCGAAACCTTTCTTGACGGCTATGTGGCGGCGCAGATGGCGGATCAGTATCCGCCGGGCATGATGGTCGCCGTCGCGACCCGCGATCAAAGCTTCGTCAAGGCCTATGGCGTCGCGGACTGGGAGACTGGCGCATCCGCGACCCCCGACACGCTGTTCCGCATCGCGTCGATTTCGAAGACCTTCGTATGGACCTCGGTGATGATGCTGGTGGACGAGGGCAAGCTCGACCTCGGCGCCGACGTCAACGGATACCTCACCCAGTTCAAAATTCCCGAAGCGTTCGGCGCGCCGGTGACGCTTAACCACCTGATGACCCACCGCGCCGGCTTCGAGGACACGCTCGGCGATTTCTTCGAGGCGAAAACCGGCCGCACGGCGGCGGAATCCCTTGAACGCCACATGCCCAAACGCGTCGCCCCGCCGGGCCTGCGCACTTCCTATTCCAACTGGGGAACCGACGTCGCTGCGCTGATCGTCGAGAATGTTTCGGGCGTTCCCTATGACGAGTTCGTCCGCGCCCGGATACTGATTCCGGTCGGCATGACCTCAACGGTTTTGCACGATCCTGTTTCGGCGGCCGGGACCGCCTACAATGATGAGGCGCTCGATGCGCGCATCGTCAAGCCGCACGAACTCAAAGGCGGCGCGCCGAAAGTCATGACGCATGACGCTATCGAGCCGACCTACGCGGCGGGCGCCGCCGCGCTTTCCGCCCGCGACGCCGCGCGCTGGCTGCAATTCTTCCTCAATGACGGCGTCGTCAGGCAAGGCGCGCGCCCGGCGCGGCTTTTGTCGCCGCAGGCTTTCGCCGTTATGAGGACGCGCCAGTTCGACGACCGCCGTTTCGCACCCGACTTCGCTCACGGGTTCATGGAAACCGAAATCGCCGGCCATCCGACCTTCGGCCATGGCGGCACGTTGTCCGGCTTCATCGCCGATATGACGGTCGTTCCCTCGCTCGGGCTCGGCGTTTTCGTCGTCGTCAACGGCGCGGAAGGAACGCGCGTCCCCGATGCGGTGAGCCGCGCCATCATCGAGCAGTTCGCCGGCGCGGAGCTTTACGCAAGCCCGTGGGCGGAAGAGGCGTCTCCTGAAACGATCGAAGCGGCCAAGGCCCTTGCCGGAACCTATCTCGGCGACCGCCGCCTGTTCTCGAAGTTCGAGAAGATCGCTTCGCTCGGCGGCGAGATCGTCATCGCTGCAGAAGACGACGGCTCGATAGTCGTCACGGCGGGCGGGCAGGCCAAAAGGCTCTATCCCTTTGCGCGCGATGTGTGGACCGATCGCGGCCGCGACCGCCTCTATGCCTATCGCGGCGCCGACGGCGAAGTGGTTCGCGTGTCATGGAGCATGGGCACGAACACCTATGAGCGGGTCGGCTTCGCCGGCTCGTCGAGCCTTTTTTACGCCGGCGCCGGCGCGGCGCTCGTCTTCTCGCTGACGGTCCTGCTCGGCGCCTGGCGCAGACAGGGGCGGATGGTGCGTTCCACCCGTCTCGGCGCTCTTCTCGCCGCGTGGCAATTTTTCGGCGCGGTGCTGTGGATGGTTTTTCTTGGGGTTTTCGGCTGGGCTATGATCTCGCTGTCAAACCTGCCGCTCGCCGACATCGTCGAACTCGGCTGGCCGCCGAAGCCGCTTCTCTACGCCCATTACGCCGCGATGGCCGCCGCCGTCGGCGCCCTCATGACGGCGCTGGCGACGGCGCCGGCTTTCACCGCCTCGGGGTGGACTGTATGGCGCAAAATCCACCATGTGCTGTTCGCCATCGCGGGGCTGTTCGCGGTTTACGCGCTCTATGAGTGGCGGGTGATTCTGGCGCCGATGACGACGACGTAGGCGAATCGTGTCGGGCGGGACCTTTGTTGGGCTGCCCTATGCCTCATTCACCGCTCTGAATTTTTGGACAAAATCGGAACAAACTGAAATAGTCTTTATATTTCATGGCATTAACTCCTATTGCAAGTTTGGAACAAAAAGTGTACAAAACCCTCCATTGACGGGGCTCCCCCTGTCAGGCAACGGAGGCGGCGGTGATCAAATCGAATTCGGGCTTGCGCCTGGTGGAGGCGGACGGAGTGGACAAGAAAAAGGCGCTCGACGCGGCGATCTCGCAGATCGACAAGGCGTTCGGCAAAGGTTCGGTGATGAAGCTCGGCGACCGCGACGTGGTCGAGATCGCTTCCGTGTCCACCGGCTCGCTCGGCCTCGACATCGCGCTTGGCATCGGCGGCCTGCCGCGCGGGCGCATCGTCGAAATCTACGGGCCTGAAAGCTCCGGCAAGACGACGCTCGCGCTGCAATGCGTCGCCGAAGTCCAGAAAGGCGGCGGCGTCGCCGCCTTTATTGACGCCGAGCACGCGCTCGATCCGATCTACGCCGGCAAGCTCGGCGTCAGCCTCGACGAGCTATTGATCTCGCAGCCCGACACCGGCGAGCAGGCGCTTGAAATCGCCGACACGCTGGTGCGTTCTGGCGCTGTGGAAGTGCTCGTCATCGACTCCGTCGCGGCGCTCACCCCGCGCGCCGAGCTCGAAGGCGAGATGGGCGACCAGCTTCCCGGCCTGCAAGCGCGGCTGATGAGTCAAGCGTTGAGGAAACTCACCGGCTCGATCTCGAAATCGAACTGCCTCGTCATCTTCATCAACCAGATCCGCATGAAAATCGGCGTCATGTTCGGTTCGCCCGAAACGACCACCGGCGGCAATGCGCTGAAATTCTACGCCTCCGTCCGCCTCGACATCCGCCGCATCGGCGCGATCAAGAAGGGCGAGGACGTGGTCGGCAACCAGACCCGCGTGAAGGTCGTCAAGAACAAGGTCGCGCCGCCGTTCAAGCAGGTCGAATTCGACATCATGTACGGCGAGGGCATTTCCAAGATGGGCGAGCTTGTCGATCTCGGGGTCAAGGCCAACGTGGTCGAGAAGTCGGGCTCGTGGTTCTCGTTTAACGGCGAGCGCATCGGGCAGGGACGCGACAACGCCAAGCAGTTCCTGAAGGACAACCCTGCGATGGCCGACGAGATCGAGCGCTCAGTGCGCGCCAACGCGGGCCTCATCGCCGAGGAGCTTCTGGTTGGGGAGAACGAGAAAGACGACGAGGCTGCCGAAGCCTGAGCGAGGACGGCCCGGCGCACGCAACGAGAGAAGCGCGCATGGAACAACGCATCAGCCTGGTGACGCTCGGCGTCACCGATCTCGCCCGCTCCCGGCGCTTCTACGAAGAACTTGGCTGGCGGCCCCTCGACGGTCCCGAAGGCGTCGTCTTCTTCCAGTTGCAGGGCATGATGTTCGCCCTGTGGTCGCGCGACGAACTGGCGAAGGACGCCGGGCTGTCGCCGACTCCGGCGAAGGCCGGCGGGTTTTCCGGCCTCGCGCTCGCCTACAATGCGCGCGAGCGCGCTGATGTCGATGCGGTCATGAAAGAGGCGCAGAAGGCGGGCGGCGAAATGTTGAAGCCTGCGGCCGACACGTTCTGGGGCGGCTATTCAGGCTATTTCGCCGATCCGGACGGTCATCTTTGGGAAGTTGCGTGGAACCCCGGCTGGCGCATCGACGACAAGGGCGGCGTGTGGGCCGCGTCGTAGACGCAGCAATCCAGACTGGCGCCAGCTTTTTGTACCGGCCCGGGTTCTAGTTGAGCGTCAAGAGCCTCAAACGGGAGAAAGCACATGATCGGATATGTCACGGTCGGGACCAACGACCTGAAGCGCGCCGCAGAATTTTATGACCAGCTCTTCGCCGAAATGGGCGGCAAGCGAATGATGGAAGCTGATACGTTCATCGCCTGGAGCCGCGGTCAGGAGACCGGTCTCGGCGCCACCAAGCCGTTCGACGGCAAGCCCGCGACGGTCGGCAATGGGGTTATGGTCGCGTTGCAGGCGAAGAACCCGGCCGAGGTCGACCGCCTTTATAAAAAGGCGATCGCGCTCGGCGCGAAAGACGAGGGGCCGGCGGGGCCCCGCGGCGACAGCGGCTTTTACGCCGGTTATTTCCGCGACCTGGACGGCAACAAGCTCAACATCTTCTGTATGAACGCGAAATAGCCCCGGCGGGGCGGGTCCTTGCCGGGGCTCGCCCGCTGGACTGAGGCCCTGCTTCTACCTATGACAGGCAGCCGCGCCCGTGGGACGACCCCTCGCGGGCGCGATCTTATATGTTACGCCGCGCGCCGGATCGGCCGGCGCTGTCGCCAGCCTGTCTGATCATCCGGGACGCAACTGAAGATGACCTCGCTTAAAGACATCCGTTCGGGCTTTCTCGATTTCTTCGCCGGCCGCGGCCACACCGTGGTCCCGTCGGCGCCGCTCGTTCCCCAGAACGACCCGACGCTGCTGTTCGTCAACGCCGGCATGGTGCCGTTCAAGAACGTCTTCACCGGCGCGGAAAAGCGTCCGTATGTCCGCGCCGCGTCCTCGCAGAAATGCGTGCGCGCTGGCGGCAAGCATAATGACCTCGACAATGTGGGCTACACGGCGCGGCACCACACGTTTTTCGAGATGCTCGGCAACTTCTCCTTCGGCGACTATTTCAAGGAGCAGGCGATCGACGCCGCCTGGTCGCTGGTCACGAAGGGTTTTGGACTGGCGAAAGACAAGCTCACCGTGACCGTCTATCACACGGACGATGAAGCGGCGGCGCTATGGAAGAAGATTGCCGGCCTTCCCGAAGACCGCATCATCCGCATCGCGACCAACGATAATTTCTGGGCGATGGGCGACACCGGGCCGTGCGGGCCGTGCTCGGAAATTTTCTACGATCACGGACCGAAGATCGCAGGCGGCCCGCCGGGCTCCGTCGACGCGGATGGCGATCGCTTCATCGAGATCTGGAATCTCGTCTTCATGCAGTTCGAGCGCCATCCTGATGGATCGCAGACAGACCTGCCGAAGCCGTCGATCGATACAGGCATGGGGCTGGAGCGCATTGCGGCGGTGATGCAGGGCGTCCACGACAATTACGATGTCGACCTGTTCCGGACCCTGATTAACGCGTCCGTCGAGCTGACCAAAAGACCCGCCAAGGGCGACGATGCGCCCGCGCACCGGGTGATCGCCGATCATTTGCGCGCAGCCTGTTTTCTGATGGCCGACGGCGTCATGCCCTCGAACGAGGGACGCGGGTACGTGCTCCGCCGCATCATGCGTCGGGCCATGCGCTATGCGCATTCTCTCGGCGCCAAAGATCCGTTGCTCGCGCGCCTTGCGCCCGTGCTCTCAAGCGAAATGGGCGCGGCCTATCCGGAGCTGGTCCGCGCGCAGAACCTGACGGTTGAGACGCTGCGCGTCGAGGAGGAAAAGTTCCGTTCGTTGCTTGAGCGCGGCCTGAAGCTTCTCGACGAGGAGACATCGGGCCTGAAACCGGGCGATGCGCTGCCCGGGGCGGCGGCATTTCGTCTCTACGATACGTTCGGTTTTCCTCTGGATCTGACGCAGGACGCCCTGCGCCGGCGCGGCCTTTCCGTCGATCAGGAAGGCTTCGACAAGGCCATGGCGGCGCAGAAAGCGGCTGCGCGCGCCGCCTGGGCCGGGTCGGGCGATGCGGCGACGGAAGCCGTCTGGTTCGATATTCGCGAAAAAGCGGGGGCTACGGAGTTTCTCGGCTATGTGCATGACGCCGCCGAAGGCGTGGTGCAGGCGATCGTCTCCAAAGGCGCGAGCGTCGTTGAAGCGCGCGAAGGCGATGAAGTCGAGATCGTCGTCAACCAGACGCCGTTCTACGCCGAATCAGGCGGACAGGCGGGCGACGCAGGCGTCATCACGGCTGAAAACGGCCTTAGAATCGAAATCGCTGACGCGAAGAAGCGCGCCGGCGCATTGCATGGCCATGTCGGCAAGGTGATGCGCGGCGCGGTCAAGACCGGCGACGGCGTTCGCCTCGCTATTGATGTCGCGCGCCGCGACCGCACCCGCGCCAACCATTCAGTGACCCACCTCCTTCACAAAGCGTTGCGCGAGACGCTGGGCGGGCATGTGACGCAAAAGGGCTCTCTTGTGGCGCACGATCGGCTGCGCTTCGACTTCTCCAATCCGAAAGGCGTAAACGCCGGCGAGATCGCCGAGATTGAGCGGCGCGTCAATGCGGTGATCCGCCAGAACGCGCCCGTTGAAACGCGCATAATGCCGTATGACGATGCTGTCGCAGCAGGCGCGATGGCGCTGTTCGGCGAAAAATACGACGACGACGTCCGGGTGCTGACGATGGGTGTCGATCTTGACGACGCCTCAAAGCCCTATTCGGTGGAATTGTGCGGCGGCACGCATGTCAGGCGCACAGGCGATATAGCGTTGTTTGTGATTTCGAGTGAAGGTTCAGTGTCGTCCGGCATCCGCCGGGTCGAGGCGCTGACCGGAGAGGCGGCGCGCGTCTATCTCGCGGAGCCCGCTCAAACGGCCCGAGCGCTCGCGTCGAAACTTCAGGTTTCCGCAGCGGAGCTTCCCGATCAGGTCGAACAGCGCGAGAAGAAAATCCGCCAGCTTGAAAAGGAAGTATCCGAGTTGAAGAAAAGGATTGCGCTTGGCGGCGGCTCGGCGGCTCCGGCTGACGAGTTCATCGATGTCAAAGGCGTCAAGTTCATCGGCAAGGTGCTTGACGGCGTCGCCGCGAAGGACCTGCGAGGCCTTGTGGATCAGGCCAAAAAGACCCTGGGCTCCGGCGTCGCCGCTTTCATCAGCGTCAATGAAGGCAAGGCGGCGCTCGCTGTCGGCGTCACCGACGACCTGAAAGATCGTCTCTCGGCGGTCGATCTCGTGCGGGCGGGGGCTGAAGCTGTCGGCGGGGCGGGCGGCGGCGGAAGGCCCGACATGGCGCAAGCCGGAGGACCGGACGGCGCTAAGGCGCCGCAAGCGATTAAAGCCATAGAATCGGCTATCGCCTGACTGTCAGCGTAAAGAAAAAGCGGAGCCGCCTTGCTCCGCTTCATCTCAGATATTATTGCGCCGTCTATTTGACGTTTGAAACATCGCCCCCTGACGATTCGTCGATGTCCCAATCTTTCGGCGATCCGTAGACCTTGATGCTCCCGCCGCTCGAGGCGTCGGCGACGATCGCCTCCGACGCGAAAACGCGCGCGCTTGCGCCGGAGGAAGCATCGGCGGCCACTGTTTTGCACTTAAGGTCTTCCGCCTCTAGCGAGGCGCCGCTCGAAACATCGATCTTCAGGTTGTTGCAAGCCCCCTGTAACGACGCAGAAGCGCCGCTCGAAATGTCGGAGGAAAACGCATCTGCGTCGATTCCTGAAGCTTTCGCCTCGGCGCCAGACGACACATCGACGCCTGTCAGCGTCGGCGTCGTGACATAAACGGTGACTTTATGCGAATTGCCCCAGTTAAATCCGGAGCGGGGTTTGCGACGGATCACGAGATCGTCGCCATCGACTTTCACTTCGAGTTTCTCAAGGCCTTCGTCAGTCCCTTCCGCGCGTGCGGACGCGGCGGGGCCGACCGTGATTTCCGCTTCGATGCCGGCCGATACCGACACTGTTTTGAAATCGCCGACCTGATAAGTTTTTTCAGCGGCGAAGGCCGGCGCGGCGATCGTCGCCGCAGCCGAAATCCCAATAAGCGCGTGCGCCCTCAGATCCATAATCGCCTCTCCTGTGGCGTTGCTGTTCGTCCGGACACGACCATTACTCGCCGCGCAGCGCGAGGCAAGCGCGCTTGCGCCGAACCGTTGCCGACATGCGAGGAAAAGCCACGCGCGTTAGCGATGCTGGGCGATAACAGCGAGGAAATCTGCGGCAAAAGCCTCGAGTTTTGCGGCGCCGACGCCAAAAACAGAGGCGAACTCCGTCCGGTTCGCCGGCTTCTTCGCCGCCATGTCAGCGAGGGTCCGGTCAGAAAAAATTACATAGGCGGGCACGCTGCGCTCGCTAGCGAGATCCCGCCGGCGCGCCTTGAGTGCGGCGAACAGCGCGGGGTCCGCGCCGCTCTCAAGCGCAATCGCTGCGCGCCTTTCCCGGCGTGTCGCGCGCGCTTCTGTTTTGCGGATGAGAACAGTCTCGTCGCCTGAAAGCACGGCGCGCCCTTTGTCAGTCATGGCGAGGCCGCCATGTGTTGAGTCAGCTTCAACAAGCGCCTGCGCCGCCATCTGGCGCAATAACATTCGCCAGTAAGAAGCAGGCTCAGCGCTTCCGGCGCCGTACACGGATAAGTCGTTATGGCCGCGAGCGCGTACTTTTTCCGTGTTCGCGCCTTTGACGATGTCTGCGATATGCGCGGGGCCGAAGCTCTCCCCGGTCGATGCGATGGCGGTCAGGGCGAGACGGACGCGATCGGTGGCGTCTTCAAGCTCAGGCGGCGTCTTGCAGTTATCGCAGCCGCCGCAAGGCGGCGCTTCCTGGTCGAAATGAGCAAGGATCGCCTGTTGCCGGCATTGGATCCCCTCGCAGAGCTCCGCAAGATCGGCGAGGCGGCGCTGTTCCGCGCGGCGGGCGTGCTCAGGCCCGTCATTGCGATCGATCATCCGCATGCGGCGGCCGACATCGCCGGCGCCGAACAGCATCACTGCGCGGGCGGGTAGGCCGTCGCGCCCGGCGCGTCCTAGCTCCTGATAATAGGCTTCAATGGACGACGGGATGTCCATGTGGAAGACGAAGCGGATGTCCGGCTTGTCGATGCCCATGCCGAACGCAATGGTCGCGGCGATGACGAGATCGGGTTCGGAAAGAAAAGCGTTGAGTCGTTCGGCGCGCGTCTGAGCGTCAAGTCCGGCGTGATAGGCGAGCGTCCTGACGCCGTTCGCGCTCAAAAACGCCGCCGTCTCTTCCGTTCCCTTGCGCGACAGGCAATAAACGATGCCCTGTTCTCCTTCATGCTCGCGCGCCAGTTCAAGGAGCCGCGCGCGCGCATCATGCTTTGGCTCGATAGCGATCTCGATATTCGGACGGTCGAGCCGGTGGATGAACATGGCCGCTTCCGGCCCTAGCAAACGCGCGTGGATATCGTCGCGCGTGCGCTTGTCGGCGGTCGCCGTAAAAGCGGCGAGACGAGCGCGGGGAAAACGTTCACGCAGAATGCCAAGACCGAGATAATCGGGACGAAAATCATGCCCCCACTGGCTGATGCAATGAGCCTCGTCGATAACGAAACGCGCGACGTTGAGGGAGGAGAGCGCTTCCATCATGCGCGGCGTCATGAGCCGCTCAGGCGACATATACAGCAGACGAATTTCTCCTGAGGCGGCGCGCCGCCAGTCGGCGACATTATCCTCGCGCGAACGGTTTGAGTGGATGGCGCCTGCGGCGGCGCCGACCGTTCGCAGTTGCGCGACCTGATTGTCGATCAGCGCGATCAGCGGCGATACGACAATGGTCAGTCCTTCGCCGGCGAGGGCTGGAAGCTGATAGCAAAGGCTTTTGCCGGCGCCGGTCGGCATGACGGCGAGCAGATTCCGCCCCGCCGCCATGGCTTCGATAATCTCTTCCTGACCAGGACGAAAATCAGCGAAACCGAAGACGCGTTGCAGCGTCGCCTTCAGCAGGTGCGCGCTTGAGGTAACAGGGGCGATCGCGGTCGCAGGCACGAGGCCTTACGCCGCCATCGCTTTCTGGAAACGCTCGTCGATCTTGTCGAGAAAGGCCACCGTCGTCATCCATTTCTGCTCGGCGCCGATGAGGAGGGCGAGGTCCTTCGTCATGTAGCCGGCTTCGACGGTCTTGATGATCGTGCTTTCCAGAAGGTTGGCGAACTTGAGCAGCTCCGGCGTGTTGTCGAGCTTGCCGCGATGGGCGAGGCCGCGCGTCCACGCGTAGATAGACGCGATCGGATTGGTCGAGGTCTCCTCGCCACGTTGGTGGGCGCGGTAGTGGCGCGTCACGGTGCCGTGCGCGGCTTCGGCTTCGACCGTCTTGCCGTCCGGCGTCATCAGCACCGAAGTCATCAGGCCGAGAGAGCCGAAGCCCTGCGCGACCGTGTCCGATTGCACGTCGCCGTCATAGTTCTTGCACGCCCAGACATAGGCGCCCGACCATTTCAGGCACGAGGCGACCATGTCATCGATAAGGCGATGTTCGTATGTTCCCTTGAATGCAGCGAACTTGTCCTTGAACTCCGTCTCCCAGATTTCCTGGAAGATATCCTTGAAGCGGCCGTCATACTTTTTGAGGATGGTGTTTTTGGTCGACAGATAGACGGGGTACTTTCGCTGCAGGCCGTAGTTAAAGCAGGCGCGCGCGAAGTCGCGTATCGAGTCGTCAAGGTTGTACATGCCCATATAAATGCCGGACGACGGCGCCTTGAACACATCCTTTTCGATCACTTCGCCATTATCGCCTTCCCATTTCAAGGTGAGCTTGCCCTTGCTTGGGAACAGCATGTCGGTCGCCCGATACTGATCGCCGAACGCATGACGGCCGATGATGATCGGCTGAGTCCAGCCGGGGACGAGGCGCGGCACGTTGGAGATGATGATGGGCTCGCGGAAGACGACGCCGCCCAGGATGTTGCGGATTGTGCCGTTGGGAGATTTCCACATCTCCTTCAGCTTGAACTCCTCGACGCGCGCCTCGTCCGGCGTGATCGTCGCGCACTTCACGGCGACGCCGTACTTCTTCGTCGCTTCCGCCGAATCGATGGTGATCTGGTCGTTGGTCCGGTCCCGCTCCTCGATGCCGAGGTCGAAGTATTTGAGGTCGATATCGAGATAGGGATGAATGAGCTTGTCTTTGATAATCTGCAAGATGATCCGGGTCATCTCGTCCCCATCCATTTCGACAACGGGATTGGCGACTTTGATCTTCTGCATGGAGGGTCCTACGGCGTGAATGGGGCGAGCGGAAAAGGGCGAAAGGGGCGCGGCTTTGCGCCTTGCGGGGGCCTATAGCATCGCTGGCGCCCGGCGCAAAGGCGGCTCTCCTGGCCAGCCGGGCGCGGCCGAATCCAGGGACGGCAACTGTGGACTCTGGCGGCCTATCCGGGATTCACCGGTCGGGATATGTCTTGTCCCGGCAGAGTCGGGGGCTGAGTGAGCAATACCGCCGCGCAAATTTCGCGGGCCGTCTTCGATGGGGCGCCCCATTAGGCCGAATTCGGCGCCTTTCGCGGCATCGTGATGGCGCTGAGAATCGCCATTTACACCGCCAAGACCTATTCCCCTTGCGCGTCTGACGTGATGCCCGATCCCGATGGTGGCGCCATCTTCGCTTGCATTATCGTGGCGATGCATCCTTGGTCGTTCTTCCGATTTTCGTCGTTCGGGTCGAGCGCTTGCAATCTGACACGCGCGTTGAAACACGTCTTGGCGCGCGCGTCGTACACGGTTTGCCTGACGCATTTCCTGCTGGCGGCGGCGTTCAACGCGCTAGTCGTGCGACTGTCCGCACATGCGGGCGCAGAATTCGCGCTCATCGCCGCTACGACGCTCTAATATTGACGTTGCTGTTTCATTTTTTTGTGGTGCAAAAGATCCCGATGCTGTCGTTGTTGCTGAACGGCCGTCGAATTCGGTAATAGGCGTGGAACAGAAGGAATGAACGTGGCGCAGCAAAGACAGGGCCGGCGGGACGGGCAAGGCGCCTTAAAGCCCGGCCCGCTTTTCATCCTTGTCGAGCCGCAGCTCGGGGAGAATATCGGCGCCGTCGCGCGGGCGATGCTGAATTTCGGATTATCGCGCCTGCGGCTGGTCAATCCTCGCGACCGCTGGCCAAATCCCGCCGCGATCGCCATGGCGTCAGGCGCTAGCCCCGTCGTGGACAGCGCGCGAGTCTTAGACACGACTGACGCCGCTATCGGCGATTGCAGCTACGTTCTTGCGACGACTGCGAGGCCGCGGGAGATGCTGACGCCTGTACTCTCGCCCCGCGCGGCGGCGGAAGAAATGAAGGTGCGGATCGAGCGCGGCGAGACCTGCGCCGTCCTTTTCGGCGGCGAGCGCGCGGGGCTTTCCAACGAAGACGCAGCCCGCGCCGACGCCATCATATCGATCCCTGTCAATCCTGCGTTCGCGTCGCTCAATCTCGCCCAGGCGGCCCTTGTCGTCGCTTACGAATGGGCGCTGGCTGACGGCAGGGCGAGTTTTCCCAGCGACCTCGATGAAGAAGCACCGGCGCCGAAGTCAGACCTTGAGGGGCTCATTACGCATCTCTTCAGCGCGCTCGATGAAGCCGGGTATTTCTTTCCGCCGGAAAAACGCTCCGTTAAGGAGCGCAACCTCCGCGTGGCGCTGACTCGCGCCGGGTTCACTGAGGGCGAAATCAGGACATTGCGGGGCGTCGTCAAATCTCTGACACGCCGATAAATTCTGACTTGGCCGGGCGAGGGCGTTAGGCTCTGATCGATTCGCTGAAAACGGAGGGGCGCAATGACGAAGCTTGGCGAGGTTCTGCTCTTATTAGGCGCTGCGGCGCTCGCCGGGTGCGCGTCTGCCTCCTCTTCAACTGAGTACGACGCGCTTATTCTCGGCGGGGTCGTCTATGATGGAACCGGCGCCGCGGGTATCGCCGCAGATGTCGCCATCAAGGGGGACCGCATCGCCGCTGTAGGCGATCTTGAGGATGCGACGGCGGAAACGGTCATCGATGCTTTCGGCCTCGCCGTCGCGCCGGGCTTCATCAACATGCTGAGCTGGGCGGTCGACGACCTGATTGAGGACGGGCGCAGTCTCGGCGATATTCGTCAAGGCGTGACGCTGGAGGTTTTCGGCGAAGGCGTTTCGATGGGGCCGATGAGCGCTGCGATGAAAGCGGAGGCCGAGGCGCGCCAGTCCGATATCAAGTTCGACATAGAATGGACGACGCTCGGCGAGTATCTGGAATTTCTGGAGCGAAAAGGCGTTTCGCCCAATGTCGCGTCTTTCATCGGCGCGACGACGGCGCGCATCCATGAAGTCGGCTACGACAATCGTCCGGCGACAACAGATGAGCTAAACCGCATGCAAGCGCTTGTTCGCGATGCGATGCGCGAAGGCGCTCTTGGCGTCGGTTCGTCGCTAATCTATGCGCCGGCGAACTTCGCCTCCACGGATGAGCTTGTCGCGCTTGTCGCCGCAGCGGCTGAATCGGGCGGCATGTACATCTCCCACATCCGCAACGAATCGCGCTCGCTGATCGAGGCTGTCGACGAGCTTATTCACATTGCGCGTGAGACGGGCGCGCCGGCCGAAATCTATCACCTGAAAGCGAGCGGACGCGCCAACTGGGCGAAGATGGACGAGGTGATCGCCAAGGTCGAAGCGGCGCGCGCCGAAGGGCTCGCGATCACTGCGGACATGTATGTCTATCCGGCGAGTTCGACCGGTCTCGATGCGGTCATGCCGCTTTGGGTTCAGGAGGGCGGGCACGACGCTTTTGTCGCGCGTCTCAAGGATAAAGAAACGCGCGCGCGCGTAGCGGCTGAAATGCGCGCGGGAAAAGACGGCGAGACCGGCTTTCAGAACGCGGGCGGGCCGGAAGGCGTCCTGCTTCTAGGTTTCCGCAATCCGGCCCTGCGTCACTATATGGGCAAGACGCTCGCGGACGTCGCGAAGGAACGCGGAACGTCTCCGGAAGAAGCCGCGATTGATCTCGTCATCGAAGACGACAGCCGGGTCGGCGTCGCTTATTTCACCATGTCCGAAGATAACCTTCGTAAGGAAATCGCGCTTCCGTGGCTCAGTTTCGGTTCCGACGGCGGATCGATGGTGCCGGAAGGCGTGTTTCTCGCGCAAAGCACGCACCCGCGCGCTTACGGGAACTTCGCGCGCATCTTTGCGAAGTATGTGCGCGAGGAAAAGGTTCTGACAATCGAGGAAGCCGTCCGGAAATTGACGTCATTGCCGGCGGAAAACATCAAGATACGCGATCGCGGCATGTTGAAGCCCGGCATGTATGCCGATGTCGTCGTTTTTGATCCGGCGACGATCCAGGACAATGCGACATTCAATGATCCGCATCAGCTTGCGACGGGCGTCAAGCACGTTTTCGTCAATGGCGTGCTGACATTAAAGGATGAGGAGCATACGGGCGCTTTTGGCGGCCATGTCGTGCGGGGGCCGGGGTGGACTGGCTGGAACGACTCCCGGTGAGCGCCTCAACCATCGACCGGGTCGAGCGCGCCGATGCGCTCTCGGCGTATCGCTTCCGCTATTACGATTTCGTGATGGCGGCGACCTGCGTCGTCATTGTCTGCGCCAACATTATCGGCGCCGGGAAAGTCGCGCAGCTTTCTTTCGATGCCCCGTTTCGCGAAGCGCCGCTTCTGTTCACCTTTGGCGCCGGCGTTCTCTTCTTCCCGCTTTCTTATGTTCTCGGCGACGTGCTCACGGAAGTTTATGGCTACGCCCGCGCGCGCCGGGTGATCTGGGCCGGGTTTGTCTCTGCGGCTTTCGCCGCCGGCATGGCCGCGTTCATCACCGCCATGCCTGCGGCGCCCGGCTGGAATATCGATCTCGGCGGCGTCGATAAGCAGACAGCCTTCGCGCTTAATTTCGGCCAGGCGCCGCGCATCGTCGCCGCCTCGTGCTTTGCAATCTGGGCGGGCGAATTCGCCAATGCTTTCGTCATGGCGCGGATGAAACTCCTGACCGGAGGTCGTCACCTGTGGACCCGCACCATCGGCTCGACCGTCGTGGGGCAGGGCGTCGACACGCTGATCTTCTATCCGCTCGCCTTCGCCGGCGTCTGGTCGGTGGAGCTGATCGCGACCGTGATGGCGACGAACTATGCGCTGAAAGTCGGCTGGGAGGCGCTGTTGACCCCTGTCACTTATCGCATCGTCGGATTTCTGAAGCGCGCCGAAGGCGTCGACGTTTACGACAAAAAGACCGACTTCACGCCATTCTCGGTGAAGCCATAAGACTGCTTTTGGCGTTCGCGGTGCGGCCGGCGCTGTGGTAAACTTGCAAGTGTAGTTCGTCGTCAGAATGCGAACCCACGGGAAGCGCCGCCATGGATACGCTCGCTGCAACATCTCCTCTGAACCGGGGCGACGCCAAAATCCCCCGCGTCGCCATCCTCGGCGCGGGTTTTTCCGGCATGGGCATGGCGATCGCGCTCAAGCGGCGCGGCCTCGACAATTTCGCTATCTATGAAAAGGCGGACGAGGTCGGCGGCACCTGGCGGGAGAACATCTATCCCGGCGTCGCCTGTGACGTGCCCTCGCATCTTTATTCTTTTTCTTATGAACCAAATCCCGACTGGTCGAAGCGGTTCTCGCCGGGCGGCGAGATCTGGGACTATATGAAGAAGGTCGCCCGCAAGCACGATCTCTACTCGAAGACCATGTTCGGCAAGAAAGTCGTCCGCATCCGGCATGACGGCGCCAAGTGGACGATTGATTTTGCGGACGGCGCGAAGGCGGAGGCCGATATTGTCGTCAGCGGACTGGGCGGTCTGCACGAGCCGAACAGTCCGCATTTCGAAGGACAGGAAGCGTTTGACGGACCGGTCTTCCATACCGCGCGTTGGCGAGACGATGTCGATCTAAAAGGCAAGCGCGTCGCCATGATCGGCTCGGCGGCGAGCGCTGTGCAGGTGGTTCCGGAAATCGCGCCCGTCGTCGCGCGGCTCGACATCTTCCAGCGTACAGCCAACTGGATCATGCCGCGTCCTAGTTACGCCTACCCGGATTGGGTAAAGGGACTGTTCCGCGCTGTCCCGCCGCTCGCGCGCCTCTATCGCGGGTTTTACTTCTCGATGATGGAATGGCGCCACAAGGCGTTCGAAGGCGGCGACAATTACGTCAAGCGCTTCGTCACGAAGACATTCATGAAGCATATGGACGAGCAGGTGAAAGACCCGGCGCTCCGAGCCCGGCTGACCCCGACCTATCCCGTAGGATGCAAGCGCATCCTGATTTCCGACCGTTACCTTCCGGCGGTGCAGCGCGACAATGTCGATATTGTGAGCGAGCCTATCGAGCGCTTCGAGAAAGGCGGCGTGCGGACGAAAGACGGGCGCCTTCATGAGGCCGACGTCATCATCCTCGCGACCGGCTTCAAGCCGTTCAACCTGCTCGATTCAATCGAGGTCGTCGGACCCGCCGGCGTGACGCTCGCCGAAACCTGGAAGGGCGGCGTCGCCGCACACCGCACCGTGGCGGTTCCGGGTTTTCCGAATTTCTTCATGCTACTCGGCCCGAATTCCGGCCTCGGGCACAATTCGGTGATCCTGATTATCGAGGCGCAGGTGAACTATGTGATGCGGCTCATCGAAGAGATGCGGGCGAAGGGGGCTGCATCTATCGAGCCGACGCCCGAAGCCGCCGCCGCTTATGACAGCCGTCTCCAGCACGATCTGAAAGATATGGTCTGGGCGGGCGGATGCCAGAGCTGGTATCTTGATGCGACCGGGCGAAACTATACGCTCTATCCCCACACGGTGCGGGCCTTCATTCGCGAGATGAGAGGGCCCAAAATGACAGAATATGCGCTTAAAGAGGCCGTCACACGGTGAAGATTTAGAGGTCTGATACAACCCGCGCGGGATACGCGTGGAGTGCTGCTGATTTATAGGGGAAATCGGCGCTCCGGCGGCGCGACAATGTTATCTTGTAGCGTCATTTAACTTTACAATTGAGTCTTTCCCTGCGCAAGAAGTGAGCACGAACCATTTTTGGTTCAGTAAGCTTGTGGGGAACTCATTATGTCTTTGATCGAATCGGCTCGCTCCTCCGTCAAGGTCGCGATCGCTGGAGCATGCGCTTTAGGAATGCTCGCATCGTCAGCTATGGCGGGCGTAATCACAATCGGAACAACTGGCGCCACTATCACCTGCTCAGTCGCTTGCGAAGGTTTTTCAGGCGCGGGCGGTTTGGACATTGATCCGGCGGCCCCGGATACTATCGATCCGACAGGACTGGGTACGCTCGGAAGCGTGGCGCAGCTGTATAATGGGTCCCCAGCCAATGAAGCTGCTGAAGGCGCGCGGTTGAGCACGCTCGTCGGCGCTTCTGTCGGCGCGGGCACAAAATTCGACCCGCCGGGCAATCCCTTTGACTCTCTGGCGCTTTACATCGTCCTGAAAATCGGCGCGCACGACATCTTCATCAAGAACACGTCGGGCGGTTCGCAGACCTACACCTACGCGCTCAACGGCGCGACAGGCCTTGGCCTCAGCCACTATACGACGTTCGGTGAAGTAGAAGTGCCGCTTCCCGCCGCCGCGTGGCTGATGATCGCCGGCATCGGCGGTCTCGGGTTCGCCAGCCGCAAGAAGAAAGCGGCTTAGGCCATCTTTCCTTTGATCGAATTGAGGAAAAACCCGCGCCAGCCGCGGGTTTTTCTTTTGGGGGAGGATGGTCGGCTTGAGGTTTGACAGGCGTCTCTCCCCCCGCTAAGACCGCCGCCTTCATAACGGGTGACGCGAAACCGCCGTTGTAATCGTTCCGGGGAAAGGCTCCGGGGCCGGGCCGCGTCGATAGCGAGGACTAATGACCAAGCGCATTCGCGCCAAGCACAAGCTTGACCGCCGGGTCGGCGAAAACGTCTGGGGCCGGCCTAAATCTCCCGTAAACCGCCGCGATTACGGCCCCGGCATGCACGGGCAGCGCCGCAAGGGCAAGCTGTCGGACTTCGGTCTCCAGCTCCGCGCCAAGCAGAAGCTCAAGGGCTATTACGGCAACATTTCCGAAAAGCAGTTCGAGAAGATCTACAACGAGGCCCGCCGCCAGCGCGGCAACACCGCCGAGCACCTGATCGGCCTCCTCGAAAGCCGTCTCGACGCCGTTGTTTACCGCGCCAAGTTCGTGCCGACGGTTTTCGCCGCGCGCCAGTTCGTCAACCACGGCCACGTCAAGGTCAACGGCGTCCGCACCAACATTCCGTCCTTCCGCTGCAAGCCGGGCGATGTGATCGAGATCAAGGACAAGTCGAAGAACATGGCCCTCGTGCTCGAAGCGCTCCAGAGCGCCGAGCGCGACATCCCCGACTATGTCGAAGTCGACGCCAAGAAAATGGCGGCGACCTACATGCGCGTGCCGGAACTCGCCGAAGTTCCGTATGCGGCGAAAATGGAGCCGAACCTCGTCGTCGAATACTATTCGTCGTAAACGGGTTTCTCGAACAGTCGCGAAAAAGCCGGCCCAGTGGGCCGGCTTTTTTTTTGGTTCGCAAAAAGGCTTGCCGAGCTGCTATCCGCCGGCTTTCGCTTTTAGGTCCGCGATGAGCGCATCGATGCCTTTGGCGCCGCCGCCATTGTTGGCGATGACCGACTTGAACTGGCTTTGCTGCTCGATCGCGAGCCAGACGCCGTCGGCGCCGGCGTCGAACAGGGACTGCTCGCCCGCATCGTTGCGATAGACGCGCCAGTGGATCGTGACGTTGGCGAGCTGGTCGCCGGGCTTGGCGCCGACGACGCGCGAATTGACGATGATGTCGCGCGGGCTCCGGTCGACGGAGTTGGTCACTTCAAGGCGCTGGCCGGAATAGTTCGACAGCGTGTCCCGATAGACAGTCTTCGCATATTGTTTGAAGAGAGGAACATATTGTTCCTTCTGCTCGTCTGTGATGACGCGGGCGTACTGCCCAAGCACGAACATCGCGACGCGGCGCGTGTCCACATGCTTGTCGAACAGCTCATCGATTCCGGCCATACGCGCCGCCTGATCGGGCGCATCGAAGATAGGGTTCGCTTCGGCGAGCACGCTGCGGACATAGGTCTCAGCCGCCTCATCGGCGCGCGCGGGCGCGGCGAACAGGGCGGCGCCAGCGGCGAGAGCGAACGCGGCGCGGCGGGTCAATCCGGTCATTGTCATCCTCATCGCAAGCCTCCGTTCGTAACCCTATTCAATCTCGTCGAATTCTTCATAATCGTCGATATCGATGAGATCGTCGAAATTCGACCGCCCGTTCTGGATTTCGCGCTTGCGCGCTTGCAGGTAGAAGCTCCTGAGCGAGGCGTAATAGTCGAGCGACTTCGCTTCGATTTCCTCAAGCGGCTCGATCAAAGGTTCGCGCCGGGCGACCGCCGTGGCGCCGAAACGAGAGTACCGGACCTTCTGGGACCAGTCAGCGTCCACATGAAACAATGGGTCGATAGCCAGATCGGCGCCGATTCCGACGCCGTCGCGGATGGAGCTGGGCCCGAAAATCGGTAGCACCAGATAGGGGCCGGACGGCACGCCCCAGACCGCGAGCGTCTGTCCGAAGTCTTCCGTGTGCGGTTCTATGCCCATGCGCGCCGCCGGGTCGGCGAAACCGAAAAAGCCGATGGTCGTATTGATGAGGAACCGGCCTGTGGTTTCGCCAGCGCGCTTAAACTCCCCTTGCAGCAGGTCGTTGACGAGCACGACCGGCGAGTTGGCGTTCGCGAGGAAAGCGCGAATGCCCTTGCGGCCTTTGGCCGGCGTCACGGTGCGGTATGCCTTGGCCGCCGGCACTAGCAGGTTGTCGTCGAGAAATGTGTAGGCTTTGAACGATTGGCGATTGAAGCCTTCCCAAGGATCGACAGCCCCGCCTGAAGACGTGTCGCTCGCCGCCTGTTCAATATCGATGGCGGCGGCGTCCTCTTCGTCAATAGCGATCTGGGCGCTGGCGGGCGCAATCAACCCACCCGCGCCGAGTGCAATCACGGCGGCCCGCAAGCGTCTTCCCCTCATTCGTTCACTCCAGCGCTGGTGGCTCCCGAACCAGATAAGGCGCATTGCGACATAACATAAGCCCCGGGACGACTCCGTGACGTCAAAACCGCATTACCAATTTTTGAATGCGCCCTGTCGGACGGCCTTCCGATCTTGCCGATCATATAAGGATATGTTTATATCTAGGGCAATTAGCTGCGAATCGAGCGCCTCAAGGATGAACCTTGATACGACATTGAACATTTTCCGCGCCATCGGCGAGGAAACGAGGCTGCGAATCATGGTGCTGCTCGCCCGGGGCGAACTCACCGTGACCGAGCTCACCCAGATTCTAGGTCAGAGCCAGCCGCGGGTCAGCCGTCATCTCAAAATTCTCGCGGACGCGGGGTTAGTGGAGCGCTACCGGGAAGGCTCGTGGATGTTCTATCGCGCCGCCGATTGGCCGGAGGCGCCGGCGAGCGGAGTCGAAGTGCTGGGCGCCATCAGTGCGCTCGCCGATTCCGAAGACCGCCTGATCGCCCGCGACCGCGAGCGGTTCGCCCAAAGCCGGGAGGCGAGGGCGGCGCAGGCGGCGGCGTTTTTTCAGGAGAACGCCGAAGACTGGGATACGGTCCGCAAACTGCACCTGCCTGAATCCGATATCGAAGAGCGTATGCGCGCGGCGGTCGGCGACGACCCGGTCGGCCTGTTCGTCGATCTCGGCACCGGCACGGGGCGCATGCTGGAGCTTTTTTCAGACCGCTACGACAATGCGCTCGGCTTCGACCTGTCGCGCGAGATGCTGGCGGTCGCGCGCGCCAATCTTGAGCAGGCGGGCGTCGCGCACGCGCAGGTGCGCCATGGCGATCTCTTTGCGCTGCCGCTCGACAGCGCGTCGGCCGATCTCGTCTGCCTGCATCAGGTCCTGCATTTTCTCGCCGAACCGGGCGCCGCGGTGCGCGAGGCGGCCAGACTGTTAAAGCCGGGCGGGCGGCTTCTCATTTCAGATTTCGCGCCGCATGAGCTTGAATTCCTGCGCGAGGATCAGGCGCATCGCCGGCTCGGCTTTTCTGATGACGAGGTTCGGGCCTGGTGCCGGTCGGCCTCGCTCAATCTCGTCAGCGCCGAAACCCTGTCGCCCCAGACCGGCGAGCCCGGGCGCCTTACCGTGAAAATCTGGGTCTGCGCCGCCGCAGATACTGTCCGCAAACTGAAGACCAAGATCAGCGCCGTCTGAGAAAAGTCCAAGGAAAAGCAAGTGTCCGACCTTCACGTATCGTTTGAATTTTTCCCGCCGAAAACGCCCGCCATGCAGGAACGGCTGTGGGCGTCGATCGCGCGCCTGGCGCCGCTCGGGCCGGATTTCGTGTCAGTCACCTATGGCGCAGGCGGCTCGACGCGCGAGCGCACGCATGAAACGGTCGCGCGCGTCGTCAAGGAAACCGCGCTGCCGGTCGCCGCGCACCTGACTTGCGTCGCCGCGACCAAAACGGAAGTCGACAGCGTCCTCAAGGATTACTGGGCGGCGGGCGTTCGCCACATCGTCGCGTTGCGCGGCGACATGCCGGGCGGCGCCGGCGAGCCTTACAGCGTCCATCCCGGCGGCTACGCCAACGCCGCCGATCTCGCCGCCGGCGCGCGCAAGATCGCGCCGTTTGAGATTTCAGTCGGCTGCTATCCCGAAAAACATCCGGATTCGCCGTCCATCGCCGCCGACATCGAGTTGCTGAAAAAGAAGGTCGACGCCGGGGCCACGCGCGCGATGACGCAGTTTTTCTATGATAATTCCGTGTATTTCCGCTATGTCGAGCGCGTGCGCGCGGCGAGGATCGATATCCCCATCGTGCCTGGCGTCATGCCGGTCACGAATTTCGCAGGATTGAGAAAAATGGCCGACCTTTGCGGCGCGACGATTCCGGGCCGGCTGGTGAAGCTGTTCCAGAATCTCGACGATCAGCCGGAGACCCGCCAGCTCGTCGCGGCGACCGTTGCGGCCGAGCAATGCCTTGAGCTTGCGGAGCAAGGCGTCAAGCATTTCCACTTTTATACGCTGAACCGCGACGATCTCGCTTTCGCCCTGTGCCATATGCTCGGCGTGCGCGCCAAACCCGCGAAATCGGCTGACGCAGCGGCATGACCCAGCCTCGTTTCGTTAATATCGGCGAGCGGACAAACGTCACAGGCTCGGCGAAATTCCGCAAGCTGATCAAGGACGGCCTCTACGAGGAGGCGCTCGCGGTCGCGCGCCAGCAGGTCGAGAGCGGCGCGCAGATCATCGACGTCAATATGGACGAGGGCATGCTCGACGGCGTCCTCGCCATGAGGACATTCTTGAGGCTTATCGCTTCCGAACCCGACATCTCGCGCGTGCCGATCATGATCGATTCCTCCAAATGGGAGGTTATCGAGGAAGGGCTGAAAAACGTCCAGGGCAAGGCGATCGTCAATTCGATCTCGTTGAAGGAAGGCGAGGAGCCGTTCCTCGCCTATGGGAAAAAGATCATGCGCTACGGCGCCGCCAGCGTCGTGATGGCGTTCGACGAGGTCGGGCAGGCCGATACGGCGGCGCGCAAGATCGAAATCTGCAAGCGCTCCTACGATCTGTTAACGAAGAAAATCGGCTTTCCGGCCGACGACATCATTTTCGATCCGAATATCTTCGCCGTGGCGACCGGCATCGAGGAGCATGACAATTACGCGGTCGACTTTATCGAGGCGACCCGCTGGATCAAACAGAACCTGCCGGGCGCCAAAATTTCGGGCGGCGTCTCCAACATTTCGTTTTCGTTCCGCGGCAACGAGACGGTGCGCGAGGCGATGCACTCGGTGTTTCTCTACCACGCCATCAAGGCGGGGATGGACATGGGCATCGTCAACGCCGGCCAGCTGGCGATCTATGACGAGATCGCGCCGGAACTGCGCGAACCGGTCGAGGATGTGATTCTCAACCGCCGTCCGGATTCGACCGAGCGCCTGCTTGCTGTCGCCGAGCGCTATCGCGGCGAGGCGGGCAAGAAACTCGAAGCCGATCTTTCCTGGCGTGAGGCTCCTGTTGAACAGCGGCTCACGCATGCGCTCATCAAGGGCATCAACGAGTTCATTGTCGAGGATGTGGAAGAAGCGAGGACGAAACTCGGCCGGCCGCTTTTTGTCATTGAAGGCCCGCTGATGGACGGCATGAACGTCGTCGGCGACCTCTTCGGCGAGGGCAAGATGTTCCTGCCGCAGGTGGTGAAGTCGGCGCGCGTCATGAAGCAGGCGGTCGCCTACCTGACGCCGTTCATGGAAAAGGAAAAAGAAGAGCAGGGGCTTGCACAAGGTAAGCCCAACGGCGTCATCCTGATGGCGACTGTGAAAGGCGACGTGCACGATATCGGCAAGAACATCGTCGGGGTCGTGCTTCAATGCAACAATTACCAGGTGATCGATCTCGGCGTCATGGTTCCGGCGCAAAAGATATTGGATGAAGCCCGCGCGCATAATGTCGACATTATCGGCTTGTCCGGCCTGATCACGCCAAGCCTCGACGAGATGCGCCATGTCGCCAGCGAGATGAAGCGCACGGGCTTCGACATTCCGCTTATGATCGGCGGCGCGACGACGAGCCGGGCGCATACGGCGGTGAAGATCGCCCCGAATTACGACAAGGGTGTCGTCTATGTGACGGATGCGAGCCGCGCCGTCGGTGTCGCCGGCACGCTCATATCGGCTGAGCGCAAGACCGATTTTCTCGCGCAGACGAACGCCGAGTACGACAAGATCCGCGAGCAGCACGCCAAGGGGCGCGAACGCAATCCGCGCCTGACGCTTGCTAATGCGCGGTCGAAAAAACCTGTGATCGACTGGAAAGGGTATCAGCCGCCGAAGCCTTCTTTCCTCGGCGTCAAAGCTTTTCGCGATTACGATCTGGCGACGCTCGCCCGCTATATCGACTGGACGCCGTTCTTTGCGTCATGGGAGCTCGCCGGAAAGTATCCTCAAATTCTGGATGACAAGATCGTCGGCGAACCTGCGCGCGCTTTGTTCGATGACGCGCAGAAGATGCTGGCGGAAATCATCGAGGGCCGGAAGCTTACCGCACACGGCGTCGCCGGTTTCTGGCCGGCGAACAGCGTCGGCGACGATGTGGTTCTCTACACGGATGAGAGCCGCAAGGAAGTTCTCGCAACCTTCTGCGGTCTGCGCCAGCAGATCGCCAAACGCGAGAACGGCGCGCCGAATTATTGCATGTCTGACTTTGTCGCGCCCGCCGAAGCCGGAATCGCGGATTATCTCGGCGCCTTCGCGGTCACCGCCGGCGTTGGCGAAGAAGAGCTCGCCGACTCCTACGACCGGCGCCACGACAATTATGCGGCGATCATGTCGAAGGCGCTGGCCGACCGTCTCGCCGAGGCCTTCGCCGAGCATCTGCATGAGCGCGTGCGCCGCGAACTCTGG
>JAVJPA010000111.1:0-6139 GCA_040216495.1 Amphiplicatus sp. | reverse complement strand
CGGCCTCGTCGAGCCCGACGATCACCTCCCGGTCGCCATAGGCGAGCAGAAGCTGGTTCAGCGCGCCGATCGCCTCGCGCATGCTCTGGGTGAACTTGCGGGCGATGAAGCTGAGCGCCTCGTCGCTGATGACGCATTTCTCCGGCGCGTTCTCAAGGCGCTTCTTGAGAACGCCGAAGCGCAGCGCCTCGTCGGCCTGGGTCATGGCGACGCAAAGCCCGCCGGAGAGCCTGTCGGCGAGGCGCTCGTTAACCCCGCGTTCGACAAGCTTCAGCGGCGCCAGCTCCCCGGCGATGACGAGGCGGCGGCCGGCGGCGAGCGAGGCGTTGATAAGGTTCAGTATTTCCGTTTGCGTGCGCACCGCGCTGGCGAGAAGATGAACATCGTCGATGAGCACGACATCCTGCGCCAGGAGATCCTTGTGCAGCGCCAGCATGCCGTTGGAAAATATCGCGCTGACGCAGCCGGTCTGAAGATTGGCGTAGGTGAGATACGCGCAGCCGTCGCCGCGCGTCGCGCGCCACTCATTGCCGATCGCGTGCAGGAGATGCGTCTTGCCGGCGCCGCTCGGCCCGTAAATGTAGATGATTTCGCGCGACGCGCTGGCGTTGAGCACCTGGCGTGCGGCCGCGTGGGCGAGGCGATTGGTTTCGTCCACCGCAAAACGGTCGAACGTCGAGCGCGGGTCAAGCGGCGAGATAAGATCGGCGAGATCTGGCGCGCGCTTGTCCTCGCTCCCGCGGCCGCCGGGAGCAGCCGCGGTCGACGGCGCCTTCGGCGCCGGCTGGCCGGCATGTTGCGTCCCGTTCAGGCCGATGAATTTCGGCATCAGAGCCGATACTTTGGCGGCCGACGCGCTCAATTTCTCGCGCGCCACCACAGTGACGCGGCGCACCGGGCCTACCGCTTCGTTCCAGGCGTCATGCATGGTGACAATAAAGCGCTGGCTCAGCATGTCGCGCTTGAACTTCGAGTCCGTCGAAAACGTCACGGAATCGACGTTGCGCGTCTCCAGACGCAGGTCCGCCATCCACGATGAAAAGACATCATCCCCCATGCGAAGCATCAACGCCGCCTGAAAAGCCGCAAATTCTTCGCCGCCGTCGATCGTCTCGTCAGTCATAATCAGTTCCCGAAAAAAGATCTAAATCAAAAAAGGGCCGCCGAAAGACGCGCCGCCCGCGCCTGCCTTGCGCATGCGCCGCGATCCGCCAGATTGTGTGTGAGACGCCGTGTTGACTTCAGGCGCCGTGAAGAAGCAACTTACCCCGTGACCCAGACCGGGCCGCAATTAACTATTCGTATCTCGATTAAAGCTTGGTGAGAAAGCATTATTCCCCTGCCCATCGCTCCGCCTTTTTCGTTTCGCGACTTGCGCGTCAGCTTCGCAAAACCTCGCAATTTCATAGCTAAAACTGCGAGCCCCTATTGCTACTAATCCGTACAAATACCATTGCGGCGACGATTTGATCCGTGCACGTCGGTATGTCAATTATGATAGTTTGAAGGTTTGATGAACGCAAGACTCGAAGGCGACTCGAATGCTTTTTTTTGGCGAATTTTCGCAGCGGAATTTCGCCTGACAGACGCACGCTTTTCAAAACAGAACGTTACGCTGAAGCCTGTACGCGATCGATGAAGAAGAGCACTGCGTGCATCATGCATTCAGTACGCGCCGGCGTAAAGCGGTTGTTGAAAACGACTTTGCGGAAATGCACAGCCGCTACATTCTAACAGAGCGAAGCGTTGGACGGGACGATCGCCCTTCGCCATTCAATCGCTCTACTTTGCTCGTCTCCCAAAACGCAGACAAGAGCGGCGCGCGGCGGTCAGTCAAACGGACGCGAACATCACGCGCGCCCAAGAAATCGCTGCGCGCGCGAATGCGGCAGGCGATTGAAAAAATTGAATTTAAGCGGAGATCGCTTTGATGCGCGAGGAGAGGCGCGAGAGTTTGCGCGAGGCGGTCGCCTTCTTGACGACGCCCTTCGAGACCGCACGGTGAAGCTCCGGCTGGGCGTCGCGGAACGCCGCGTCAGCGGCTTTCTTGTCGCGCGAGGCGATGGCTTCTTCGACCTTCCGCAGAAACGTTCTGACGCGCGAACGGCGCGCCTTGTTCGCTTCGGTGCGGCGTTCGATTTTGCGCACCATTTTCTTGGCGGAAGAAGTGTTAGCCATGTCGTCTCACATCGGATTGCGTGGAGCCCTTATCGGGCGAGGCGTGGCTTATAGCGGCGGGTCCGGCGCCCGTCAACGCGGGAAATCCGGTCATTTCGACCGCGCCTTCCGGAGGGCGCCCTAGCGCTGGCAGGCGGCGCAATAAAAGGTCGAGCGGCCCGCCTGAACCAGCCGGCGCACAGGCGCGGCGCAGGCCGGGCACGGCGCGCCCTCCCGGTCATAGACCCGGAACCGCTCCTGGAAGGCGCCGCGCGCCCCGTCCGAGGCGGCGAAGTCGCGCAGGGTCGAGCCGCCCGCCTCGATCGCCTCTTCGAGCACATCCCGGATCGCCGCATGAAGCCGCGCGCCACGGGCCCCGGCGACGCTTCCCGCCCGGCGCTTCGGCGAGATTCCGGCCCGGAACAGCGCCTCGCAGGCATAGATATTGCCGATCCCGGCGACGACGCGCTGGTCGAGCAGCGCCGCCTTGACCGGCGCGGCTTTGCCCGTGAGCGCCGCATTGAACGCCGCCGCAGTGAAAGCATCGCCCAGCGGCTCCGGCCCCATGGCGGCGAAATGCGCGCACGCCTCGAGGCCGTCGGTGGCGACGAGGTCCATGAACCCGAAGCGGCGGGGATCGTTATACGTGACGCGCGCGGTTCCCATGTCGAACAGGACATGATCGTGCCGCGGATCTGGCGGCGCGTCATAATAAAATTCGCCTGGCTGAAGGCGCTGGGCCTCCACCGTGAACCGTCCGGTCATTCCGAGATGCAGGATGAGACTCTCGCCGCTCGAAAGCCCGGCGATCATGTACTTGCCGCGCCGCGACAGCGCATCGACGCGCGCGCCTACGAGCCGGCGCTCGAACCGCTCGGGAAAAGGAAACCGCAAATCCGCCCGGCGTGTCTCCACCCGCCTAAAGCGCGCGCCGAGCATCGCCGGCTCAAGACCGCGGCGGACGGTTTCGACTTCAGGTAGTTCAGGCATCGTCTGCAGGAATGGCCGAACCGGCTTTCCGTCAAGGGATTTCTGCTATGCTGCGCGCCCATTCGATTGTCGGTCGCCCTTCCCGCGATGAAAACCCTAGTTCCTGAACTCAATACGACGACGCGATGGATGAGGGCATCCCGGCGAATACACCGTTTCACTAACGTTTATGTCCGGCGCGACGGACGCTGGCGGCTCGCCGCGCACCATTCGACGGAATTTCGCTAGCGCCTTGGCCGACTAACCGGCGAGCCAGCGCAGTGCGTCGGCCTCGTCATTGAAAAACCGCACGGCGGGGTGCGCGCGATGTTCGCGCACAAGCTCGGCGAACCTGTCCGAAAGCGGGCGCGCATCCAGAAGGATCGCGACTCGCAGCCGGTAATTCACGGCCTTTTGCAGAATATCCCCCGCAACCCCCGACTTCAGATCGAAAAACGCCGGCGCAATCTCGTCCGCCCGAATGAGCAGCAAGCCGTCGTCGGCATGCTCAACCAGCTCGACGCCTGAGGCGATGACTGCGCCCGACGGGGGCCTTCCATATTTGCGTTCCGAATTCATCCGCGCCTCCGGACTTGAATAAAGCGGCCCGCGTCGCTCCAGAGGGCTCGGCGCCCTACGACGACGGGGTGAAACTCAATCGCAACGCTTGCACGCCAGAGGGCGTGGTCGGCGCGAGCAGAAGCCGGCCCTCGATCGACCCGTTCTCGCATCGCCAGGAGAACGCGCCTGTCAACGCGCCGTTGGCGGCAATGGGCGCGTCGGTCCGGCACTCGCCGCTTTGCCGCTTCAGCCCAGCGAGTTCGAGCGCCCAGTTTTCTTCCGACCTGTCCATAAGAAAGTTCATCGCCAGCATCTTGCGGATAGGTTTGAGGTCGCCCGCGCGATAGACCGCGCCCGCCGCTTTGTAAGCGGCCGCGAGCGGTTCGCTCACCGGAACCGCGCGGCCGGTCAGAAAGCCGGCCCGCTCAAGCTCCAGCGCCGCCAGGCGCACAGTCGCCGCCGGCCCTGCGTAGGTCCGGTTGGCGAACGCAAAGACGCCGACGCCCGCTTCCGGCATCAGCAGCAAGTTCGACCCGTAACCCGGAAATCCGCCGGAATGGCTTAGTGTGGGCCCAAGATCGCAATCGATCGCCAAGATGAAACCCATTCCGTAGGCGGACGGATAAGCGCAGGGCGGGTCCGCCTCCTCCAGTCCGGGGCGGTTCGCCATGCGGGGAAAGTTAAGCCCCTGCGCGATCTCCCGCACGGTCGCGCGCTTCACCGGCTCTTGCTCTGCGCCGTCTCGCGCCGGCCATCCGGCGAGCAAAAACGACACCCAGCGCGCATAGTCGTTGACGCTCGTGTGCACGCCGCCCATCGAGCCGAACGCGCCATGCGCCATCTCGGGCTCGGCGGAGAAAGCCTCGTTCTCCCAACGATAGCCAAGCGCGCGCTTCTCCATCGGCGTTTCGGCGACTTCATACCCGGTCGTCTCCATGCCGAGCGGGCGCATGATTTCCGCCTTGATGTAGGAGTCGAAAGACTGGCCGGAAACGTTGGCGATGATCCGCCCGAGCACGGCGTATCCGTAATTGGAGTATTCGTATTGCAGTTGCGGGGCGCGCGTGAGCGGCGGCCCCTCGCGCAACATGGCCGTGAACGCCTCTTCGGACAGCGGCTGCTGGCGGTCGCCCCATGGATCGTCGGTGACGAGCCCGCCGACGTGATGAAGAAGGTCGCGCACGCGAATGCGTGGCGAATCCGTCGTCGGATATCGCCACTCCTTCAATTCGGGCGCGTAGGTTTCAGCAAGAGCGTCCAGCGAGAGCAATCCGTCATCGCGCAGTTTCAAGATCGCGAGCGCGGTGAAGGCCTTGCTCATCGATGCGATGCGGAAGTGCGTGTCGGCGTCGACGCTCGCGCCTGTATCAAGATTTTGAACGCCCGAAAAACCGGTATGAACGAGACGGCCGTTCTGCACGACGGCCCATGCAAGACCCGGAACGTGCGCTTTTTCCTGATAGTCGAGGAAATGTTTGTCGACAGCGTCCGTCACCGCCTTGGTCAAGGGAGACGCCGCCGCGCTCTTTTGCATGGCGGCGGCCGGCGACGCCATCAGAAATGCGGCGGCGGCGAAAGTCCAGAAATGTCCCATCGAATCTTCCCCGATATTTCCATCACGCTAACGCGACGCGCCGCAGAATTCCAGAAACGCCTGACGGCGCAAGCCTGACTTTCGCGCGCGGAGTCATTTATCGAGACGGGCTCCGAACGCGGTGGAATAAAAAACGCCCCCGCATCGCTGCGGGGGCGCCATATCGTAGAACAAAGCGGCAAAGCGCCTATTTCTTGTTCTTTTCGTTCTTGAGCGCGGCGCCGAGAATGTCGCCGAGCGAGGCGCCCGAGTCCGCAGACCCGTACTGCTCCACCGCTTCCTTCTCTTCGGCGACTTCGCGCGCCTTGATCGAGAGCGAGATGCGGCGCGAGGTTTTGTCGAAGCCGGTGACCCGCGCGTCGATCTTGTCGCCGACCGCGAAGCGCTCGGGGCGCTGTTCGTTGCGGTCCTTGGAGAGGTCCGACTTGCGGATAAAGGCTTTCGGGCCGCCTTCGCCGCCGACCTGGACTTCGATGCCGCCGTTTTCGATCGCCGTCACCGTGCAGGTGACATCGTCGCCGCGGTTGATGTCGCCCATATTGTCGAGCGGATCGGAGCCGACCTGCTTGATGCCGAGCGAGATGCGCTCCTTGTCGGGATCGACGTCGAGCACCTTGGCCTTGACCATGTCGCCCTTCGTATAATCCTTGATGGCTTCTTCGCCGGAGCGGTTCCAGTCGAGGTCGGAAAGGTGGACCATGCCGTCCATCTCTTCGGTGAGACCGACGAACAGACCGAACTCGGTGATGTTCTTGATCTCGCCTTCGATGACCGAGCCGACCGGATGCTGTTCGGCGAAGTTTTCCCACGGATTGTTGAGAGTCTGTTTCAGGCCGAGCGAGATGCGGGGCTTCTGCT
>JAVJPA010000110.1:0-8969 GCA_040216495.1 Amphiplicatus sp. | reverse complement strand
TCGGGCCGAATGCGGCGCTCATCTTCGATGTGGAGTTATTGAAAGTGACGAACCCCGAGCGCAACGCCGAAGCGGCGAAAAAATTCCTCGCCGACAACGCAAAGAAGCAAGGCGTGAAAACCACCCAGAGCGGGCTGCAATATGAAGTGCTCGCCGAAGGCCCCGCCGACGGCAAGTCGCCGAGCGACGCCAACGTCGTCAGCGTGCATTACAAAGGCACGCTGACGGACGGGACGGAGTTCGATTCATCTTACGCGCGCGGCGAACCGGCCGAGTTTCCGCTGGCGCAGGTGATCCCCGGCTGGACCGAGGGCGTGCAATTGATGAGCGTCGGCGACAAGTTCAAATTCTATCTGCCGCCCGCGCTCGCCTATGGCGAAACCGGCACGCCGGGCGGCCCCATCGGCCCGAACGAAGCGCTGATTTTCGAAGTCGAGCTGCTCGACGTAAAGTAAGCTGCGAAGCATCCGCAAACGGACGAAAAAAGCCCCGGACCTTGCGGTCCGGGGCAAGTCGCAGCCATCGGGGAGAGAGCGCCTAGGCCGCGGAAATTATGCGGCTTGCGAGACCGGCGCGCCGAGGGATTTCAGCGCCGCTTCAAGGCCCGCCCTGGCGCGCGCCGCGGCGCCGTCCGCGTCATAGGCCTGGCCTTCCGCGGCGATGATCTCGATATCGGTGATTCCGATAAAGCCGAGCACGAATTTCAGATATTTCGTCGCGAAGTCCGCGTCCGAGCCGACGGTGACGCCGCCCGAAGCGACGACGAGCACAGCGCGCTTGTTCTTCAGCAGGCCGACCGGGCCTTTGTCGGTGTACTGAAAAGTGCGGCGCGCGCGGGTCACGAGGTCGATCCACGCTTTGAGCGCCGCGGGGATGCTGAAATTGTAGACCGGGACGCCGATGACGATGACGTCGGCCTCTTCGAGCTCTTCGATCAGGCTTTCGGAATAAGAAAGCGTCGCGGTCTGCCGCGCGGTGCGGTTTTCCGCCGGCGTGAAGTTGGCCCCGACCCAGTCCTCATCGACAAAGGGGACGCCGTCGGCGAGGTCGCGGACCGTCACGAGTGTCTCGCGGGCGTCGCTCAGCGACCCGATCAGCTCGCCGGAAAGGCGTCGCGAGGTGGAGCCCGAACGGCGGGCGCTGGCGTTGACCTGAAGGATTTTCAGAGGGGCTTTTGACATGATTTCTCTCCTGTTGGGGGCCTCGTCACAGAGGCGCTGAACTGTCAGGAGCGAATTTAATTGTTGCGATATCAGAGATAAGACTGATATTCGGAAACTAATTGTTGCCATATGGAGAACAATGAGCCGCCTTGAAGAAATCGAGACCTTCCTCCAGATCGCCCGCTCCGGCTCGATCAGCGGCGCGGCGGGCGTTCTGAACATCGCCAAATCCGCCGCGAGCCGCCGCCTGTCGGAGCTCGAAGCCCGCCTCGGGGTGCAGCTTTTTCACCGCACCACCCGCCAGCTCAGCCTCACCGACGCCGGCGCCGCGTTCCGGAAGCGCGCCGAGCGGGTGATCGACGATCTCGAGGAGGCCGAGGCGGAGGCGAGTGAAGGAAATACCGCGCTTTCCGGCGCGCTGCGCGTCGCTGCGCCCCTGTCGTTCGGCTTGAGCGAGCTTAGGTGCGTGCTCGCGGGTTTCGCCTGCGCCAATCCGAAAGTCGTTATGGACGTCGATTTTTCCGACCGGCGCGTCGATCTCGTCGGCGAGGGATTCGACATCGCCGTGCGCATCGGCGAACTCGCCGACTCAAGCCTCGTCGCGCGCCGGCTCTGTCCGATCCGCGCCGTCGCCGTCGCTTCGCCGAAATTCTGGGACGCGCACGGACGGCCAAGCCATCCGCGCGACCTCGCCGACTTGCCGTGCCTTCGCTATTCCAATGTGACGCGCCCGGGCGTCATTCCTTATTGGGGACCCGGCGGCGAGAGCGGCGCCATCGAACCGCCGATCCGCCTGCTGGCGAACAATGGCGACTTTCTGACGGAGGTCGCGGTTCATGGCGGCGGTTACCTGATCGAGCCGACCTTTCTCCTCCACCAGCAATTGCGTACAGGCGCGCTTGAGGCGGTGGCGACCGATTTCGAATGGTCGAAATCGCATCTCAACGTCGTCTATCCGCCGGCGCGCCAGCGCTCGGCGCGCGTGCGCGCCTTCGCTGACGCGGTCATCGCCAAGTTTCACAACAATCCGTACTGGGACGAAGGGCTCGGGATCTAGGAAGCCTTCGCCGGTTTCGTCGCGAGCATGCTCGCCCGCGCCGAATAGAGGAAATAGACCGGCAAGCCGACCGCCATCCAGATGAAGAAGCGCGTCTGCGTCGCGGCGGGCAGGCTGAAGAAGAGATAGAGGCAGCCGAGGATCGCCAGCGGCGCGACGACGAAAGCGAAGGGCGTTTTGAACGGTCGCACGCGGTTCGGCTCGCGCACTCTCAAAATCATCACGGCGGCGGCTGTCGCGACGAAGGCCGCGAGCGTGCCGGCGTTGGCGAGTTCGGCGATCTGCGCGAGCGGCAACAGCCCCGCCAGCACCGAGCAGACGGCGGCGGTGACGAGGGTCATGATCACCGGGGCGCCGCTTTTCTTGTCGACGACGCCGAGGCGGCGCGGAAGCAGCCCGTCGCGCGCCATGACGAAAAAGATGCGGCTCTGGCCGTACATGAAGGCGAGAATGACGGTCGGCAGCGCCACGACCGCGGCGCCCGCGATCAGCCCTGCCGCGCCTGGATGGCCGAGCGTGCGGAGGATGAAGGCGAGCGGCTCGCCGCTCTGGGCGAAGTCCGTATACGTCATGGCCCCGACGGCGGCGGCAGCGACGATCATGTAGATCGCCGTGCACGCGACCATCGAACCGATGATGCCGATGGAAAGGCTACGGCCCGGATCCTTGGTTTCCTCCGCGGCGGTCGAGACCGCATCGAAGCCGTAAAACGCGAAGAAAATGATCGCCGCCGCCGACATGACGCCGCGCGCGCCGTTCGCATCCTCGACGGCGGCGAAACCGTGGGGCATGAACGGCGTGAAGTTCGCCGGATCGAAAGCAGGGAGCGCGAGCGCCACGAAAGCGGCGAGCGCCGCGAGCTTGACGATGACGAGAACGCCGTTGACGGTCGCGCTTTCCTTGGTGCCGACGAGCAGCATCGCCGCGACCGCAAGCACGATCAGCACGGCGGGGAGATTGATAAAGCCGCCCTGCGCCGGTCCAAGCGTCAGCGCGTCGGGAAGCGAAACGCCGATCCCTTCGAGAAAACCGGCCGCATAACCGGACCAGCCGACGGCGACTGCCGAGCAGACGACAGAATATTCGAGGATCAGCGCCCAGCCGATCACCCACGCCGCGAGTTCGCCCATCGACGCATACGTATATGTGTAGGCGCTCCCCGAGGCGGGCATCATTGTCGCAAGTTCCGCGTAGGCGAGGGCGGCGCAGGCGCACACCGCGCCGGCGATGGCGAACGAGATCATCACCGCCGGTCCCGCCCGGTCGGCGCCGACGCCGATCAGCGTATAGATGCCGGTGCCGACAATGGCCCCGACGCCGAGCAGCACGAGGTGCCAGGCGGACAGGGTCGGCTTCAGCCGGTCTTCGCCCTCGCGGTTGGAAAGCTCGTCAATCGACTTCCGCCGAGACCAGAAAGCTGCCGAGCCCTTCGTCATGCGCCGCCCCTTATGTTGTTGTGCGGGCGGGACTTTTAGCCGGCTTGCGGTTTGGCGCAAGCAACGAGAAAGTGAGGGCTTGATTTAGATATAAAGATTTCCTTATATGATCGCTCCAAAGGAGTTCCCCCTATGTCCGATCCCTATCCCGGCCGACCGCACCGTATCGCCGCCCTCAAACAGGCCCTCGGCGAACGCATCGTCGTGCTCGACGGCGCGGCGGGCACCTTCATCCAGAGCTACGAACTCGACGAAGCCGGGTATCGCGGGGAGCGTTTCGCCGACTGGAAGAGCGATGTTCGCGGCAACAACGATCTTCTGATCCTCTCGCGCCCGGAAATCATCCGCGACATGCATATCGCCTATCTCGCCGCCGGCGCCGACATGATCGAAACGAACACGTTTTCGGCGACGACCATCGCGCAAGGCGACTACGGGATGGAGCATCTCGCCTACGAGCTGAACGTCGAGGGCGCGCGCCTCGCCCGCGAGGAAGCGGACAAGGTCGCGGCGCCGAACAGGCCGCGCTGGGTCGCGGGCGCCATCGGCCCGACCAACCGCACCGCGTCGATCTCGCCGGACGTCAACGACCCCGGCAAGCGCAACGCCGATTTCGACACGCTCGCCAAGGCTTATGGCGAAGCGGCGAAGGGTCTTCTCGAAGGCGGCGCCGACACGATCCTGATCGAAACGATCTTCGACACGCTGAACGCCAAGGCGGCGATCTACGCGGTCGACGAGCTGTTCGACGAGATCGGTTATTCCGTGCCCGTCATGTTGTCAGTGACGATCACCGATCAGTCGGGCCGGACGCTTTCGGGTCAGACGCCGGAAGCGTTCTGGAACGCGGTGCGGCACGCCAAGCCCCTGTCCGTCGGAATCAATTGCGCGCTCGGGCCGGATCTGATGCGCCCCTATGTGGCGGAACTCGCCGGCGTCGCCGACTGCTATCTCTCCGCCTATCCGAACGCGGGCCTGCCGAACGCGTTCGGCGGCTATGACGAAACGCCCGCCATGATGACCAAGCATCTCGAGGAATGGGCGCGCTCGGGCCTCCTCAACATTGTCGGCGGCTGTTGCGGCACGACGCCGGATCATATTGCGGCCTTCGCTCGCGCCGTGAAGGGGGTCACGCCGCGCGTCCCGCCGACGCTCGCCCCGGCGATGCGTCTTTCCGGGCTCGAAGCCTTCGCCATGACGCGCTGACATAAACGCCGCCAGATTGTACGCGCGCGCCGCTTCCTCTAAGAAGCGCCCATGACCGATCTTTCAAGCCAGCTCGACTGGATTTCCCGCCTCGTCGGCTACGACACGACCTCGTCGAAGTCGAACCTCGCGCTCATCGACGATGTCGAAGCGTATTTGAAATCTTTCGGCGCGAAAACCTTCCGTGTGCCAAGCGACGACGGCGTGAAGACCAATCTTTACGCCGCCATCGGCCCGCTGTCGGAAGGCGGCGTCGTGCTCTCAGGGCATACGGACGTGGTTCCGGTAGAAGGGCAGGCGTGGGATACGGACCCCTACAAGGTCACGGAAAAGAACGGCCTCCTGTACGGGCGCGGCACCTGCGACATGAAGAGCTTTTCGGCCATCGCGCTTTCGCTCGTGCCGGAAATGATCGCGGCGGAGCTGAAGCGGCCGATCATTTTCGCGCTCTCCTATGACGAGGAGATCGGTCTTTTCGGCGCGCCGCGCATGATCGCCGAGATTGCGACGAAAATGCCGCCGCCTTCCGCCGTCATCGTCGGGGAGCCGACCATGATGCAGGTGATCGACGGCCACAAAGGCATCGCATCGTTCCGCACGACCGTCACCGGCTACACGACGCATTCAAGTCTCGCCGACACCGGCGTCTCCGCCGTTGAGGCGGCGGCGAAGCTGATCGCGAAACTGTCCTCCATGCGCGCCGCGCGCAAGGCGGCGGCGGACCCGGAAAGCCCGTTCACGCCGCCCTACACGACGATGACGGTCAATGTCGTCAATGGCGGCACGCAGCTCAACATCATGGCGGGCGAGTGCTGGTTCAACTGGGACTGCCGCGCCGTGCCGGGCGATAGCGCCGGCGCCGCGCGCGCCGAGTTCGACGCCTATGCGCGCGAGGTCGAGGCGGAAATGCAGTCGAAATGGCCAAGCTGCAAGGTCGAGACGGCGCAGATCACGAACGCGCCGCCCCTTTCTCCGCAGGCCGACAATCCCGCCGCCGACCTCGCCAAGGCGCTGACGGGCCAGAACTCAACCGGCGTCGTCTCCTACGCGGCGGAAGCCGGGCAATTCCAGGAGGCGGGTTTTTCCACCGTCGTTTGCGGGCCGGGCTCGATCGAGCAGGCTCACCAGCCGAACGAATTCATCTCTGTGGCGCAAGTCGGCGAATGCGCAACATTCCTTCGCAAGCTCATTGCGCGCATGGCGGCTTAACCTCGCGTTAACCGTTCGTGCAGATTCGGGACTCATCTTTACCCGGAATTTACTATGAGTTGGGAGCGTCTCTCTGCCGGCATCATGCGGGCGATAAGGGATGGGCGCGCCGTGAAAAAGATAACGCATTGCCGGGCCTGCGGCTCAAAGGCGCTGACGCCGGCGTTCTCGCTCGAAAAGGCGGCGCCCGCTTTGTCGGCGCGCATCGGCGGCGCCCTTGTTCGCCGCAGCCGCGCCGATATCGATTTCGTTCTCTGCGATCCGGCGAAGGATGCGCGCGCCTGCGGGCTGTTGCAGCTGGCGCATAAGCGAGTGGCGCCCGTCGCGCCGCCGGCGCCGTCGAACCGCTACGCTTCCGTGCGCGCGCATCTGCGCGCGGTCGCCACTGAAGCGCTTGAACTAATTTCAGGGCGCGACTGCGCCGCGCTCGACATCGGCTGCTCCGACGGCGCGCTGCTCTCGTTCTACCCGCGCTGGGTCGAGCGCTACGGCGTCGATCCTGGAGAAGCGGTCGAGACGGTCGGCCAGTGGGCGTGGACGGCGCGCGAGGCGTTTCCGTCAGGCGAACTCGACGCCGCGTTCGGCGACAAGCGTTTCGACATCATCACTGTCGTCTCGGTGCTGGAAGAAGTCGATGAGCCGCGCGCGCTTTTGAAGCGCGCCAAGGAACTGCTGGCGCCGGACGGCGTTCTCGCCATTGAGACGCTGTATGCGCCGATGACGCTCACGCGCAACGGCGTGGAGGCGTTTGTCGGCGGCGCGTCGGCGGTCTATTCGCTCGGTGTCCTCGAACGGCTGATGCGCGATTTCGGCCTGAAGATTTTCCGCGGCGCGCTGACCGGCAAGGAAGGCGGCTCGGTCCGTCTCTTCGTCACCCATGCGGACGCCGAAGATCACGATTTCGATCCGTGGTATGAGCGGCTCGCGCGTCTCTGGGATGAAGAGAACGCGTTGTCGCTCCGGGCGATGCAACCCTATCAGGCGTTTGAGCGGCGGGCCGAGGAAGCGCGCAAGTCATTCATCTCGATGCTGAAGGAAATCGCCGGCCGCGGCGAAAGCGTCCACGTTCTCGGCGCCTCTGCGCCATCGGCGGCGCTGCTCGCCTGGGCGGGGGAGGCGTCGGCCGCCATCCGCGCCGTCGTGGAGGAAGGACCCGCGCGAGGCGACGCGATGCTCGCAGGACTGCCTGTCATTTCCGAAACCGAATGCCGCGCCGCCGAGCCAGATTATCTCCTCGCGCCCGCTTCGCTGAAGCGCGAAATGATGGAGCGCTGGCGAGAGTCCGTGCTGCTCGGCGCGAAGATCATTGTCGCGACGCCGGAGCCGCATGTCATCCACACGCATAATTTCGCGGCCGAATACGCCAGGACCCTGGCGGAAGGCGATGGGGCCGGCGGCGTCGAAACCTTGCGCGGCATCCTCGTCGCGGCCGGGCGTCCCCGTGTCGTTGCGGAACAGCCGGCGGCTCAAGCCGCATCGGCGTAACAACGCTAGGCCGAAATAAACCGCCGGTTCGTTCCTTCGAGCACGGCCGCGGTGAGCTTGCCGCCATAACAGGCGCCGGTGTCGACATCGATGCGCCAGCCGGCGTCGAGCGGTTTCTTCACCGGATGATGGCCGTGCACGACGACCTTGTCGGGGCGCCGTTCGGGCAGCGCGTTGTGAAACTCGCCGCGGATCCACAAAAGATCGCGTTCTTCCTGCGCTTCGAGCGGAACCCCCGGACGGACGCCCGCATGAACGAACAGGTAATCCGCTGCGACGCTGTAGAGTTCAAGGCCGTCGAAAAACGCGCGGTGGGCGGCGGGCAAACGGTCGGCGAACTCAGCCGCGACAAGGTGCGGTTCGCGGCTGAATATCTGCGCGATCCCGTAGCTCTGCAGCGTCTCTGCGCCGCCCCAGTTCAGCCACGAGGCCTCTGCGTCCGGCGCGTGGAGAAAGTCGAGCATCGCGGCTTCGTGATTGCCTTTGAGAAAGACCGTCTGCGGCTCGCTTTTCTGAAGCGCGACGAGCCGCTCGACGACGGCGCGGCTGTCCGGCCCGCGGTCCACATAGTCCCCGAGAAAGACGATCCGCTTTTCCAGCGTCTCGGCCGGCTCGGCCTCGATCTGCGCTAAAAGCGCATCAAGCTGGCCGGCGCAGCCATGGATGTCGCCGACGGCGTATAGGCGCACTCCTTCGGGCGCCGCTGAACCGGCCGCCGCGCCTTTAGTCGCGCCAAAAAGTTTTTTCAGCATCGGTTCAATCGTTCGCCGCAATCGCTCTATAATACCGGGGTAAGTCAATGCCGGGTCAATAACTATGGAAAATTGGCGCCGGCTCCGTCGCTTGAAAGGGGTTAACGGGTGAGCGTCCTCGTCACCGGCGCGGCCGGCTATATCGGCGCGACCATGCTTCTCGCGCTCCGCGATGCGGGCGAGGAGGCCGTGGCGCTGGACGATCTATCGGTCGGCGCGCGCTGGCTGGTCCCTGACGAGACCCCGTTCGTCCTCGCCGACGTCGGCGACAAGGCGGCGCTGGCGAAGACGTTTAAAGAGCGCAATGTGGAGGAGGTCATTCACTTCGCCGGCTCGATCCTCGTCCCAGAATCGCTGGAGCGCCCGCTCGCTTACTATCGCAACAACACCGCCAAGACGCTGGCGCTCATCGAGGCGTGCGTCGAAGGGGGGGTGCAGCGCTTCATCTTCTCCTCGACCGCGGCCGTCTACGGCACGCCGGATTCCTCGCCCGTCGCCGAGTCCGCGCCGATCCGTTCGATCTCGCCTTATGGCGCCTCGATGTCGATGAGCGAGCGCATCCTCGCCGACGCCGCTGAGGCGCACGGCCTTTCCTTCATCGTGCTCAGATATTTCAATGTCGCCGGCGCCGATCCGAAGGGAAGAGCGGGCGAAATCGGGC
>JAVJPA010000109.1:0-10233 GCA_040216495.1 Amphiplicatus sp. | reverse complement strand
AAGTCGGTCTGCAATTCGGGCAGGAATTTGAGCTGACTTTGCGAGCCTTCCATGAAGCCCTTGCCGTCGAGCCCGCCGGAGCCGAGGGCGATTTTCGATTGCAGCAGATGGTAGCCCTTGCCGAGCGGATCGCGGTCGGGGTCCATGAACGTCAGGATGCGTTCGACCTGATACTGTTTCAGAATGTCGAAGCGATAGGCGAGATAGCCGGCGACGACCGCGCCAGCGGCGCCGATGGCGGCGATGCGCAAGCTGAGGCCCGCCAGAAAAACGATGGTGACGCCGGTGCCGCCGATCAGCAGCGCGGTGCCGAGATCGGGCTCCATGAAGATCAGCCCGACCGGAATCCCGATCATGAACAGGGGCGGAATAAGATAGAGAAAGTGCGAGACCTGCTCGGCGCGCAGTCCGTGATAGTACCGCGCGAGGGCGAGAACGAGCCCGATCTTCATCAGGCTCGACGGCTGGAACTGCATGCCGCCGACTTCGATCCAGCGCTGCGCGCCCATATTCACCTCGCCGATGAACGGCACCAGCGCGAGCGTGACGAGGGCGACGAAATAGATCGGATAGGCGAGCGCCATCCAGTAGCGGATGGCGATCAGTCCGATCCCCATCAGCATGACGAGGCTCACCGCATAGCGCGTCGCGTGATTGAGCGCCCATGGCCGCCATGAGCCCTCGGCGGCGGAATAAAGCGTGATGACGCCGGCGCCGGCGATCATCGTCAGCATGATGATCAACGGCCAGTGCAGGCGCGAGAGCCGTTCGCGCAAGCCGCGCCGCCGTCCGGGAAGAAGGATTTCCGCCATCGCGTCAGCCCCTCTTCGCCGCGTCGCCGTCGCCGGCGATCTTGCGCGGATCGTAGGCGGGAAGCGCCGAGGGGTTTTTTGTCATCACCGCGCGCATGATCTCGCGCGCCTTCGGTCCCGCGGCGCGCGCGCCGCCGATGCCGTGCTCGATGACCACGGAGCAGGCGTAGCGGGGATTGTCGTAAGGCGCGTAGCAAACGAACAGCGCATGGTCGCGCCGCTTCCACGGCAGGTCCTCGGGCTTGGTCAGCCCCCTCGCCCGTTCCTCGGCGGTGATCTGATAGACTTGGCTGGTGCCCGTCTTGCCCGCGAGCTGCCATTCCGGCTCTTTAAGGCGCGAACTCCACGCAGTACCGCCCGGCTCGTTGGTGACGGCGTTCATGCCGACGCGGGCGATGTCGAAATAGGACTGGTCGATGTCGATCAGCGGCGCGGGCTGGAACGGCACTTCGAGATCGCCGCGCATCCGCACGATCCGGGGACGGACTTCACGGCCCGTCGCGACCCGCGCCGCCATGACGGCGAGTTGCAGCGGCGTCGAGGTGACATAGCCCTGCCCGATGATGCAGGAGAGCGTCTCGCCCTGAAACCAGGGCTGGTTGGCGGGATTGCCTGCGAAATGCGCGCGCTTCCAGGCGCGGTCGGGCACGACTCCGTTGCGCTGGCCCGGAATGCCGAGCTCAAACGTCTGCCCGAGACCGAGCTTGCGCGCCACATCGCCGAGGATGTCGATGTCGAGCTCGGTTGCGAGGTTGTAGTAGTAAACGTCGCACGAATGCTTCAGCGAATTCTTCATGTCGACAGAGCCGTGGCCCTGCCGGCGCCAGCAATGGAAGAAACGGTTGCCGTACCAGAACCTGCCATTGCACGACGCGCGATAGGTCGGCTTGAAGCCTTGCATCTGCGCGGCGATGGCGCTGATCATCTTGAAGGTCGAGCCTGGCGGATAGGCGGCGGCGATCGGCTTGTTGAGCAGCGGCTTGTATTCGCTCTCGTTGAGCGAGCGCCAAAGGTCCGGCGCGATGCCGAAGTTGAAATCGTTCGGATTGAACGCCGGCGTCGAGGCGAGAACGATGATGTCGCCGGTGACGACGTCGATCACCACGGCGGCGGCGCTTTCGCCGGCGAGTTCTTTCGTGGCGGCGAGCTGCAACTCTGCGTCGATGGTCAGCGCCAGCGTCGAACCCTGCACCGGCGGCACCGACGTGTCGGTGATCTCTTCGATGACCCGCCCATAGGCGTTGACCTTGACGTCCATGGCGCCGGCGACGCCGCGCAGTTCGCGGTCGTAGGTGCGCTCAAGCCCCTCGCGCCCGACCCTGAATCCCGGCTGGCGCAGCAGCACGGTCTCAGTCTCGTCTTTCGTTTCCGACAGATCGTTGTCCGTCACCGCCCCGACATAGCCGACGACGAAAGCGGCGGCGTCCGCATAAGGGTAAGAGCGCGTCTCACCCACATCGGGGAGCACGCCCGGCAGGTAAGGAAGCTCGAAATTGATCTTCGAGAACTGGTCCCAGGTGAGATTGTCCTCGATGACGATCGGCGTATAGGGCGCGCGGCGGCGGATCTGACGCTTGACGCGCGCGCGCTTTTCTTCGCCGAGATTGACGATCTTGCCGATCTCGTCGAACGCCGCATCCACGTCGCGGGTTTGTTCGGGCACGAACAGCAGGCGGAAGTTCTTGGCGTTGGTCGCGAGCGGCGCGCCGAAGCGATCAACGATTTCACCGCGGAGCGGGGTCAAAATGCGGCGGTTGAACTGGTTGTCGTCCGCAAGATCCACATAGCGCTGGTGATCGACGATCTGAAGCTGATAGAGCCGCCCCGCGATCACGGTGAGAACGAGGCTCGCCCCGCCCGCGAACATGAAAGCGCGGCGGTTCAGAACTTCGAGGCGTTCGGGATCGTGCGAATTCATCCTCATCCGTCACATCTCCACAATGACGCGGCGATGAAGGTGAGAAAACGCGATGCTGAAAACCGGGTAAGCGGCGACAGTGATGAACATCTGGAACATAAGGCCCCAGAGCGGCAGCAGTTCGCCGGACATCAAACTCATCACAAGCCATAATATAAGCGAAGCGCCTGCGGCCGCAAAAGCAAAACCGACCCACACGACGCTGAGTTCGCGCCCGATGAAATAGGAGCGCTGGGACAAGACGATATACTGGACCCCAAGGTAAACGGCGGCCCACAGGCCGAGCGGCCCGCCGGTGAGAAAATCCTGAAGCAGGCCGATGGCGAAAACGCTCGGCGCGGGCATGTAGCTCGGACCGTACAGCGTCCAGAAATAGACGATGACCAGCGGCAGGATCGGGGTCGGCACGAAGCCGTAGGCGAAGCGCAACGGCGCCGCTAGCAGGAGCACGGCGAAGAGGCCGAAAAGGGTCGGCGCCGCCGCTTTGACGAGCCGGGACAGTCCTTCCGCGCGCTTGTCCATCTTAATCAACGCCCTCGGGCTCGCCGGGCAGCGCCGCGGCGGCGGCGCGCGCATCGGGGTCGGCGAACGGATCGCCGCCGGCGGGCGCGGCTGGCGTCAGCGCGCTCGCCGCCGAATCGGCGGCGGCTGCTTCCGCCGGCGCTTCATCGGCGCCCTGCTCGGGCGCTTCCTCGAAGACGGGAAAATCGTAATTGACGACGCGCACCATTCGCGTGCGGGCATAGTCCGCATAAAGATCGACGACAGCGTCGCCTTTCTCGGCGCCGACGATGACGCCGATGGCGAGGCCGCGCGGCAGCGAGCCGCCCGCCCCGGAGGTCAGCACGCGCTGGCCAGGCGTGAAGACGACCGGGTCGGTGCTCGCCGTGAAGCTGATCGAAGGGTTCGCCTTGGTGCGGCCGACGAGAATGCCTTCGAGATTGGCGTCCTCCACATAGACCGGCACGCGGCTTTGAACGTCGGTGAGCAGCAGAATGCGCGACGCGCGCACGCCGACATCGACGATGCGCCCGACCAGACCCTGATCGTCGAGCACCGCCTGCCCGCGCTCGACGCCGTCTCCCGAACCGGCGTTGACCAGCATCGAATGGGAGAAGGCGTCGTTGGACTCGCCGATGACAAAGGCGTCGATGGGGGTCGCTTCGGGGCCGGCGTAATAATTCTGCAAGCGCTCATAGACGGCGATGGTCTCGCGCAGCCTCAGCGCTTCCTCCATCCACTGGCGCAGTTCGGCGTTTTCCTCGCGGAGCGCCTGGTTCTGTTCGAGCGTGTTGAAGTAATCGCCGACATCGCCGACGACGCCCTGCACATAGGCGATCGGCTTGGCGAAAATCGAGAGGATCGGCGCGGCGACGTCTAGAACGTTTTCGCGCGCTTTTCTGAAAACCGACGCTTCGGCCGAGTATAGGCTCGACAGGAGCAGCAGGACGGAAACCAGCATCATCAGGAGAAGGACGAACCGCGACTCGGCCTTGCGTCCTAACCCTTCGCGCCTGTCCTGACCCAAAACATCCATCAGCCGCCCGACAACTTCAAACCGTTAGATCGCTGACGAAAGAACGCCCCGCATCGCCTTGGTGTTCTCAAGCGCGGCGCCGGTGCCGAGCGCGACGCAAGACAGCGGATCGTCAGCGACCGAAACCGGCAGGCCGGTTTCGTCACGCAACACCTGGTCCAAGTTTCTGAGCAGCGCCCCGCCGCCTGTCAACATGATCCCGGTGTCGACGATGTCGGCGGCGAGTTCCGGCGGCGTCGCCTCGAGCGCGACTTTCACCGCCTCGATGATCTGGCTTACGGGTTCGGCGAGCGCTTCTGCGACCTGCGCCTCGCCGATGCGGACTTCCTTCGGCACGCCGTGCATCAGGTCGCGGCCCTTGATCTGGATGGTGATGCCGGAGCCTTCGGTCGGGATCATGGCCGAGCCGACTTCCTTCTTGATGCGTTCGGAAGAGGCTTCGCCGATCAGGAGGTTATACATGCGGCGGATATAGGCGACGATGGCGTCGTCCATCTTGTCGCCGCCGACGCGCACCGAGCGCGAGTAAACGATGCCGCCGAGCGACAGCACCGCAACCTCAGTCGTGCCGCCGCCGATGTCGACGACCATGGAGCCGGTGGGCTGCGTCACCGGCAGTCCGGCCCCGATCGCTGCCGCCATCGGCTCTTCGATGAGTTCGACTTTACGGGCGCCGGCGGAGAGCGCTGATTCCTGAATGGCGCGGCGTTCGACGGCGGTCGCGCCCGACGGCACGCACACGACGATGCGCGGGCTCGCGAAGGAGCGGCGGTTGTGAACCTTGCGGATGAAGTGCTTGATCATGGCTTCGGCGACTTCGAAGTCCGCGATGACGCCGTCTCGCATCGGGCGGATCGCTTCGATCTCGCCGGGCGTGCGGCCGAGCATCTCCTTGGCCTCGGCGCCGACGGCGCGGACGATCTTGCGCCCGCCCCTTGTTTCGATGGCGACGACGGACGGCTCGTTCAGCACGATGCCGCGGCCCTTCACATAGACGAGCGTGTTGGCCGTTCCGAGGTCGATGGCCATGTCCGCGGAGAGCATGCCGAACAGGGTGGAGAGCATTAGATCGTTCCTATCGCCGGAGTTTTTCCCGACGCATCATTTAACCTTAATGGGTTCCGAAATCGTCAACAAACGCCTTGATTATGGCGGCGTCTCCCCCTTGTTCAGCCGTGACCGGCAAAATCTTTCGTAACCGGATTCTCAAGGGGATGCGCCTCTTCGCCCGGATTATTTTTGATCCCGGCGCCGCAGGCGCACATAGACCAGCCGCATAACGTACAGAAAGGCGAGCCAACCGAGGATGATGGCCGCCAGAATCGCCAGATCCTTGGGCTCCCGGCTCTGGAAGAATGCGACAATGTCGCCGATTTCCGCCGTGAGCTGGCCGGGCTCGGGGAGAAAAACGCCGATCCCGGCGACCAGCAGGATTTTCGGGACGATGCCGATCCCGGTGCCGAGCAGGTATTTCCAGAGCGGAATATGGGCCGCGCCGGCCGCCGCATTGACGACGACGAAGGGCGCCGAGGGCACGACCCGAATAAGGCCGCTGGCGACGATGCCATGCCGGGTCAGGAAGTCGATGGTCGACTGGACCCGCTCCGGGCCGAGTTTCTGCACCCAGCCGCCGCCAAGCGCATGGCCGATGAAAAACGTGAAGGTGGCGCTCGTCATGGTCGCGAGCCAGGCGTAAAGCGCGCCCTTCTGGGGACCGAACACCAGCACCGTCGCGGCGAACAGCAGGATCTGCGGAAAGCCTGTGAGCGCCAGCAGCGTGTAGACCGAAAGCACGCCGATCAGCGCAAGGTCCGAATTCGCCGCCTTCATCAGGATAGCGGTCAGCTCGCCGTCCTTGTCGAGCTTCAGCCAGTCCTGCCCGAACAGGAACATGACTATGACAAAGCCGAGCATGGCGGCGGATACGCTGAGCGACGTCCAAGCCCGCGCGTCCATAGCGCCGAGGAAGCGCCCCAACCGGCGCCAGAACTCAATCATTTTTACAAGCCCTGAATTCTACAAGCCTTTGCCGACGCAAGCGGCCTCAGAAATGAACCGGAATGAGTGAATGAACCCGCCCGCCGCGACGCCGATCGTCGCGTTGCCTGATCCGCCAATTTCTTCGCTTGGACCGTCAAGCGCGCCCCTGCCCCGGTCCGCTGTTACTCTATAACGCGCTACACCGGACTGTGCAACGGAGTCGATTCTCATGCTGGCCTAACTCTGAAGCGCATCGATGACGGCTGCAACCGCGGCCTCAGGCGTCGCGGCTTTCGGCCAGCCCGCCGCCTGATTGCGGAACCAGGTGAGCTGGCGCTTGGCGAAACGCTTCGTGTTGCGACGGGCGAGGTCGGCGGCTTCGTCCAGAGTCAATGCGCCGCCGAGATGGGCGATGAGTTCGGCGGCGCCGAGCGCTTTCATGACGGGAAGATCGTCAGGGAGGTTTCGCGCCCTGAGACGGCGCGCCTCCTCGAGGCCGCCGCGCGCCAGCATCCGGTCGAACCGCGCGTCGCAGGCGGCGTAGAGCGCTTCGCGCTCCGGTTCGATGACGATCCTCGCCCGCGCCGGCGCGATCAGCGGCGCGCGCGCTTCGGCCTGAAACGCCGAAAACGGCCTGCCCGTCGCGGCGAGCACTTCCCATGACCGGGTCAGGCGCTGCCGATCGCCGGGCGCGATGCGCGCGGCGCCCGGATCGCGGGCGACCAGTTCGTTGCGGAACGCTTCCGCGCCGAGTTTTTCAAACGCCGCCCGCGCCGCTTCGCGCGCCTCATCGGGAACCGCCGGGATCGGCGACAATCCGTCTTCCAGCGCCTTGAAGTAGAGCCCCGTGCCGCCGACGACGATCGCCATGCGCCCGCGTGCGCCGATTTCGCCGATGACCCGCGCCGCCTCGCGCGCCCATCGCCCGGCGGAGCAGCGCTCCGCGCCATCGAGAAAACCGAACAGGTGATGCGGGACGGCGCCCATCTCCCCCTGAGTTGGCCGGGCGGACAGAATGTCGAGATCGGCGTAGACCTGAAGCGCGTCGGCGTTGACGATTTCGCCGCCGAGCTTTTCAGCAAGCATGAGCGCGGCGGCCGACTTGCCGCTCGCCGTCGGGCCTGCAATAAACGCCGCGTTTGCGTTGAAACTCTCCGTCATCGGAAAATATGGATATCGCCGTCACGCTTATTTGCAACCCGGCCGGGCCGGAGATGCCCCACGCTGACGTGGCGCGCGTCCTTTCCGTTCTTAAGGAAGAGTGCAAAGGCTTCACGAGCCGCCCCCGGTCGCCGGGCCGCGCGCTCGACATCTGGCTGGTCGACGCTGCGAGCGACTGCGCCCCCCTCGCCGGCCGGCTGCGCGAGACGCTCGGCCCGGCCCCGATCGACATTGTCGCGCAGCCGCTTGAGGGCCGCCGCAAGCGCCTGCTCATCGCCGATATGGACTCGACCATAATCGAGCAGGAATGCATCGACGAGCTGGCCGAATTCGCCGGCAAGCGCGCGGAGATTTCGGCGATCACCGAACGGGCGATGCGCGGCGAGCTTGATTTCGAGGCGGCGCTTAAAGAGCGCGTCGCCATGCTGAAAGGCCTGCCGGAGAGCGTTCTCGAAGAAACATTCCGTAAACGGATTACTCTGGCGCCCGGCGCGCGGACGCTCGTTCAGACCATGAAAAAATTCGGCGGCTATGCGGCGCTCGTTTCCGGCGGCTTTACCTTCTTCACGAGCCGCGTCGCCGCCGCCGCCGGTTTCGACTTCAACGACGCCAACACGCTGATCGTTAAGAACGGCGCCCTGACCGGAGAAGTCGGGGAGCCGATCCGCGGCCGCGCCGCCAAGGAAGCCGCTCTTGTGCGTCTCGCCGCAGAACGCGCGATCCCGCTTGAGGAAACGCTGGCGGTCGGCGATGGCGCCAACGATCTGTCGATGCTGGCGCGCGCCGGGCTCGGCGTCGCCTACCGCGCAAAGCCGGCGGTCGCCGCCGCGGCGGACGCGCGCATCGACCATGGCGACCTTACGGCGCTCCTTTACATGCAAGGCATTCCGGAAGCCGAGTTCGCGGCGTAACCGACGCTGATCGACTACATGTAAAATTCGCTTTGAAAGAGAATTCTCCGAAACGAATTCTACTGTCTGGCGTATGATGAAATTATTCTCATCATTTGCAGCAGCGCGCCTTGAACGGCCTGATTCCCGCTGCTACCCGGCATTCGTCGGCGTCGAATGATTCGCGCCGCGCAAACTCAAAACTTGGGGACTCCACCACAATGAAGACGACAGTTATCGCAGCAGCGCTCGCGGCGTCAGCGCTTCTTGGCGCTTCCGCACACGCTGCCACATACAACTTTCAGAGCGGCGGCCTTGTAGGCGGCAATGTCGGCAATCCATCCGCCAGCTTCCTTGACACGACGGCGACCGAGTCGGTGTTCGTGACCGCGCTCAACACCGAAGCGCCGCCCGCACCGCGGCTTCACCAAAGCAACTTCGGGCTTGGCGTCAATCTCGGTCTGGGAGACGTCAATCAGCTCGACAATATCGGCGACGACGAAGCCATTGTGTTCGATTTCGGCAAGGTCGTCTCGTTCGACTCGATTACGCTGAACCTTGCGGCTCAGGATGATCAGTACGCGATCTACGGATCTAACGACGCATCGGTGGCGGCTTGCACGGCGGGCGGCCTCTCCTGCCTGACATCTGTCAGCACCTTCATCGTCGCCGGCTCGGGCGCCGGTCCGCTTCAGGACACGATCGCGCTCCTTTCCGGCTCCTTCCGGTATCTGATCGCGACCGTCTTCGGCGGCTCGGGCGACGGTTACCGGGTCGCTGAAATCAGCGTCTCAGACGTGCCGCTTCCGGCCGCGCTGCCGATGATGGCGCTCGGTCTCGGCCTTTTCGGCGCCAACGGCTTCTTCCGCCGCAAGCGCGCGTAAGGGCCTCCTCAACTCGCCGGCATTTCATTCAAACGGGCGCGCCTGTCGCGCCCGTTTTTTTGCGCGAATTTCTTGATTGGCGAGAAGGGAACGTCCACCCGATTGGCGTGTTCGCATGATACCGCCGTTACGGGAGGCTGCGGATGCGATATCTTCCAGCTTTGAGCGCCGTATTTCTGCTTGTCGCGGCCTGCGAGCGCGAACTCCCCGGCGACGACAATATGCCGGCGCCGGACCGCGAAGACCCGGGCGACGCCGTTCCTTCGCCGGAACCGGAAGACCCCGCCGTGCGCCACCGCTTTGAAATCGTCATCGAGTAAACAGGATCGCCGCAAAGCCGACATGCTTTGCCGAACAGAAATTCCGGCGCAAACCCGCGCTACTCACGCCGCGTTCCGCGGCCACGAAAGGGGATACATTATGCGGATACTGACAATCATTCTGGCGGCGGCGCTTTTTCTGAGCGCCTGCGAAACCATCAAGGGCGTCGGCCGCGATGTCGAGAACACCGGCGAAGCCATCGACGACGCGGTGGACGAGGAATAGCGTCGCGCAGCGCGGCGGCTTACGGTCTCAGCGACTCGTAGAACAACAAGTCGCCGCGCTGCACATAGATCTGCACCGGACCGCTGTTCAGATTACGGAGCTTATCGAGCTTTTCGCTCGCCGCTTCGGGCCGCGTGATCCGCTCCCAGCCGATTTCAAGAATAACGTCGCCCGGTTGCAGCACGATGGCCGCGGGACTGTCCGGATCGACGGCGGTGACGACGACGCCTTCGACGCCGGCGGGAAGGCCGAACGCTTCGGCCACTTCGCGGCTCGGCTTCTGCAAGGTCAGTCCCGAGCTTTGGATCGCCCCGGACGGCAGCGGGCCGAGGCCCGACGCGGCGGCGAGCACGCGGGTTTCGCGGCGGTCGATTTTCACCTGCACGACCATGCGCTTCTTGTTGCGGATAATGGTCATCGGCGCGCTTGACCCGACCGGGGTTTCGGCGACGGCGCGGGTCAGGTCGCGCACGCTGTTCACCGGGCGCTTGTTGAAATCGAGGAT
>JAVJPA010000108.1:0-2420 GCA_040216495.1 Amphiplicatus sp. | reverse complement strand
ATCTCGACAGCCGGCACGCCGATGGCGGCATGGCCGACATGACCGTGCTCGACTACGCCGCCATGGTCGAGGAGACGGCTGTCGACACGATGATCGTCGAATATCTGGTGCGCGGCGAAAACGGCGAGGAGCGGCTCATCGCCTGCGCCCTCACCGACCGGCTCACCGACGGCCTCTCCATGGTCTACTCGTTCTTCGAGCCGGAAGAAGCGCGCCGCAGCCTCGGCCAGTTCATGATCCTCGATCACGTGGCGCTCGCCCGCGAGTTTTCGCTTCCCTACGTCTATCTCGGCTACTGGGTCGAGGGCTCGGGCAAGATGGACTACAAAAGCAACTTCCAGCCCCTCGAACGGCTGACCGCCTCCGGCTGGGTGCGGATGGACCGCGCGCCTTCCTGACAATCCGCCGCCTGCCCTCCCGTATAATCTCCTCCTTTGCTTTGCAGCCTGTGCGGCCGCGAGGTAGCCTGCGCGCCCTAACCTTTTAGGCATTCGGGCGGGGCGCTTAACCGGAAGGACGTGATTGTGTCGGTACTTCGTGTTTACAGGCTGGCGGCGCTCGCCGGCGGTCTTTTGCTCTCCGCCTGCGTCAACGGAGAGGTCGGCGCGCCTTTCGGTTACGCCGAGGACCGCTGCGCCGGGTCGCAGAGCCAGTGCCAGATCGACTGCGCCGGCATCGAGAATAACGGCCCCGCCCGCTCGGCCTGCATCCAGCGCTGCCTCACCAACGAAGATGCGTGTTACGCGACCGGAACGACGACCGGTTCCTCCCTTGCGGTCGACCGCGCCATCGGCGCGGCGCGCAGCGAGCGCGAGCGGGAAGAGGAGTTCCAGCAGTGGAAGCGCGAGAAGCAGGCGAGAGAATCGGCTGAAAAGGAAGCGGAAGAAGCCGATACCGACCAATAAGATAAGAGGGTAGCGGGAGGGAGCATGATCGGACGGCGCAAACTGCTGACCGGCGGGGCGCTTGGCGCGGCGGCGTTCGCCTCGGGGTGCGATTGCGGCACGGTGGCGACGGGAGCGATCGGGGCCGGTTCGGGCCTGCGTCCGCGCGAGCTGAAAATGGTGACGACCTGGCCGAAGGATTTTCCCGGCCTCGGGACCATGGCCGAGCGCACCGCGCGGTTCATCACCGAAATGTCGGGCGGCGCGATGCGCGTGCGCGTCTTTTCCGCCGGCGAGCTTGTCGGCGCCTTCGAAGCCTTCGACGCGGTCTCGAACGGCGCCGCCGATATGTATCACGGCGCGGAATATTACTGGATCGGCAAGAGCCAGGGCTTTCCGTTCTTCACCAGCGTGCCGTTCGGCATGACGACGAACGAAATCATGGCGTGGACGGAGTTCGGCGGCGGGCAGGCGCTCTGGGACGAACTCGCCGCGCGTTTCAAGATCAAGCCCTTCGCCGCCGGCAACACCGGCAACCAGGCGGGCGGCTGGTTCAAGCGCGAGATCCGTTCGCTCGAAGACATGCGCGGGATCAAGGTCAGGATGCCCGGCGTCGGCGGCGAAGTGATGCGGCGCATCGGCGGATCGGCGGTGGCGCTCGCGGGCGGCGAGATTTATCAGGCGCTGCAATCCGGCGCGATCGACGGCGCCGAATGGGTCGGTCCGTGGAACGACCTCGCCTTCGGTTTCTACCGCGAGGCGAAGTTCTATTACGTGCCCGGCATCCACGAACCCGGCGCGCAACTTTCCGTCGGGGTCAATCTCGATGTCTGGGAGGACATGACGCTTCAGGAGAAATCCATCGTCGAGGGCGCCTGCCACCGCGCCAACCATCTCGCCATCGCCGAATACGGCCACTACAACGCCGTCGCGCTCGAACAGCTCGTGAAGGATCACGGCGTCGAGGTCCGTCAGTTTCCGGACGATGTGATGCGCGCGCTGGCTGACGCGTCGAAAGCGGTGCTCGCCGAAATGGCGGCGGGCGACGACATCACGCGGCGCATCTTCGAAAGCTACAAGGCGTCGTTCCAGCGCGGGCAGGAATGGAGCCGCATCTCCGACGAGGCGTATCTGGCGATCCGCCGCGAGGTGTTTTCGCTGTGAGGGCGCACCCCCTCCGTCTCTCGGAGTCTGTCCTCGGGCCGCGCTTCGCGCGGACTCGGGGGCTCGACACCTCCCCCGCAAGCGGGAGAGGAAAAGCGCCGAGCTTGCAGCAGCTCCCTCTTCCCCCGCTTGCGGGGGAAGTGTCGGCGAAGCCGACGATGGGGGTTCTCGCCACAGGTCAGAACGCAACGACATGCTGACCCTCCTCGGCGACATCTTGAACTGGACGGCGGCGGGAATCGTGTTTCCGCTGATGCTGTTGCCGCTGGCTGCGATCGCCGCGCGCGGACGTATCCTCGGAACCGCGATCTGGCTCACGGCGCTTAGTCTCATTTTCGCCGCCGGGTTCGCCTTCGTCGCCCTCGCGCCGCG
>JAVJPA010000107.1:0-2274 GCA_040216495.1 Amphiplicatus sp. | reverse complement strand
GGAACGTTTTCGGGTCTTCGGCGTTGATGCGGCATTCGATGGCGTGGCCGCGGAAGTGCACGTCTTTCTGCGTGAAGGAGAGTTTCGCCCCGCCGGCGATGTTGATCTGCTCGCGCACAAGGTCGATGCGCGTCACCTGCTCGGTGATCGGATGCTCGACCTGAAGACGGGTGTTCATTTCAATGAAGTAGAATTCGCCGTTCTCGTAGAGATATTCGATGGTGCCGACGCCGAGATAGCCGAGCTTGGCGATGGCTTTGCGCGTAATCTCGCCGATCTTTTCGCGCTCTTTCTGGGTGAGGGCGGGGGAGAGCGCTTCTTCCAGCACCTTCTGGTGGCGGCGCTGGAGCGAGCAGTCGCGCTCGCCGAGCTGCACGACATTGCCATGCGCGTCGGCGACGATCTGGATTTCGATATGGCGCGGCAGTTCGAGATATTTTTCGAGATAGACCGTGTCGTCGCCAAAGGCGGCTTTGGCTTCCGCTTTCGCGGTCGATACCGCCTCATCGAGTTCGGCCGCCGTGCGCGCGACCTTCATGCCGCGGCCGCCGCCGCCCGATGCGGCTTTCACCAGCACGGGGTAGCCGATCTTTTCGGCTTCGGCGAGCGCGACCGCCGTGTCCGGCACGCCGCCTTGCGATCCCGGCACCAGCGGGATGCCGGCGACGCGCATGGCGTTCTTCGCCGCGATCTTGTCGCCCATGACGCGGATATGCTCCGCCTCCGGACCGATGAAGACAATGTTGTGCGCCTTCACGATCTCGGCGAACCGGGCGTTCTCGGAAAGGAATCCGTAACCTGGATGTATGGCGTCGGCGCCAGTGATCTCGGCCGCCGAGATGATCGCCGGGATGTTGAGATAGCTGTCCTTCGGCGAGGGCGGGCCGATGCACACGCTTTCGTCGGCGAGGCGTACATGCATGGCGTTGGCGTCGGCGGTCGAGTGAACGGCGACCGTCGAAATGCCGAGCTCCTTGCAGGCGCGGTGAATTCTGAGCGCGATCTCGCCGCGGTTTGCGATGAGCACCTTCTCGAACATCAGGCTTACCTCTATTCGCGCAGGCGCGTGCGTCGTCTATTCAATGATCATCAGCGGTTCGCCGAACTCGACCGGCGCGGAGTCGGTGACGAAAATCTCTTTCACCGTTCCGGCGCGCGGCGCGGCGATCGGGTTCATCGTTTTCATCGCCTCGACGATCATCAGGGTCTGCCCGGCGGCGACCTTGTCGCCGACCTTCACGAACGGCGCGGCGTCCGGCGAGGGCTTCAGATACGCGGTGCCGACCATGGGCGAGGGAACGGCGCCCGGATGGTTCGCAGGCGAGGGAGCGGGCGCGGCTTCGTGCGACGCGGCCGGCGCGGCGACCGGCGCGGGAGTGGCGGCTTGCGCGGCCACACTCGTCATGGCCCGCGAGACGCGCAAGCGGACGCTGCCCTTTTCAAGCTCGATTTCAGTGAGGCCGTTATCCTGCAGGATGGAAGCAAGCTGACGAATCCAGCCCGCCTCGATTTCGATATCGTCGTTTTTCTTATCTGACATTCAAAGATCCGGTCGCCTTGGGGAAAAATCAGGCTTGGTTGTCGATGAGCCGCCGGAGCGCGTCAAGCGCCAGCGTGTACCCCGCGGCCCCGAACCCGCAGATGACCCCGTTCACCGCAGGGCTGACTAAGGAGGTGCGGCGAAACGGCTCTCTGGCGTGGACGTTGGAGAGGTGCAACTCGATTTTCGGCGCGGAAACGGCCTTGAGCGCATCGTGGAGCGCGATGGAGGTATGGGTGTAGGCGGCGGGGTTGATGATCAGCCCGGCGGCCTTCGTTCCGGCTTCCTGAATCCAGTCGACAAGGGCGCCCTCATGGTTCGACTGGCGGAAATCGACCGCGAGGCCCAGCGCAGCGGCATGGACCTTCGCCGCCGCCTCGATCTCGGCCAATGTCGTCCGCCCGTAGACTTCAGGCTCACGGGTCCCCAGAAGATTGAGGTTCGGGCCGTTGAGGATGTAGACCGTCTTGTCCGTCATGGCCTTGACTGTAGCCGCCCAAGGTTGCGGATTTCCGAACCGGGGCACATATAGCCCTTAGGGAAAAAGCCGCGGAATATGAAGGCAGTAGAGCGAATGAAGCTGACGATCAACGGCGAAGGGCGGAATTTTGACGCGCCGATGACCGTAACCGGCCTGCTGGCCGCGCTGGCGCTTGAGCCGCGAAAGATCGCCGTGGAGCGCAACCTCGAAATCGTGCCCCGGTCCGCCTATGGCGAGACGCCGCTCGCGGACG
>JAVJPA010000106.1:0-6388 GCA_040216495.1 Amphiplicatus sp. | reverse complement strand
GGGTTTCGTCGCCGGCGTCGGCGTAGGCGATGCGATAATCGGAGATCGCGAACTTCGGACCGGGTTCGATGACGAAGGTGACTTTGGGTTTCCCGCCATTTTCGGCGCGCGCCACATCGACCTTCACGGATCCGCTGTAATAACCCGCCGCCTTCAGCGCATTTTCGAGCGGTTCGATGTCGGCGCGCGCGGCGCGGCGCAGAGCGGCGGTTGTCGGGTAGTCGCGTTTTCCCGCGGAGAGGGTCGAGACCAGTTTCAGCGAGTCGCCGAGACCACTCGGCGCGCCGGAAAATTCGACGCGGTAATCCTGCGCGAAGGCGAGGGCGGGGATCGCCCATGCCGCTGTCGCCAGGCCCCATGCCCGCCGCTGAATTCGCCTTCGCCTTCCGGTCAACTCTTTACCCTTCGCGGCCGTTTAACGCTCACTCTACGGCGCACTGAGCCTGAAGTGGAAAGCATTGGCACGATTTGCGTAACTATAGGTTGAAATGCGGTGACTTGAAGGCCGCCGCGATGCTGGCCAATACGCCTCCCATGAGGTAAAGCGCTGGCCTGCCGCAACTGTTAAGAGACGTTAAGGACTGCTTCATGGCTCACCCGCTTTGCGGCGCCAACCCGGCGACTTTGTTCTCGGTGATCCAGCGCGCCGGCCTGCCGGAAAAGCCGGCCTCGGCGGCGATGATCGCGCTTTCGGTGGCCGCTCGCTGGCCGTTCTCGACCGCCGAGCGGGTGATGATGGAAAGCCGGCTGCCCGCCGCCGACGAGATGGCGCCGCCAGTGTTCATCCTCGGCCATTGGCGCTCGGGAACGACGCATCTTTACAACATCATGGCGAAGTCGGGCGCGTTCGGTTTCGTGCCGCCGGTGGCGACGGGTCTCCCCTGGGACCTGTTCGGGCTCGCTAAAGCCTTCAACCCGCTGCTGGAGCGCGCGCTCCCGGAACACCGCTACATCGACAATATCCCGGTGACGCCCGACAGTCCGCAGGAAGACGAGATCGCCGTCGCCAACATGTCGGACCTTTCGTTCTATCACGGCATCTATTTTCCGCGCGCCTTCGCCGATCTCGTCCCGAGAGGCCTCTTTTTCGACGGCTGCAAGCCGGAAGAAGTGAAAGCCTGGCAAGAGCGCTTCGTCTACCTGATGCGCAAGCTCTATCTGCATCAGGGCGGGAAACCGCTTCTCATCAAGAACCCGGTCTATACGGGCCGACTCGCGATGCTCCGCCGGATGTTCCCGGACGCGAAGTTCGTCCACATTCACCGCAACCCGTACGATGTTTTCGTCTCGATGCGGAATTTCTACAAGAAGCTGTTCGCCGAATTCGCGTTGCAGGGCTACGATCATGTGGACATCGACGAGACGATCCTGTCGGTTTATGTGCGGATGATGACGGCGCTGGAGGCGGACGCCGCCGATATGCCGGCGGATCGCTATATCGAGCTGCGCTATGCCGATCTGGATGCGCGTCCCCTGGAAAGCGTTGAAAAGGTCTACAGCGCGCTCGGCCTGTCGGGTTTCGATGAGGCGAGGCCGAAATTCGAAACCTACCTTGCATCCGTCAAAAGCTTCGAGAAGAATAAGTTCGCCTATTCGGACGAGGCGGCGGCCAAGGTGGAATCCCGCTTGGCGCTGTTTCTCGCCAAATGGGCGTATGTAAGGCCGAGTAATAAGTCGGGGGCGGCGCCGGGCGAGCGCGCTGAAGGCGAGGGGAACGGCCATGAGAACCGGACCGAAGGCGCGGTTTAAGCGCGCAATGGCTGCTTTCATTCTCGCGGCGCTGGCGGGCGCTTGCGCGCGCGAGGAGATCGGTCCCGCAAAGTATTCAGCCGAAACGTGCCGGCGCGTCGCGCTCGTCGATCAGGCGACGGGCGTGGCCCTGCGCGGCGCGGAAGATTTCGCTGTCGATACGCTGCGCCGCCGGCTCTATGTCGCCGCCTATGACCGCCGCGCGGCCGAGCGCGCCGCAAGCAAAAAGGCGATGAAGGTGCCGCAAGGCGGCGTCTACGCCGTTTCGCTTGATGCGTTGTTCGATCCGTCAGCCGAAAAGGCGGAGGCGAGGCCGATCGTCAGCGGCGACGACATCGCCGGCGGCGTTCGTCCGCAAGCGGTTTCATACAATGAAAGAAGCGGCGAGATCGCGTTCATCAACCGGGCCTACCAGAAGATCAACGGCGGCTGGCTGATGACGCCGCGGATCGAGCGCGTCGGCGCTAACGGCGAAGCCTTTATCGGCGCCGACGAACCGGCACCCTGTTCGGCGAACAGCATTCTTGATGAAGACGGGTTGACGCTGGTGAGTTTCGATCATGCCGAATGCGGGTTCGGCGCCGGTTTTGAGGACGCTTTTCGACTGAAGCGGTCGGGCGTCGTCGGCGCAGGCGGCAATATCCTGTTCGCGAAAGCGGTTTACGCCAACGGCCTCGCGCGCACGCTCGGCGGCGATGTGGCGCTCGCGGCGACGCGAGAGAACGCGATCATCCTTATGCGAAAATCGCCGGAGGGACTGACCGAGACGGCGCGCATCGCGCTGCCGGGCGGGCCGGACAATCTCAAGATCGCCGAAGACGGCGGCGTGATTGCGGCGGTTCATCCCTCCATGTTCCGCATCTTTCTCAACCGCCGCCTCGGCGTCGGCGAGGCGCCCTCGCGCATCGTCAAGGCCGACCCTGAGCGCGGCGACGTGTCGATCCTGTTCGACGATGACAGCGGCAAAAGCTTCAGCGCGGCGACGGCGGCGGTCGAACTTGAAGGCCGCCTCATCGCCGGATCAGTGACCGACATGGGGCTGCTTGTCTGCAAGGCGGGCGCGTGAGCCTATCGCTGGTGACAGGCGGCGCCGGTTTTGTCGGACGCCATCTTGTGCGGCTCCTGAGGGGGCGAGGCGAGCGCGTGCGTGTGCTGGACCTGTCGCCCGCTGAAACGGAGGACGACATCCAAGGTTCCGTGACCGACGCGGACACGGCGAAGCGCGCCGCTGACGGCGTTGACTGCGTGTTTCATCTCGCCGGCGATGCGCAGCTCTGGGCGAGGGACCGCGCCGTTTTCGATCGCGTCAATCGCGGCGGAACGGAGATCATGGCGCAAGCATCGAAGCGCGCCGGCGTGCGCCGCTTCGTGCATTGCTCAAGTCTGACGACATTGGTCGGGCGCAACACGTCCATCGGCCCCTCCTACGCGGACGAAACGACACGCCCGGCGCGCGCCGACATGCTCGGCCCCTATCCCCTGTCGAAGCATGACGCCGAACGCGCGGTGGAGGAAGCCGTTGCGAGCGGCCTCGACGCGGTGATCGCCATTCCGACCGAACCGCTCGGTCCAGGCGACAAGAGCCTGACGCCGCCGACGCAGATGATCGTCGACTTCCTGAACGCGAAGACGCCGGCTTATATCGACTGCACGCTGAACTTCGTCCCCGTAGAGAGTCTCGCGGAAGGCCTGATCGCCGCGCGTGATCGCGGCCGCAAGGGCGCGCGCTATCTTCTGGGCGGAGAGAATGTCGACATGCGCCGGCTGCTCGATGCGCTGGAAACGCTTTCAGGACGGGCGATGCCGAAAACGAAATTCCCTTACGGGATCGCCCTCGCCGCCGGCCTTGTGGACACGGGGCTTGTCGCGACCTTCACCGGCAAGCCGCCAAAGGCACCGCTCACAGGCGTGCGCCTCGCCGGACGTCAGGTTTCTTTTTCCAGCGAGAAAGCCGCGCGCGAGCTGAACTGGCGCGCGAGCCCGTTCGAGCCGGCCCTTGAGGCGACGATCAGTTGGCTGAAAGCCGAAGGGTTCGTCGGCTGACTATTTCTTGTCCCTGATCTGTCCGAGCCGGTTGTTGATCTCGAAAAGCACCAGCCACATCTCGGTCGAAAACCGCATCAGCAGGATCATGATCGGCGTACCGATCAGCGCCGCGAGGATCATCCCGACGGCTTGTTGTCCGCCGAGGTTTTTCATTTCCGCGAGCGCGTAGATGATGACGCCGAGCCCGGCGAAAACCGTGAAGACGAGCCCGATATAGTAGAAGAACTTGATCACCGTCGGCGCGATGAAGCGCTGAAACCCGAACAGAAACATGGAGCCCCCTTCCGACACCACACATCATCCCCCGGGCCGGGACGCTATCACTGCGAGGAAAAACTGCAAGGAGTGCGCTTGAGGGATGGTCCGACGCGGGCGCGCTCGCCTCAAACGCGAAAGCAAGACGGTTTCTCGCGTTCATTAATGATAAAGTCGGCCTTTCCAGCGTCCGCCTTCGCCGCGTTCATGTTGCGCTGCGGAAGCAATCGTCATCAGCGTGTAGAAGAAGGCGGCGACGGGCAGAAGAACCGCCTTCCACGCCGGTTCGCCGTAAAGTTTTACGGTCGGCGCGTAGGTTGCCGCCATGATCGCCCAGGCGGCGAGACCGAAGCCGGCGGCGGCGCCGTTGTGGTGAAAGAGCGAGGTCAGAACCGCGAAGGGCGGAATGAAATAGACAATCGTCATGCCGAGAACCGCGCCGGCGAGCATCGGCCACGAATAGCCGAGTTGCGCAAAGGCGGTGCGCTCGACCATGGCGCGGATCGACGCGAGCGCCTGATTGTCCCTGAGGCTCGTCGCTTCGGCGTCAGCGAGGCCGAGCCAGATCCGTCGCGGCGCCCCGGCGCCTTCAAGCTTCAAGCGTTGCGCCAGCGCGCAATCGTCAATCAACCGTGCACGGATCGCCTCGACGCCGCCCGAAGCCTCAAGCGCCTCGCGCCGCACCAGCATGCATCCGCCCGCCGCCGCGGCGACGCGTTTCGCCGGATCGTTGACGAGCGGGAAGGGGTAAAGTTTCTGGAAGAAGTAGACGAAGGCGGGAATGAGCAGCCGGCCCCACGAGCCCCGCGCATCGAGCCGGGCCATCAGAGAGGCGAGGGCGATGTTTTCGTTTTCCGTCTTCGCGATAAGCCGGCGCAACGTAGACGGCGCGAAGACGATGTCGGCATCGCAGAGCAGAAGGTAGCGCGCTTCGGGCGCCGTTTCGCGCGCCTTTTCAATGCCGGCGCGCTGGGCCGCGAGCTTGCCGGTCCAGCCTTCTTCGAGCGGCGGCGCGAGGATGACGTCGAGAAGCCGCGCGCCGGTCGCAGCGGCGCGGGCGAGATCGGCGGTGCCGTCGCCCGACGCGTCATCGACGACGATCACCGAGAAAGCGCCCGGATAGTCGCTCGCCATATGGGCCGCGACGACGGCGCTGATCGACGCCGCCTCGTCGCGAGCGGGAATGACGGCGACGACGTCCGGCCAATGGGCGGGGTCGGGCGCATCCGTCAGGCGCTCGCTCGCGCGCCAGAAATCGGCGCGCCAGAAGGCGAGGTAAATCCATGAGGCGAGGGCGAGGAAGGCGAGGAATGTCAGCATGATGGGACGGGAGCCTAAGCCGCCGCAGCGCCCGAGCCAAGCGGGGCCGAAAGCCGCGCCGGGAGAGGTTTGCGGCCCTTGGTGAAAACCCGTAAAGCTTGCCCGCGATGACAGCCCTGACCGACACCGCAGCGCGTTCCACAGCGACTCCCGAGACGCCCTCGGGCAAGGGCGCGTCCGATGAGAATTTTCCCGTCGGCTCTTTCCTGCTGCCGAAACGGCTTCGGCCCCATGTGGCGAAATTCTACGCCTTCGCCCGCGCCATCGACGACATCGCCGACAATGGCGCGCTTCCCGCCGACGAGAAAATCGTCCGGCTGAAGGCGTTCGACGCGGCGTTAAGGGGCGAGCCGGGCTATGGCGCGGAGTTCGCCAAGGCCCATGCCCTGCGCGAGAGCATGAAGGCGACCGGCGTGCCGACCCAGCACGGCTCGGACCTCATCGCCGCTTTCATTCAGGACGCGGTGAAGCTGCGCTACGCCAATTGGGACGAACTCCTCGGCTACTGCGCGCTCTCCGCCAATCCGGTGGGGCGCTACCTTCTCGACCTGCACGGCGAGGACAAGGCCGGCTACGTTTACTCCGATGCGCTCTGCACCGTGTTGCAGATCGTCAATCACTTGCAGGATTGCGGCGACGACCGGCGCGACCTCGACCGCGTCTACATCATCGGCGACTGGCTCGCTGAAGAAGGCGGCGCCATCGAAGATCTGGACAAAAAGGCGTCGAGTCCGGCGCTGCGCAAGGTCATGGACCGTATGCTGGACGGTTGCGACGCGCTGATGATCGACGCGCGAAAACTTCCCGCCGCCTTGACCAGCAAAAGCCTCGCGATGGAATCGGCGGTGATCGTCAGTCTCGCGGCGCGGCTGATCGAGCGCTTGCGCAAAGGCGATCCGCTCGCATCGCGCGTCGCGCTGTCGAAGCTTGATTTCGCTACAGCGGGGGTAGGCGGGGCCGTGACCGGCTTCTTCGCGGCCGGGACGAATGCGGGACAGGCGCGATGACGGCGGCGGCG
>JAVJPA010000105.1:0-37447 GCA_040216495.1 Amphiplicatus sp. | reverse complement strand
CATTCATGCACTGACTGCGTCCGAAATGTTCGGCGTGCCGGTCAAAGGCATGGACCCGATGGTCAGGCGGCGCGCCAAGGCGATCAATTTCGGCATCATTTACGGCATTTCCGCCTTCGGGCTCGCCAACCAGCTCGGCATCAGCCGCGGCGAGGCGAAGGACTATATTGCGAGCTATTTCGATAAGTTCCCCGGCATCAAGCAATATATGGATGAGACCATAAGGCGAGCGCGGCTCGACGGGTACGTGGAGACGATTTTCGGCCGGCGCATCCATGTCGGCGGCATCAATGACAAGAATCCGGCGATGCGCGGCTATGCCGAACGCCAGGCGATTAACGCGCCGTTGCAGGGATCGGCGGCCGACATTATCCGCCGCGCCATGATCCGCATGCCGAAAGCATTGAAGGAGTCAGGGCTTTCGGCGAAGATGCTGCTGCAGGTGCATGACGAGCTTATCTTCGAAGCGCCCAATGGCGAGGCGGAAAAAACCGGCGCGCTCGTCTCGGGAGTGATGTCGAAAGCGCACCAGCCTGTCGTTGATATTTCGGTTCCGCTCGTCGTCGAGGCGAAATCGGGCAAGAACTGGGACGAAGCGCATTAGCGGTTCGTTCGGCCCGCCGCAAAAGAATGATCCCGCTTCGCCGTCTCCGATAGAGCGCGGAGACAAGCGAAGCGGGATCGATGCGAGCCCCCCTTGGGGGAGACCGGGGACTCGCAAACTAGCGATGGATGCCCAGGGAGCTTTATTCTGTCGTCGTCATTTCTCGTTGGGCCGGAAATTTTTCGACGAGCTTCAATGCAGCCTCGATGGCGGCCATGTCATGGTCGTTCATGTGCTCTAAAGAATCCGCTGAGTTCGCAGGCGTACTGAGCCAGGCGTCAAGCTCGAGCCGTATGGAGCGCGCGTCTCGCCCCGTCATTTTGCCTGCGAGATCGATCAGGCGCGTTTGAGCGCGTGCGAGCAGAATAACCCTTGCCTGCGTTTCGGCGCCGCTTTCTCCGCGAACTTCATGTTCAAGCTGATGCTTAATGACACGTGAAATACGGAACACGGTCGAAAGATCGAACTCGCCTTCCATGCGGCGAGCGTCCAAAGCCGACCCTTGCGGCGCCGTTGCCGCGGCTGATTTTGTCACTGGTGCGTCTCCCGATGAATGTCGTGGATGTAAGGAGGGGTCCGCCTTACGTCAGTCACGCAGTTGGGGGACGAGAATGGTTCAGCGGCTAACTTGCTTTAGGCAAAGTGACGCCTAGGCCCCGGCTAACGGCTGTCAGAGATGCTTCAAGGCGGTTTGCTGCGCCCAGTTTCCTGAAGCACCGGCGGACCAGCGTATCGACAGTATGGTTCGATATGCCAAGTATTGTCGCGATAGCCGCATTGCTCTTGCCCTGCATGATCCAGGAGATGACCTCCATTTCCCGCGGCGTCAAATTGAGCGTTTCGGGTTGCTCCAGCAGTTGTTCATAGCGCTGGTGCGTAATCTGACAGATGATCTGCACTTCGATAAGCTCAGCCCTTGTCAAGGCAAGCAGCTTGTTCTTCATGCTAAGGCCGAAGTATGCGATTTCACCGGGTTTTAAAAGAACAGGAACCACCAGTCCGTCATGGAAGCCGTGGTTGCCTAATTCGACAAAGTAGGCTTTTTGCGCGGCGCTCAGGTCGGTCCTGCTTCGAGCCTCTCGCCAATAGAAAGGCTCGTGCGCGCGCAGCGCGGCTCCTATGAGGGGGTCTATGCCGAAATACCCGCTGTTCTGATAATCTTCGATCAATTCTTTCGGGTAATCGACAGACCGGCGCCCTTCCTTCCAGGCGACCGGTCGAAATTCTCTTGCGATGATTTGGTAGCGGGAGGCGGTGAAGCCGCGCGCCTTGACCGCGTTTCGAAAGAGTCGCACGAGGACATGAGTATCGGTCTCCCGGCTTGCGGCCTGGATGAAGGTCTCAAGATCAACCGACATTATGGCGCACCATGGAGCGGCCTGCCGACTTTCAAGTTGGGACGTCTCTAATTCGACTGCATTATGACGGCTCTTCCTAATTTAAGAAGAGCCTCCATCTTTATCATACCATACAAAATATGAGCGTGCGGGGATGAAAGCGCGCTAAATATATCTCGGGACTGGCTTGGCTATGAAAGCTGAATCGTCAGAGCATCTGCTCACGATAGAAATGTGATTCTATATCCTCCGGCTTCATCAACAATTCGAGGCCAGTCAGGTTCACAAGATCCCGAAACGCCGAGTAGGCGACGAGTTCGCATCGACTCATTGCGGCTGACGGATCATCGAGGTCGGGGGCGTCCCAGCGCCAAAGGGCTAGTTTGTATGCGATATCCTCAAGCGACTTTGCTTCAATGGAAGCGACAAGCTCCATTAAGTTGGTTTGCGCCGGAGTCGCGTCCTCGACGGGATCAAAATCTTCGCGCGCCGCTGAATTTCGGCGCTCCAAAGTCAGCCAAATTTTGAAAAAAGACTCCAGCTGGGCGCCGCCCTGCATTGCTTTAGTTGTCAATAATCGTCTTTTCGTGTTGTTCTGCATGTGCTTCCATCCTTGCTTTATATAAGCTTGGAAGTGTTTTCTGCTGTTTGCTATCACGCTTTTCCGGTAACGCGATTTATGTCCCGTGAATACGGGACCGCTCAATCAAGCCAATGCGATGCCCAGGCTGACGCTTTTCAGAGCCGCCTCAAGGCGCGTAGACGCATTGAGTTTGCCGAAGCACCGGCGGAGCAAGGTATCGACCGTGTGCGGAGAAATTTTCAAATTGGCGGCGATATGGGCGTTCGTTTTTCCTTGAACAACCCAGTTCATGATTTCGATTTCTCGCGAGGTAAGCCGAGGTTCAGTTTGAGTTCCAAGCAATGCCTGATACCGAGCGTGCATTTCTCGAGAAATCACGCAGAAGGTTCGGATATCAAGGGGAGAAAATCTAAAACAATCCTGGTCCGTTGCGCAGCCGAGATACGCGATTTGCCCCGGTTGCGCGCATACCGTCAATGTAAGAACGTTCCTGATTCCCCATTGCGGCAATGACGACAGAAACGCCTCTTCGGGCTTTGAGAGGCTGGGAAGGCCGATGAGCGAGCTCATTAGAACGGGCTCGGGGCTGAGCCGTCCGATCCGCAAAAACGGATCGATTTTCATCAAATCGCTCCGATCATAATGTTCGCGAAAGCCGTCAGGTAAGCGAGCCGCGCGAAATACTTCCGGTTCTCGCGCTCGTTTGAAATTGTCGGCTACCAGAATATATCCGGTATAGGGAGCCCCAAAATGGGTTGAGACAAAGTCGCAAAAAAACGCCTTTAGCTCGGCTAAGTTCTCTATTTCAAGTGAGGTGCCGACGAATTCCTCGACACGGTCGCCCATTGCTGCTCCTTGATCGCGCGCGTCATCCCCTCAGCGCGACCATCATGCGTTTGTCATCCGAATCCACGCTACACTTACCCGTGTAATCCGACAACCCTTAAGGGTGAGAGCGGGCGTGCCTAGCCGCGCAGCCAATGGTGGAGTGCGCTATAATGATCTTTGAGAAGGGAGAAGAGGCGCGGCTTTTTCCAAAATAATCTCTATTCGTCGGTTGGCGGCAGCGTAAGGATTTTCTGGGTAAAGAGGAATGGCGGCGCCTCTTCCGGCGACGCCGGCGATGCGTGAGTCGGGAAAACCCGCTTCTTCAAGGATCTTCCGCGCCGCATTAGCGCGCGAGGCCGTGAGATCGAACGACGAATACGCGCCCGCGCCCGTAGCGTCAGCATGGCCCTCGATGACGATACGATTCGGCAAGGGCAAGATCGCGCGTGCGGTTTCTTTCAAAAGCGCTTCGGCGCGCTCGGTGAGCGCCGCAGACCCCGAAGCGAACATCGGCCTGCCCTCTATATCGACAAGCACAATCTGCATTCCGTCATCCACGAGGTTGACAGTGATCGCTTTAGACGAATCCTTGAGTAAGGGGTGTGTGAGAATGGCTTTTTCAAGCGCTTCTTTCGCGTCTTCGTAGCGCCGCCGGTCAGCGCTGGCCGTCGCGAATGCGCCTCTGACGCCTTCGGCGCCGGCGGCGGGCCGCGCCGCAAGCGTTTCAGCGAGCCCGCTCGCCGTCGGCGAGGGCGAGGGACGAATATTGCCGGGCTGGCGCTGTTCGGGAGTTCCGATAAGCTTTCTGTCGCCGGCGTAGCGGCGCTCCTCGGCGACGCCGAACGCATCGCGCATGGAGCCGGCGACCACTTCCATTTTCACCTGGTCCTGAATCGAATAGGAAACGATCAGCACGAAGAAGCAGACGAGGATGGTCATCAGGTCGGCGTAGGTGATGAGCCAGCCGCCAGCAGGGCGAGGCGTCCTGCGCCGTCTTTCGATGCGCCACGTCACGCGGGGGCCGCATTGGCAAACAGGCCGCGCGCCTTTTCTGGAAGGTAGACGATCAGCATGTCGGTGATGGCGTCGGGCGAACGGCGCTCGGAGACCTGACAGAGGCCGTCGATGATAAGCGAAAGGTTCGTCTCCTGCACGCCGAGCTTCATAGCGAGCTTGTCGGCGATAGGGAGCGCTACGGCGTAGGCGACGAGCGCGCCATAAAGCGTCGTCAACAGCGCTATCGCCATGGAAGGGCCGATCGTCGACGGATCTTCCATCGTGTAGAGCATCTTCACCAAGCCGACGATGGTGCCGATCATGCCGAAGGCGGGCGCCGCCTCGCCCATGGCGCGGAAAATCTTTTCGCCGTCGTCGAGGCGCTGGATTTCAAGCTGGCGTTCGCGCATCAGCTGCTCGCGCAGATGATCCGTCGGCAGACCGTCTGCGATCATCTGCTTGCCGCGGGCGAGAAACGGGTCCGATACGGCGGCCCTCTCCAATCCCATCGGCCCGTGCCGGCGCGCGACGGCGGCGAGGCCTCTCACTTCTTCAAGCAGTTCGCCAGGACTGCGGCGGTGGTCGAAGAAGGCTGTCTTTGCGCCAGTGAGCAGCGCCGCCAGCACCTCGTCGATGGGAAAACGCAGCACCGTCGCCGAGATCGCGCCGCCGAAGACTATCAGGAAGCTTGGCAGGTTGAAAAAAACGCCGACCGCCCCGCCCATCGCAATCGCGAGGCCGACGACAAAAAGACCGGCGATAATGCCGCCGATCGTGGCGAAATCCATGCGCAAGCGACAGTATCCCCTGTTGAGCCCGACCCCGCACCTTACCGGCGACGCGGTAAAGGCGGCCCTTCCAAACTAGGTAAAATGTCATGCGCTGGCAGAGCCCAACGGCTCCCCGCTCGCGACATTAAAGTATGGCTAACGCTTCCAAGGCATAACGTTTTGGCCCGCCGCGCTTGTCGCGACGCGTGTCAGGTCCCGCCAGGGGAGAAATAATGCAACGATTTGGTAGGGCCGGCGACTTGTACGAGACCGTTCAGGAAAGGCGGTCTTCCGCGACGAGCGATTTGCCCGCGGTTACGCACCGCCGTGAGACCGCCGCATCCACGAGAGTGTTCTGGATTGCGATCGCCGTCCTGACGGCTGCCTCGCTTCTGTTGCGTCAAGACGGCGCGCCGGCGGATGTCAGTTGGTTGACGTCGATGTGCAGGCGCATACTCGAAGGAGAGGCAGGCTGGGTCGATATTTTCGAGACGGCGCCGCCGGTGCCGACGTTCCTCTACATGCCCGGCGTGGTGTTGTCGCGCCTATCTGGATTCAGTGCGGAGTTGACTGTTTTCGCAACAGCTTATGCGGCGGCTTTCGGCGCGCTAGCGTACACGTTGCGTATCCTGCCCAAACGTATCGAGAGCTCGGGTCCAAGCCGGTGGGTTGTGATTCTCCCTGCGGCGGTTTTTCTGTTCATTCTCTCTGATGGCGCGTTTGCGCAGCGCGAATATTTTGCGGCGGCGTTTAGTCTGCCGATGTTCGCAGTATTCGTTCGCCGCGCGCAGGAAGGTTCGTGGCCAAGCGTCAGCGACCGGCTTATCGCAGCGACGCTTGCGGGGTTCGCCTTTGCGATCAAGCCGCCGATTTTCGCGCTCCCATTCCTTATGCTCGCCGTCTACGAGTTGGCGCGCACGCGCAGCCTTGCCTTTCTTTTTCCGAGCATGTTGCCCATAGCGGCGGCGACAGGCGTTATTTTTACGGCTGTCTCGCTCGCCGCGTTTCCGGCTTATCTCGATGGCGTCACGACATTGATGCGGGACGTCTACGTGCCGATTCGCGCCGAACCCTTGCTTGCCTTTAACAACGCATTCGTCGGAACTGTATTCTGCCTCGCCGCCAGTCTCGCTCTCTCGTTTCGTTCAAAACCGGCCCCGGCGACTGTGCTCGCGCAGCTTTGCGCGGCGGCCTTTGTCATCGCTTATTTCGCGCAAGGAAAGTACTTCCCATATCATATACAGCCAGCGGCGTTTTTCGCCGTAATCTCGCTTGCTATCCCGCTTTACGAAAAAGCGGCGGCGCTTGTCGCGAAGCGAAGTTCGAGCATCGTTGACGCCGGACTGTATGGAGCCATAGCGCTGTTTGCAGTCTTCTTCTTAATGCTGGGCTTCATCAACAAGGGACCGCTGATGCGCGACCTCGGCTGGGCGAGAGGCTTGGACCGCCCGACCGCCCTCGCTATCTCCACTGATATTTCCGTCGGATTCCCGTTGGCCGAACATATCAATGCGCGCTGGGTTGATCGAATTCACAGCCAGTGGGTCGCAAGGTACACGCGCATCGTGTTGAGCCGCAAGGGATTGAGCGAAGCTGAAAGAACGCGTTATCAAAGCTACCATGAACGCGACATCGAGCGCACACGTCAGGTTATTCGAGACAAGGCGCCCGATCTTATCATTCAGCTCAATCATCCCGAAGCGGCATGGCTGACCGAAGCGCTGCTTGAAGGCGAGCCCGCGCTGCTCGACAATTACGAGGTAGCCGCCGAAGAGGGAGTTATCCGGGTGCTGCGTCGCCGCGGCGTTGGAGAGAAAGCAGCTATCGGCGCAGGCGGGTCGTCAGCAGCGTCAGCTTCCCAATAGGGTTCGCCGGGGAGCGCAGATAAGCTTGGATCAGAAACGAGAAAACTGGAAGACGTGACTTGATCGTGAGCGGCAGGAAACGCAGCCTGTAATCCGTTTCTTCAAATTCGTTCGCTAAGAAAGTCCGCCAGCGGTAGGCGCCGCCAGGCCGAGCGTGCGCATAGCCGCCGAAATATTCATGGAACGCATAGACGTAGTTCGGCTACAATTCCCTGAGTTATCCGCATGCTGACTGGGTGCGCCTCAATTTCTTCAGGTCCTGCTCGCGGCGCTCCGCTGCGGCTGGGAAATCTGGTTGAAAACGCGCATCGCCGCACCGTCTGGGACGGGCTCCACCTGCCACGAGCGAGGTTAACGAAACCCTACGGATTCAGGCAGGCCATTTCCCGCCTAACCCCATGGCCCGCGCGTACGCGCGACATGATGCGCTTCGGGCTGCGCCGCGCCTCCCATCGACATCAGGCGATCGATGCGGTTCTGGGTCGCCGGGTGGGTCGAGAAGAGATTGTCGCGGCCATGCCCTGAAAGCGGATTGATGATCATCATCTGGCCGGTCTCGGGATGACGCTCCGCGACATCGTTCGGAATTTGCGCCGCGCCGCGCGAAATCTTGGCGAGCGCCGAGGCAAGCCAGTCGGGGCGGCCGCAGATCTCGGCGCCGCCGCGGTCGGCTTCATATTCGCGGCCGCGGCTGATCGCCATCTGTACAAGGCCTGCTGCAAGCGGAGCGAGGAACATGATCGCCAGCGCGCCGAGGAGGCCGCCATTGTTGCGATTGCCGCCGAAGAACAGCGCGAAATTGGCGAGCGCGGTGATGGCGCCGGCGATGGTGGCGGTGACGGTCATGGTCAGCGTGTCGCGGTTCTTCACATGGGCGAGCTCATGCGCCATGACGCCGGCCACCTCTTCTTCCGTCAGCATCCTGAGCAAGCCGGTGGTGGCGGCGACGGCGGCGTTCTCAAGATTGCGCCCCGTGGCGAAAGCGTTCGGCTGGTCGGATTCGATGATGTAGATTTTCGGCTGCGGCAGGCCGGCGCGCGCGGCGAGCGCCGAGACGGTTTCAGCGTAGCGTCGCACCGCGCCCGACGCGTGCGATTCGTCAACTTCCTGCGCGCGGTACATTTTGAGCACGATCTTGTCCGCGTTCCAGTAAGCGTAAAAATTGGTCGCGGCGGCGAACGCCAGCGCCAGAACCATGCCGCCCGCGCCGCCGATCAGAAAGCCGATAACCCCGAACAACGCCGCCAGCGCGGCGAGAAGGATGCCGGTGCGAAAAACGTTCATTGATCGTCGCTCCATCAGCGTCCGGCTTTGCGCCGGCGCGTCTTGCGGCCTATATGTGACTGCGCGAAAGGCGCTTCAATATGACCGACGACAGGCCGGCCCCGACGGACGGCGAAAAGAGCGGAGACCGGCGCGATCTGCCGCCCGCGGCCCGGCGCGCCCTCGCCGAAGCCGAGGCGCGGCGCCGGGCGGAAAAGCCGGCCGAGCGGCCCGCCGAACGCGGCGGCCCCGCCGGCGCCGAACCGACCCGCTATGGCGACTGGGAGCGCAAGGGCCGCGCGGTGGATTTTTAGCATTAGCGCGACAGTGAGTTCCTTCCGTAAAGTGAGTAGTCAGCTTCGTTCAGATAAAGGTCCTGTAAGGACGGCGGCGCCGCTCTGTCGTTGAGCTCGGCGTGCGGCCTGAATTAAGAGCAAGTATGCGAAGCCGGGCAGAGGCTGACCGCGCGAGGCGTAGCAACGCCGGATAAGCGCAATATTGAAGAGCGGAGCGAGTCGCCGGCCGCTCCCGCCAAACACCGCGCGGCCGTTGCAGCCGGGAAAACGACTGTTGAAACGGTCGCAGCCGATAAATCACCCGCGCCATCCTCGGCCGGGCGCTGGCGCGATAATCGCTCCTCAGCGCGCGCGAATTAGCGGTAAAACGTCGTCTCGTTCCCTGAGAACGTCCACGGTTCTTCGAGATCGATGCAGGATGACGCTTCGGCGCGCGCTTCGAGTTTCATCAGGGCCGCGCCGTTTTCGGCTTCGCTGAGCTGCATCAGCATCACGCCGTTGATTTTCGGGCCGACGAAATTGGCGCGCAGTTTCTGGTAGCAATAGACGTCGCCCTCGCGGACCTTGTCGAAGGAAGGATTGATCCGGCCTTCGCCGCGCTCGAAGGTAAGAAAATCCTGAGCGGCCTTCTTGCGCTCGTCTTCGAGCATCGGCGCGAGAGCCACCATTTCCGGTTTCAGCGATTTCAACCGGCCATGCAGCGCGAAGATAAGGCGGTCGGGATCGATCGCGTCGGGCGCGAGCGCGATGGCGCTCACCTTGTTGGTGAGCGCGTTGTGCGAAGCGTCTGTGAACCATGCGCCTTGCGCGGCGCCCGGCGCGTCGGCGAGAGCCGAGCGGCAGGCGTTCTCGCCCTTGGCGCTGCGCATGCCCCAGACATCGCCGAGCTTGGCCGACCACATCGCCGCTTTGTCTTTCGGCAGATAATCGATAGCGCAACGCGCGCGGGCGAGATCGGGACCGATGGCCTTGAGAAGGCTCGCCGGCGCGCCAAGAACTTCCGCATGCTGATAAGGGTTGGAATCGTAACGCTCCGGCCGCGCCATGGTCGCGGGCGCGGCGGACTGATCGTAAAGGCCGACATCGAACCCGTCCGCGGTTCCGATGACGTCGCCTTCGCGGACGCGGATCGCGGTCTCGATGGCGAGATGGTCCGGCCCGCCAAGTTCCGCGAAGGCGGCGAGGCCGCCGGCGCGCGCGAGGATGGCCTCGTCGATGTCGTCGAGCCGATCATAATAAACGGAGATGTCCTCGCAGGGCTTGAAGCGCACGGTCCAGCTTACGCTTGTGGCGACGCCCTCGGCGTTGCGGTCGATCCTGCGCTCGATCGCGACAATGTCAGCGCGGGCGGGGGCGAGCGCGTTGGTCGTACGGCGCTCGAAAACCGTTTCGCCTTTTCTGGTGTTGATGCGGATGAACGGCGCCGGCAGCGGTTCGCCGGGCGCAGTGACGCCGCCGAGCGGGGAGATGGAGAGGACGTCCTCGATGGGCGCGAACGCGGCGCGAAGCGGCGCGGCGCCGATGGGGCAGGATTTCTGCGCCAGCGTCTCGCGGGATCCCGCGTCGGCTTGCTCAAACGCCTTCCGGCCCGCGTCCGGCCGGTAGGCCGTCACCCCTAACAGCGCCGCGGCGACAAGCACCGCCGCAAGCCGAACATAATACCCCGAAGCCAAAGTCCGCTCCCCGCGTTTGGCGGGCAATATAGGGCGGGCCGCGCGCAAGGGCGAGTCGGGCCTGCGTGAAGGCTCGTCAATGTTTTATGGCGCGGCGCCCGCGCAACGCCCTGCTGGCCCCGCAGGGTTGTAGAAAGCTCGACAGTTCTCCTCCGGTTGGCGATATTAAGGCGTTATTCAGCGCGGCGAGCGTCGCCTCAGCGCGTCCTTGGGGGAGCTTCACAATGGTTAAATGGCGCGGCCGGCAAGGCAGCCAGAATATCGAGGACCGGCGCGGCGCGGTGGCGACGGGCGGCGGCATCGGGATCGTCCTCCTGCTGGCCAGGTTCGTTCTCAGCAAGTTCGGCATCGGCGGAGTCGTTGTGCTGGTCGGCGGGTTTTTCGCCCTGCGCGCCATCGGCGTCGATCCGCTGGCGCTGCTTCAGGGGGGGCAGCCCGCCTCGCAACAGACGGCGGCGGGTCATGACGACGAAGCCTCGCAGTTTGTCGGCGTGGTGCTCGCCGAGACCGAGAATGTGTGGGGCGAGGTTTTCGCGGCTTCCGGCCAGCGTTATCCGCAGCCGACGCTGGTGATGTTTTCCGGCCAGGTGAACTCCGCCTGCGGCTACGCCAGCGCCGCCTCGGGACCGTTCTATTGTCCCGGCGACCGCAAGGTCTATCTCGACACCAGCTTCTTCAACGAGCTGTCGCAGCGTTTCGGCGCGCCCGGCGATTTCGCCGCCGCCTATGTCATCGCGCATGAAGTCGGCCATCATATCCAGACCGTCACCGGCATTTCCGATCAGGTGCGTCAGGCGCAATCGCGCACCGATCAGGCCGGTCAGAATGCATTGCAGGTGAAAATGGAATTGCAGGCGGACTGTTACGCCGGCGTGTGGGCGTACTCGGCCGACCGCATGAGCGGGCTCCTCGACGACGGCGATATCGAGGAAGGATTGCAGGCGGCCGCGGCTATCGGCGACGACACGCTCCAGCGCAATGCCGGGCGCCGGGTGACGCCCGAGAGCTTCACCCACGGAACTTCGGCGCAGCGCCAGGAATGGTTCAGTCGTGGCTACCGCAGCGGCGATCCGAACGCCTGCGACACGTTCGGCGCCTCGGGTCTGTGACGACGCCTTAAACGGCACAATCCTTGCGACGCCCCCCGCAAACAGGGGCGCCGTCATGATCGCTGCGGGAAAATTACTGCTGATTTCGGGGCTGGCGGGTCTTGTCGCCAGCGCCAGCCTGTCGGTTTCCCAGCTTGGAAAACCCCCGGCTCAGGCGCGCCACCCCGCGGTGCAGGCGGTGATCAAGAACGGTCTTTCGCAAAAGCTGCTCGTCTCATGCGCCCGAGGTCAGAAGGCGATCGTAACCCACGCCGCCATGTCGGATGTCTGGTGCGATCCAGGCGCGGGGTGTTACGACTCGCTCGATGCGGCGATCGTGAGCGCTTGCAAGTAGATTAAAGCGCCGGGCGACGCGCCTCAAAGAATCCAGATCGTCTGGCGATGCGTGGTCGCCGCCCGGCGATCTAGTGCACGCGGCGCTGTTCGTGCGGGCTGTCGAGCGAGAAGGCGGGGATGTCGACCTCGAAGGTTTCGCCCGCCGCCGATTCCATGCCGTAGCGGCCGACCATCATGCCGGAGGGCGTGCCAAGCGGCGCGCCCGACGTATATTCGAACCCTTCGCCCGGTCGGATCACCGGCTGCTCGCCGACGACGCCGTCGCCGCGCACCTCCTCCGTCAGGCCGAAGGCGTCGGTGATGCGCCAATAGCGCGTCCGCAAACGGACGGTCTCGTCGGAAATGTTGTCGATCCTCACCGTGTACGACCACACATAGCGGTCGTCGTCCGGGTCCGATTGCGATTCGAGGTAGTTCGGGCGGACGCTGATCCTAATGCCTCGGGTGACGCGCTCGTACATCGGCTGTGACTCCCTCGGCCGCCCGGCCGCCGGGCGACCGTTCTTATTATATCGCGCTTGGAAGGGTGGCCAAGAGGCGGCCAGAGAACGTGGGAAGGGACGTGACGGCGGCGCAAGGCCCGATCCTTGACCTCGCTCGCCGGTCGCGCGACTAGGAAAGCGAGCCTTCACCCGGAAGGCGCTAGTGAGTTGACGGCTGCATGCCCGACAGCGGAAAAACCGGCGTCCTTCCCGCCGAAGCGATCGCCCGCCTGATCGATAACGGGGCGATCACGCTCGCAGGTCCCTTGCGCCCGCGCCAGTTGCAGCCGGCGAGCCTCGATCTGACCCTCGGCGCGCGGGCCTGGCGGGTCAGGGCCTCGTTCCTGCCGTCCCGGGCGCGCACTGTCGCTGAACGTCTCGGCGACGGGCTGACCATGCATGAGATCGACCTTGAGAGCGGCGCAGTGCTGGAGCGCGGCTGCGTCTATGTTGTCGAACTGAACGAGCGCGTCTCGCTGCCTGAGGCTGTCTCGGGCGCGGCCAACCCGAAAAGCTCGACGGGACGCATCGACGTCTTCGTCCGTCTGGTGACGGATCATGGCGCGGCGTTCGACGAAATTCCGCAAGCCTATAGCGGGCCGTTTTACGCCGAGGTGAGCCCACGCACGTTTTCAATTCTCGTGCGCCGCGGGTCGAGCCTCAGCCAGTTGCGGCTCAAGGCAGGCGCATGCGCGCTCAGCGATAAGCAAATGCGCGCGCTGCATGAGGAAACGCCGCTGTTCGACGCGCCTGCGGACATCGACGGCGGCGTCGGGGTGCGCGCGAAGATAGCGGGCGGCGCGAGCGAAATCATCGGCTGGCGCGCGCGCCGGCACGCGGCGCTGATCGACGTGGACGCGCCGGGCGCGCTTGCTGCGGAAGACTATTTCGAGCCGATGGCGGCGCCCGCGTCAGGCTTTATCATTCTCGATCCGGACGAGTTTTATATTCTGGCCTCGAAAGAGGCGCTGACCGTCCCGCCCGACTATGCGGCTGAAATGACGCCGATCAATACCGGGCTCGGCGAGTTCCGCGTGCATTACGCCGGGTTTTTCGATCCGGGATTCGGCTGGAGCGCGCAGCGAAGCAATGGCAGCCGCGCGGTGCTCGAAGTCAGGAGCCACGACGCGCCATTCGTGCTCGAAGACGGCCAGCTCGTCGCCCGTCTCGCTTATGAGCGCATGGCGGCGCGGCCGGGACGCTTGTACGGGGAAGACCTCGCCTCCAACTATCAGGGGCAGGGACTGAAACTGTCGAAACATTTTCGCTGAGCGGAGCCTGGAGTTATGCATCTTTTTGCTGTGTTGGCGCTCGCCGTTCAAGCCGGCGCCGCTGACCCGAGTCTGACGGCACCGCCGGAGCTGCGCTCTCAATGCCGGTGCAAGCCGAGTGAGAGCGGGGAGCGGATTACCATTCGCGGCTTCGCCATCGACGGCGAAATCCGGGTCGCGGAGAATGGGCGCGATCCGCTGCCGCGCCAGGCCACAGTGTTTCGGGTGCTGAGCGCGCACGGCGTCGAGGCGCAAACGCCGTTCAAGGTTTGGCACATGACGGCGCCCGACCGGTGCGGCGTCATGTTCGATTACGGCAAGCTCTATGTGGTTGTGCTCCGCAAAAGCGGCGAGGAGTATGAGACCGATCAGTGCCTGATGCGCTCGGCTGCGCCGAAGGAAGGCGAGTAGGTACGAGCGTTTGGTTTTGCGGCGCGCCCTTCGTGACGATCGCCGCTGTTGCGGCGATCTCGTCAGGCTGAAGAGAAGATTTTCGTGCCAAAAGAGTCTTTATCCTGAGGAGCGATGCGCAGCATCGCGTCACGAAGGATGGGGGCGCAAACCCAAAACACGCCGCAAACGGAAAAGGGCGCGACTCTCGTCGCGCCCCTGCTCCCGCTTTCGCGGAAATTCGGATCTCACTCAAATTCCGTTAGGAACTCGACTTCATTCCGAATTTTGCAACGTTCGATCATCTGCGTCGCCGCCGACAATCTCCATCGCTAGACCTTTCGGGCGCGGGCTGATGGGCGTGACTGCCGTCATGTCCGTCAGTATCCGCGTCCTCCAGACCCGCCTCATCTTCTCCCAGGTCCGGCTTGCGCCTTTCCCGGTCATCAATGCGGCGCGCCGGTTTGCAGCTTGCCCGCTGCCTACGGCGATCCCGGCTTTCCGGTTTCTGTCGCCCTTGCGAGCGCCATTCCGGAAACGGACCGTTCAAGTCCGGCCCATGCGCGCTGAAGCCGCCTTTGCTTCATCCTTCCGTTCCGCCGTTGAACGCGGCGTTCGGCTAGCGCATCATCCCGTTCTCCCGTGAAACCCGCCGCTAGGCAATCGCTGCGAATTTCCGTCAGGGCCGCGAGACATGATCAGGATACCGACTTTCCGGCCCTAGTCGAATCATAGTTTCCCACAATTTTTCGCCAGCCGGTTTGTGGAAAATGCGTCAAGCTTTTTCAGAGGCTTGGCGTTTTTCAAAAATGATCGACAGATTGTTCGCCGGCATGTCTGCAACTTTGAGCAGCGAAAGGCCTGAGCGGGCGGCGAGCGGCGCAATTTCCTGCTCAAGATCGCGGACGCCCCAGCGCGCATCGCGGGACTTGAGACTGGCGTCGAACGCTTCGTTCGACGGCGCCGTATGCGCCCCGTCACGCGAGAACGGCCCGTAAAGAAACAGCCTGCCGCCCGGCTTCAGCAAGCTCCCGGCGCCGGCGATCAGCCCTTTGGCGGCTTCGAATGGCGCGATGTGGATCATGTTGATCGAGACGACGCCGTCGAGGGCGGGAAACGCAGCTTCCCAGCCCGCCGCGGCAACATCGACCGTGTGCGGAGGATCGACATTGACGAGCCCCAGATAATCCGTCCAGGCGGCGATTGAAGCGCGCGAGACCGAATCAGGATCTCCGGGCAGCCAGCGGATTTCCGGAATCGCGGCGGCGATGTGAACCGCGTGTTCCCCGGTGCCTGAACCGACTTCGAGGATGACGCCTTTACGCGGCATATGTGCGAGGAAAATATCCCGGATCGGATCGCGGTTGCGCGCGGCGGAAGGCGAATGAAGCCGCGCGCCGGCTATCTCTCGCGCCTCGAGCGCGATTTCCCTGCCGTCGGCGCCTTTCTGGTTGCCGCTCATGCCGAACAGCTTGCGCCGCCAAGCACGCAGAATTTGGCGCAATGCGGATGATTGAGCCGGACGGGACCGAGTGAGGCCGCGAGTGTATCGCCCATCTCGAACGCATTCGAATAAGGAATAAGCGTGCAGGCGAGCACGACCGGTCGAGCCGCGCCCTTGCGTTTGACCAGCATGCGCGACGAGGCGCACATCACCGAGCGCGGGTCCTTGCGCAAAATGCTCCAGCACTCGGTGGTGATCTCCGGCACATCCGCGCTCTCGTCCATCTCGGGAAAAAGAACGAGCGCGGCGGGGTCGCTCGCATCGATCGGCCATTTTCGGTCGGCGAACAGCCGGGCATAGCCGGCGCGCGCAGCATCCGCGCTTTCGCTCCACATCAGCCGTCCGGCGATGGTTATGCGAACGCCGTTCGCAGCGAGCCAGTCGATGCCTTTGACGGTTTCGGCGAACCCCGCCGCGCCGCGCTCGGCGTCGTGGCGCGGCGCGTCATAATGATCGAGGCTGACGCGCACCGTCAGGCGGGCGGGATAATCGGCATGGAGAGCGAGGAGTGCGGCCTGCATTTTAGGTCGCATCATAGGGCGCATGGCGTTGGTGAGGATGAGAACCTCGAAGCCGCGTGCGAGCGCGTCCCGCGCCATCGCCGGAAGCTCGGCGTTCATGAACGGCTCGCCGCCGGTGAAACCGATCTCGCGCGCGCCAAACTGCTCAGCCTCGCCAAGGAAGGACGCCAGTTCTTCCGCGCTCAGATAATCGAGCCGGTCGTTGGACGGGCTCGATTCAATATAGCAATGCATGCATTCGATGTTGCACAAGGTGCCGGTGTTGACCCAGAGCGTATCGAGGCGATCGAACGCGACGAAGGCGCGCGCTTTGCCGCCGGCGGTGACCGCCGGATCTTTGAATTTCGCCGGATCGATTGCGCCGTCCGCCATCTTGCCCGCCCGCGCCTTGAGTTGCGCCCGAGAATGCGAAACGGCCCTCGCCGGGGCAAGGGCCGTTCGCTCAACCAAGGTGACAAGCGCGTGAGGACGCTTGCCTCATAACCTAGTAGTTAGGCTCGGTTTTCACCGGCGCGCCCCAGACAGCGTCGTCTTCATAATCTGTGTTGGCCGGTTTCTGCCCGGGCGCCGGCTGGCCTTGAGCCGCGCCCTGCGCCGGCGCGAAGGTCGCCGCCTGCGGATTGTCGCGCGTCGCCAGCGCGTGCACGGCGTTTTGAAGGGACGCCGACGACGGGTTATAGGCGCGCTCGCGGTAGATGATGTCGGCGGGCGAGACTTCGGCGCCGTAATAGGCTTCGTTCCACGAGTGGCGCGCTTTCATGATCGCGCCTTCGAGGCTGACCCCGCCGTAAAGGCCGCGCGAGCGCGAGAAGGCGAGAACGTCCGTGGTCTGCGCTTTGGCGCCGGCGCCGATGGGGCCGGCGGCGATAGAGATGTCGCCGCCGAGCTTCACTGTCGTCGACAGAAGGTGCTCCATGCCGCGCTGGGTCATGACGAGAAGCACGATTTCGGAATTCTCAAGCCCGGCCTGAAAGCCGAACGAGAACGAACCGACCGTGAAGAAAGTCGGCTGCGACCATGAGCCGTCATCATTGCGCGCAATCATCACGGCGTTGCCGCCGGCGCCGCCGAACATGAAGCCGCCACGCCACGAATTGGGGATGATCACCATCGCCTTGGCGTTGTCGGCGGTGGACCATAGGGGCTCGAAGGCGGTGTCCTGAGTGAAGTAGGCCGTGGTTTCGGCGGCCTTGGCCACCAGCTCTTCGGCCTTTTCGCGCTTGTTTTCCGCCTGTGCGGGAGCGACGGTGAAAGCCGCCGCCGCGATCGCGATAAGCGCGCCGCGTAATGTCCGTTTCAACATAAAAGCCTCCTTTTTGTTCTCCCGGGTCCAGCGAGCGCGTCGGGCGCGCCAGACTCCGCCCCATCGGCGCAGATAAGCCTGTTCCTTGCAGCCGAAAGCGGCGGCCCGGGGGCAGGGGGAATGAAATCTTGGAGAGGTTCGCGCTCGGCGTCGAGACAGCCTGGCTCCTTTCGTTGAGTTTTTGCGGCTGTTTCGTCGCCAAAACGCGCGAAGGAAAGGATTGGACGCGGGTTGCTTGACTTTTGATGGTCTCGGGCCAAATCCTCTCGCGTCCGCGGGTGTAGCTCAATGGCAGAGCAGAAGCTTCCCAAGCTTACGACGAGGGTTCGATTCCCTTCACCCGCTCCACCCGGTCGAATAACAGCCTATAAGCGTCGCCCTAGTGGCCGGTGACTGTTATGACCTAGCGGGGGCCTTGTCGATTTCTGTATCGAAACCGCCGTGACGGAAAAGCATGGCGGAAGGTGCAAGGTGACTGCTAAAAGAAACTTAGATGTAATCGATCCGCAGTGCTTCAGTCCGTCTTCGTCGGGAATCTGCGGGAAATCAGGGTTTATTAGCGTCGCAATTGGCCGAAAGCCGACGTACTAGCCAGAGTTTCCACCTCAGACACAGTCACAAGGTTTGCGTCCCCAATCACCGAATGCTTCAGGCAGTTGGCTGCTGCTCCGAAGTTAACGGCGTCTTCGACCGAAAGACCTGTGACTAGTCCGTAGATCAAGCCCGCGCTGAACGCATCGCCAGCGCCGACCCTATCCACAACGTTCATCATGTCGTATTCGCGCGAAAAGGCGCTATTGGATCTGGTCGTTAGAAAGCCTCTCCAGGAATGGACTTCAGCGGTCTGGGAGGCGCGAATCGTAAGAGCGAAATTGGAAAGGTTGGGGAAACGCCGAAAGGCTTCGGCCGCAAGTTCGCGAGCCCAGTCATCGGATCCGTTCTCGCCCGGCGCGGCGTAGCCGAGGCAAGCTTCGCAATCGCCGCGACCGGCGATCAGCGTATCCGCCATTTTCGTTAGTTCCGGCATCACATCTGTCGCAGATTGTCCGTAAGACCACAGGCGTTCCCTGTGGTTCAGGTCGATGGAGATATGCGCCCCGCGCGCTTTCGCCTCGCGAACGCTCGCGAACGCGAGATCGCGCGTGGACGGAGAAATGGCGGGAGTTATGCCGCTTATATGAAACCACGTTGCGCCATCAAGGGCGGCGTCCCAGTTTATTTCCGCTGCTGTTAATGCAGTGAATGCGCTGTCCGCTCGATCATAGATCACGCAACCGGACCGGAGGTCTGCGCCTTCCTCCATGAAATAAAGTCCCATTCGCCCGGCGCGTCGGATGACGTGATCGGTGTTCACGCCGCACGCTTTCAGCGCTCTTAAGGCTTGCTCTCCAAGTTCGTTCTCGGGCAGCGCGGAAACGAAGCGGGAAGAGAGGCCGAAGTTTGCAAGAGAGACCGCGACATTCGCTTCGGCGCCCCCGTGGCAAAGCTCCAGTTCGCTCGCCTGACGGAGCCGAAGTTTTCCCGGAGGCTTCAGCCGGATCATCAGTTCGCCGATGGTGACAATCGCGCCGGTCATTACGGTTTCTCTCGTCTTGCGGATAGAGCGGCGGGAACGGGAGCGATCCGGCCGTGTCGGCTCTCGTTGGAGAACAGATTACGAGAAAAAGAGGCCGCCGTTCACATCGAGATTTACGCCCGTCAGGAAGGAGCTGTCATTCGAAGCGAGAAAGGCGACGATATCGGCCACTTCATCGGGGCGGCCTTCGCGGCGCAACGGCGTTGAAGCCGCGACTTTGCCGCGCACTTCGTCTTTGGTGAACGTATCGTGGAACGTCGTCGAGATCATGCCGGGGCAGAGCGCATTGACGCGAATCTGCTTCGGTCCGAGCTCCTTCGCCATGGCGCGGGTGAACGTCATCACAGCGCCTTTCGACGCTGCGTATGCGCTCGCGCCAGGACCGCCGCCATCGCGACCCGCGAGCGAGGCGAGATTGATGACAGACGATCCCTCGGGCATGTGCGGCACTATGGCTTTCATCGTCAGAAAAACCGGGTTGAGATTGAGCCGCATCAGAAAGTTCAGGAAGTCTTCGTCCATCTCGTTCAGCGTTTTGCGCGCAACCAGGCCGCCGACCACATTGACAAGAGTGTCGATTTGGGCGCCGAAAGCTTTCTGCGTCTGACCTAGGAGGCGCTCGACATCCTCGCTTTTCGTCATGTCGCCTCGGACGATGATTGCTTGGCCGCCTGCCGACTCGATCAGGTCGAGCGTTTTCTTGCCGTCGTCTTCGTTGTTGAAATAATTGACGGCGACCTTGGCGCCTTCTGCTGCAAGCTTGAGCGAAATGCTTCGACCGATGTCGCGCGCTCCGCCGGTAACGATGGCGACTTTGTTTTTGAGTTTCATAAGTATTGTCCTGTCAGGTTGAAGTTGTTACGCGCGCGGTTCACGCGGCTTCAGGGGTTGGATTTTTCCGCAGAGCAGCCAGATGCTGGCGACGCTGAGAATGGCGAGCGCGGCGCCGATCAGGAAGGCGGGCGCATAGTTGCCGCCTTTAGTGAGCCAAGGAACGAGATAGGTAAGGCCAGCGGCGGCCAGTTTCGCGGCGGTTCCGGCGTAACCGGAAAGTGAGCCGACGGATTTGCCGCCGTAGAAGTCGCTCGGCAGCGTTTGCACATTGCCGACAGCTGTTTGGAACCCAAACAGGATCACAGCCATCAACAAGACCGCCACAACCGGCGTGACAGCGATCGCCATCGCCAGAAGCGCGGGCAGCATGATCGCGCCGCCGAGAGTGATTGTGAGCTTGCGCGTAGAATCGACGGACCAGCCGGACTGAATTCGGTTTTGCGCCAGGAGGCCGCCGAACCAGGCGCCGAGCATCGCGCCGACATACGGCACCCAAGCGTAGAGCCCGATTTCCTTCACGTTGAAACCGTAGACTTCGCCCAGATAGATCGGGATCCAGAAGATGAACAGCCACCAGATCGGATCGAGAAAGGCGGCGGAAAGGATCGCGCCCCAGCTTTGCCGGCGCGAAAGCATTTCCAGCGCGCCCGGATTATAGCCCTCGATCGCTTCTTGCGACATGTCATCGGCGTCGGCGCGGCGCCCGCTCAGAATGAAGGCGCGTTCTTCCGCCGTCAGCCATGGATGCGCTTCTGGCGGCGATTTCATCAGGACCCACCATGGGACCAGCCAGACGAATCCGGCGACGCCGATGCAGATGAAGATCATCTGCCAACTCATATGGATCGAGAGGAAAGCGATGATCAATGGCGAGACAATGCCGCCGATGGCGGCGCCCGAATTGAAGATGCCCTGAGCCAGCGCGCGTTGCTTCACAGGGAACCACTCGGCGTTCGCTTTCGCTGCGCCCGGCCAGTTGCCTGCCTCTGCGACGCCTAGAAGCGAGCGAACGATGCTGAATGTCAAAACGCTGCTGGCGAAGGCATGAAGCGCTGTCGCGACGGACCAGACTCCAATCGACAATACGAATCCAAGGCGCGTGCCGACCCAGTCGAAGAGCTTGCCGAAAATCGTCTGGCCAAGCGCATAGGAGAAAACGAATACGACGGAGATCGTCGCGTAGTATTGTTTGGTTTCATCCGTCGACTTGTCGGGCCAGACATCGCTCGCAATATCGCTCCAAAGATAACTCAATGCGCCGCGGTCTATGTAGTTGATGACTGTCGCTATCGCGACGAGGCTGATAACCCACCACCTCAATCCGGAAATCCTCATGCCGACAGACCGCGCCGGACGAGGATGCCTTCGCAGGCTGGACTGAAGACGTCGGCTAAAGTTTCCGCTTCTTTTGGCGGCCTTTTCTTGAGTTGTCTGGTCTGCACTATGGCGTTCATCGGTCAATCGCCTCCCTCGGTATCGCTTCTTGTTGTTTCGAGAATTCCGTCAGCGCACGACATGGAGTGCGCCAGTCCACATGACAGGCTTTCCATCGAGTTGAAGGGAATGCGTCAGCGCGGCGTCTGGGTCGTCAGCAAAGAGAAGGTGAATCGTTCCGTCAGCTTTCGTCCCGATGGAGTAGATCGTGACGCCGTCCCGGGTTTCGCTCGCAATGCCGGTGACGGAGCCGCCGTCAAAGACGGTCACCTCTTCGTCATTGTCGTAAAGACCGTTTCGCTCGTACACGGATACGAAATCGGCCTCGCGCGCTTGGGTGCGAAGGATTAGCGCCTGTTCGCTCCGCAGATTGTCATGCGGATCATTTGCGCCAAGCTCCGTCAGGTAGCCGGTCAGCGGAGCGCTTGCTTTGAAAGTAAGCGTATAGAACTGGTTCGCAATCAGCCATGACAGGTGAGAGAGGCCGGAAATCGCCTCCGACTGGGCGCGCTTCCAGAGATGTTGGTAGCCAGACGTCTCGCCAAGCGGGACCATCATGTCTACCGCATGGTCCATTTCAAAGCCCGTTTCAATCAACTGGCCTTTGAAATGAACGGGCAGGTCGTAGGTGTGAGATGTTGCGCTGTGGGCCCTCACTACATCGATGATGAATGAAGCGTCATTGTCTCGCGGAACGAGCGCCACAGCGCGCCGGATAGTGACGCCTTCATAGGCGGTATCGATTTCCGCAGCGGCGAACTGCGAGCCTCCGGCCTCTCCGAACGCGAGAATTTTTGTCGCGCTCTTTTCTGAACGCTCCCAATTTCCGCCAAAGTGGCTCGTCTGATCGACGACAAGCGCGTTGTGAGCGATGGTTTGCGCAGCCCAGGTTTCGTTTTCGGGCAGATAGCGTCCGCCGTCTTTAGGTTCGACATTCAGAAATCTCGCCGCGCCATAGTCGGCGACAACTTCGTCTCCATTGTCGAAATAGAGCAGACCTAATCGGTCGAAGTGCCCATGTCCCATGCCTTGCGATGTCGCCTTGAATACCAGCGCAGCGGCGTCCGGCTCCGGACCTGACCTCAGGATGGCGAGAGCGCCGGCCTGTCCATCGGCGCCGTCGCGCAGCAACATGGATTTGAACGGGAAGGGCTTGGCTTTTCCCGCCGCGATCGCGTCCGAGAGCGCCCGGCCCTCGGCGGTCGGCGCGACTCCGCTCTGCCGGGCGACGATATCGAGAAGAGCAGGGTCTTCGGTTCTGTCGTAGGCGATGGCGAGCGCGTATCTAAGCTCCGCCGTGTTGAGGCCTTTTTCGCGGATCGCATCGTTGATGGGGAAGAACCGGCCTGCGTAGGTTTGCTGGATGGTCGCGAGGATCGCTTTCATCAACACGCCGTCGCGACGCTCGAAAATCCTTCGGTCGGGTTCATGATTATCGATGGTCTGCGCAAACAGAACGAAAGGCATCAACGCATAGCGTTGATAGTAGGGGCCTTCGGCGTAATATCCGTCCGGAGAAAACAGCAGGTCGAGCTGCTTGAGAAAGCCGGCGTTTCCCGATTTGTCGAGGCCGAGCAGGGCCTTGTCGACCATGTCCCGATCTTCGAGAACATACCCCGTCATTCCGACCGCAGCGGCCGCCCAGGTTCCATGGTTGTGGATCCTGTCGAATGTTTGCGGCGAACCGTCTGACAGAAACTCCGCCATCGGACGAATGACGCCGTTCTCGATATCCATGCGGGCTTTATCGTCAAGATCGGGACGAATCGCCTCATAGCCCTGGATCGCATAGACGAGCCAAACCGCCTCGTTCAATCCCTGCCAGAACAGTTTGCCGGGCGATTGTCCCTTGCGCTCGGGATGAAGGCCGAGCGTCGGATAGAGCGCGGCGTAGTCTTCGAGAACGCCGGCTGCAAATTCGCGATAGCGCGCATCGCCGGTCAGGCGGTAGAGCATGCCGGCTTCGTAGATGGTCTTGCCGTTCTTTTTATGCTGCTCGTGCGTATAGCCGCCGCCTGCATCGACTGGTCGCGGGACGGGAACGCCCGCAGTCATATTCGCCTCGACCCCCGCGCGCAAATCCTGGACGGTCTTGTCGAATAACGGTGACGCAGCCTTCGCATCAGCGGCGTTGATGCTTGGCGAACTCGCGGGTCTTTCGCATCCGGCCGGCATAGCCAGAAGCGCGCAAGCCGAGAGCGCCAGAGAAACTTTCAACCCTTTCACGACCGGCCCCGCAAATCGGTTGTTGTAACGAAAGCTGCGTTGGAAGATCCTCGCGCCGAGTTTCCGGTCGCGTGTATCGTCGGCAAGCCTGTTGTGATGACAATGCTGATGGGCTGCGCCGCTTCCGCCGTATTGCCGTTCGCAGTAAAGTTCTGGACGCCGTGAAGAAGCATAAGGGGGGCGCCGGCTTTTCCGATATCGTTAAATTTCGAGCCGGTGACGGAGACGTTCGGGCCGAACGTGCTTTCGTCCGTTCCGCCCCGATAGATCGATGCAACCGGCGCGGCGATATTCTGAAATTCGCTGTTGGCGATCGACAGGAATTCGACATTGTAGACGCCGAAATCATCAATTTCCGAATCCGCCCTGACAACAGGTCCGGAAACATCCTTGAATTTTGAATCCATGATTTCGATGGAATCGAAAAACGTGCTCTTATTGGCCGTAATGATTGAAAAGCTTTTGTTCACGTCGAAGTCGCGGAAGTCCATATCCATCAGCCGGACGACATGATTGCCGCCTCCGACGCGGAAATTCGTCGCGATGAAACTGTTGCCGGTCGAGTCCGGCGCTTCGGCGCCCGACACAGACAAGCCGGACAGGATGAGTGAGCCGTCTCCGGACAGGAGAAACAGATTGGATCGCTCGAAAACCAGAGAAGGGCGGTCGTCAGCATCAGCGGCCCGGATCGTCACCGGCGCATTCAGTTCGATAATTTTGGACTCCACGTAAGTTCCGCCAGCCAGGACCAGCGTATCGCCGGGCCCGGCTGTCTGAAGCGCTCGCCAGATCGCGCTGTCGCCCGGCGCGACCGCAATGTCGCGTCCGCCGCTGAATCGCGAATCCGATGCCGGCTTCGGATGCCAGGTGACGCCGGTCGCTTCCCGTGCGACGCCAAACGGGCCGGCGGCGCCAGCCCCGCCCGTCGGCGAAAGATAAGGGCCGTTCGGATCTTCGACTTTTCGGATTTGAAATCCCGCTGCAATCTCAACCGGCGGAATTGCAGAGGCTGCGTTCTCCGAAAAACTGACGCCGCTCATGTCGTCGTACAGATTGAAAGGCGATTGGGTGGCTTGCGTAACAACAAGATTGTTACGGAAAACGGAATTGACGGGGCGGGCCGACCGCTCGGCGTCTGCGCCTTCGCCTAATTCGATCGCGGCGACATTTTCGAACGTGTTGTTCTCGATCACTGCGCCATCGACTTGATGGTATCGGTTGATGGGAGAGTCAGGCACGCCGTTCATGACGACCATTGCGCCGGAGAAGCGCGTTCCCGTCAGGCGCCGGAAGTAATTGTTCCGCACCGTCTGCCGCGGGTTGATGACGCGGACGCCGCCTGTAAACGGCGCGCCATTGCCGTCGAACAGATTGTCCTCAACCAGCGTGTCGCCGCCGTGGCGCAGCGTGAGCGTGCCCCGCGATTCGAAGAAGGTGTTGCCTCGAAAGGTATTCCCGCCAGACTTGTTCGAGATAATTTCGACTTCGCCGCTGCACCGGTCGAAATAATTGTGTTCGACCAGCGTGCCGGAACGCGTCAGGGAATAGGCGCTCGTGCCGATCCGCAGCGTTTCGCCGCCATTCGAACCGAACACAGGACGCGGACCGAAATAGTTGAACTCGATTCTGTGTTCATTGTTCCGGCTTTCTTCGCTGTTGAGGCGAACCGCCATCGTCGGGCCGGCATTGAGTTTTCCCGCGAGATGATTGTGATCGAACCGATTGTTCCGGCCGTACAGGGCGACCCAGATATCGACCTGCCTGCGGTCGGGATTGCTGTAATTTTCGATGACCGTCTGCGTTACGCGGGAATGAGAGGCGTAACGGGCGCTGTCGATCCGGAAACTGATGACTTCGCTGCGCGGCGTATATCCGTCTTTGAAGATGAGGCCGGACACGACAAGGTGCGAGCCCGCCATTCGCAGGCTGGACTGACCGGACAGGACCACCTTTCCTGGCGTCTGCGCCGTCAACTCGATGGGCGCTTGCTCCGTCCCGTCAGCATCAAGGGCGATCTCAAAATCGCGCCATACGCCGTCTGCGAGAATGATGCGATCGCCGGGCCGGGCGCTTTCGGCGGCCTTGGCGTATGCTTCTGGCGTTTTGACCAGCACGTCGCGCGCAGCCGTCGCGCCAGAGTTTTGCGCCGTAGCGCTGTAGGCCGTGAGGTTATCCGAAGCGCACGCCGTCAGCCCCAGTAAGACGATCGAGATCCCGATGCGCGCGCTTCGCATAATTCCCTCCGGCGGCCTTGTTCTTTTCAGGCTATTGAGGGCGACCGTAATTGCCGCCGCCTATTTGTCAACCAAAGATACATACCAATTTTGCGAATTTGGATATCAAAGCGGTTCGTATTTGGGCTGGCTCAGGGCCTTTGACTACTAACGGGAACTTGTGGGCCTCAGGCGACGGAGCTTATTCGAAGTTTTTGGGAAGCAATTCCTCTGTGCGGCTGGCAAGGTGTGAGAGTCGAGCGTTTACGGCCCACGCGCCTTTTCAGATTCTAACGATTGGCTTTGGGGGCATTACTGCTTTTACGATCCGACAAGTTCCTGTTTTGGTCCGTATTGGAAGGACCTTTTTGTAAACCCTTGATTGGCGGCGGGACGAAAGGTACGATTAGCGGCTGTCGATGATTGCGGGCGCCTGCAATTACAGTCGATAGCCAGGAAATGGACTAGCCGCGATGACTGACAAACGCCTTTACCATTCTGTCGCGCGTAACATACTCGACATGATAGAGTCTGGCGCTTACCCGCCCGGCACAAGACTTCCAGGCGAAAGGGAGCTGGCCGAGAAGTTTGGCGTGAGTCGGGTCGTCGTTCGCGAGGCTGAAATCTCGCTTGAAGCGATCGGCCGGGTTCAGATCAAAGTCGGGTCCGGAGTCTATGTCCGCAATGGCGCTGACACGATCGGACTTATACTGCCGAGCGTCACGCCCTTTGAGCTTACCCAGACGCGGCTCCTGTTCGAATCCGAATGCGCTGCTTTGGCCGCTACCGTCATCACCGACGCTCAGCTCGACGAACTTGAGGGCACGATAGAACAAATGGGCAAGGCGGCTCATGACTCGCCGGATGGCGAGAACGCAGACCGGGATTTTCATTTGCTGATCGCCAAAGCCACCGGCAATGCCGCAAATGTTTTCTTCCTTCAGACCCTTTGGCGAATGCGCACGGAAATCGAAGCCGTCAAGCGCGTCTATACCGCAGTATGTCACGAAGACTCGTCGCACCGCGTCAACGAGCATTCAATCGTGATGAAAGCTCTGCGCGCACGCGATCCCAACGCGGCGCGCGTAGCGATGCGCGGCCACTTCTCGCGCCTGCTGGAAGCGCTTCTTGACGTTTCCGAACAGCAGGCCATTGAGGAAGCTCGTCGAAATTCGTCCGCAAATCGTGAGCGGTACCTTAAGTCCGCTGTCGCCGGCTAGGCTGATTAGCCCGCAGTCGGTTTTTCCGGACGCCGCAATGCCGGCGTGATCCGCTTGGGATGTTTTCTCCTCTGTCGTCGGGGCTGCCGTCCGGATTTATCGCGGACCAGTTGCGTGCGCCTTTAATCCTGACGAACGATGCCGCGACAAATCTACAACAACTCGCTCTAACTACTAAATGGTCCTACCAATATGAGATAATCGGTACACAAAAAAGGTTGACATGTGGCTGGGTATCGTCCTTTGAATAACCAGCTTCAAAAACACTTCGATAAGCGGGAGGAAATATGTCAGCGCCTACACGCCAAGAATCCGCCAATCAGCACTCAGCGCGGAATACGACCAAGAGCACTCTGCTCGCCACTTCGGCGCTTGCGATACTGTCGGCGTTTACAACGGCGCAGGCGCAGGATGATTCCGATGAAATCGTCGTCACCGGGATACGAGGCTCTCTCCAAAACGCGCTTGTGGAAAAGCGCAATGCGGACAATCTGAAAGAGGTCATTCAGGCCGAGGATATCGGTAAGCTGCCGGACCAAAACCTCGCTGAAGTGCTTGAAAACATCACGGGCATTCAGATCACCCGAACTGCCGGCGTTGGCACTGCCGTGCAAATTCGCGGCACTGATGAAAATCGAACTGAGATTAACGGCGTCTCCACGGTGGGGTCCGGCTCCGGTCGCGGCGGGATCAGCTTTGAAGATTTGCCTGCCTCGTTGATTGCTTCGGTCGAAGTGACGAAAGTCCCCGAAGCGAGCACGATCGAAGGATCCGTGGGCGGCACAATCAACCTGCGAACGCTGCGGCCTCTTGAGCTGAAGGACCATGTTTTGTCGTTTCGGGCGCAAGGGGAGCATAGCGACCTTGCCGATTCTTTCCTGCCTAGGTTTTCTGGCGCGGTTGGAAAAAACTGGTCCACGGATCTCGGAGAGTTCGGGGTGGTCGTTAGCGGAAGCTATGCCCGCCAGGATGTCGCCGCGTTCCGTCCCCGCGTCGACCGCGACGCCGTGGTCCTTCCGGGCTCAGGTCCAAGCGCTGAGGATTATCCGTTCCTGCGCATTCAATTCTTTGACCAGGATTATGATAACTTCGAGTATTCGACGCTGAACTTCTCCGGCGCGCTTGAATGGAAGCCGACCGATAATCTGAAATTTTACTTCGACGGCATCTATAACGATCAGGAGCGCACACAAGAAAGCACGAGGGTGCAGCTCTCCGGAGTTTCAGCAGGCCCGGTCATTGATAATACGACGAATACGTCCTTTGAAACGATCGACTGGGGAACCCTCGACGGACCGAACGGTCCTGTCGATCTCGGCAGCGTTCAGGCCGCGCTCACGGGCATTCTTGAGCCTGGAACGAATCTTACCGGCGCCCGTGACCCGAACCTTAGAACCGATTCAAACACCGGCGCGCGCGTAACCAAGAGCGCCGTGTACAGGCTTGGCGGAGAGTGGGAAAACGACCGGCTTTCGTTGCGAGTGGAAGGATCGATTTCAGATTCTGATTCGGTTTTGCCCAATTTCAACACGGTCCTCGACTTCATCAATCCGAACCACACGCCGCCGTCAATCGGCCAAAGCCTTGATAACGGCGTGCCGTTGGAGTTCGATCTGAGGGATGGCATTCTGCAATTCGGTCTAGCGCAAGGGCTGCCGACAACGCCGACGACGGCGATGCTCCTTGATCCGGCGAACTACGCGATCAGCCAGGTGCAGCACAACATCAACAGCACGCAGAACAGAGAGACCGCGGCTCGCTTCGATGTTTCCTATGACACGACAGACATCACGCCATTCGTGACGTCGATTGACGCGGGCTATCGGTATAACAAGACTTCAGCCGTCAATGAGTCCGCCACCAGAAACACAAACTTCACCAACACCACCAGCTCCTTTAACAGACCGAGGGGCGATCTGTTCTCGGACATCCTCGTGGCGGGTCCGGATAACTTTAACGCCGCCGATGGAAGGCGATTGTATTTCGGCGACTTTCTTGTCGTCGACCCGGCTCTCCTTTTCTCTGATCCGGCGGCGGTTCTCGCCTCGCTCAACGCCGCAATCGCCGAGAACAATGAGGCTACCTCCGGCATCGATGTCCCGTTAATCGGCGAGCCGACCGAGTCGGCGGGCGCGTTCTTCGACATCTCGGAAAGCACGCATGCGGCGTATTTCCAGGCGAATTTCGACACGGACGGTTTTGGCTTGCGCATGCGCGGCAACGCGGGCGTGCGCTGGGTGAGCACAACCGTTTCCTCGCTCGGCAACACAATCGTTGGCGGCGTTACGACACCGGTCGTGGAAGAGGGGTCCTATGACTTCTTTCTGCCGCGATTCAATCTGGTGATAGAGCCGAGCGAGGATTTCCTTATCCGTGCAGGCGTCGCCAAGGATATAAACCGCCCTGATTTTGACGATCTGTCGACGTCAGTCACTTTTGGCACCGGTCCGAACGACCCCGTTCCCGTCGGCAATCCTGATTTGGTTCCGGAAGCCGTTTGGTCATTTGATATTTCGGGCGAATACTATTTCGCGCCGGCGAGCGTCGTCAGCATCGGGTTCTTTCATAAGATCCGCACCAATTTGTTCTCTGTGGTGCGTGAAGACCCGGCCCCGAATCTGGTAGGCAATCAGCTCAACATCGATATCACGCCCCCATGCGAAGACGGCGGCATCTTCAATCCGATCGCCAACCGCAATATCAACAACCCGGTTCAGGGCGTCGGCATCTGCGTGCCTCGCGTATCGACATTCAACGGGGAAGGAACCACAACGCAAACCGGCGTCGAATTCGCCTTTCAATATGACCTTTCAGAGTGGGAGGATCAGCTTGGCTTTGCGTCCGGATTTGGTTTTATCGGGAACTACACCTTCCAAATGACGGGCGGCAGCGCTCAGGACTTCCCATCCAATTTCCGTCAGGCCGATGGGCCGCGAAATGTCTTCACAACGCTCGGCATACCCGGCGCCCTGGACCGCATCACGCTAGAGAACCTTTCCAGGCACTCTTACAATGCAACTTTGTTCTACGAAAAATATGGCGTGAGCGCCCGGGCCCGATATACGTGGCGTTCCAGTTATGACGCGCCAGCCGACACAGACTCTTTCTTCTTTGGTCTGCCGCGTGTGAATGGCGCACGGGGACAGCTTAATGGCAGCTTAAGCTACGCCGTCAACAGCAACCTCTCTGTTGGAATTGAAGGGGCCAATCTTCTTCAGGCGGATCAGAAACAATATTGCGTCAACAACAAAGCCCTGCTGTGTTTTCAGGGCCTAACGGATCGGCGCCTGATCGCAGGCATTAATTTGCGCTTCTAAAATTCCGGGCGCCGCACAACAAAGCGGAATCGTCATATAACTATTGGACGAGTTGGCTTTAAAGAAACAAAAGGGAGGCGCGGAGATCAGCGCCTCCCTTTTTGTCTTTGCGAAAACGGGGTGCGCAATATTGGTGATTTGCAATATTGAACTGCGCGGATCAGCAGAGATCGATTGGCGATGTAGCGCGGTGTCGCGAACAGATCCTGGAACTTATTGATTCCGGCGTCTTCTGACAGGCAGCAGTAATCGGGGCGATCCTGCAGAGAGAATATTTTTGCGTAACAACGCCCCCGTGCAATTCGCCTACATCATTGAAAAGCCTGCAGGAGTAGGCGACTGTCGAGCCCTTCACGAGCTCCAGCTTTCACAGGCGACCATTGTTTAGTGGTGAGAAGGCTCTTCCGCGGCGGGGGCCTGTTCGCCTTCCGCCGGCTCGGTTTCGTCGCCGCCGGCGTTATCCGGCGCAGGCTCGCCTTCGGTTTCAGCGGGAGCTTCGGGAGCGGCGGATTCGCCGGCCGGCTCCGCTGCCGGTGCGACAGGTTCCGGAAACGGAACAGGGCTCGATGAGAGCGTGTGCAGATAGGCGAGAATGTCGGCGCGCTGCTCCGCTTTGGGGAAGCGCTGCACCATCGCCGTGCCGGGCACATAACCTTGCGAATTCTCGATGTAATGATCGAGGTGCTCGTAGGTCCATTCCCCGCCGAACGATTTCAGCGCGTTGGTGTAGTTGAAGCCTTCATGCGAAGCGACCGGACGGCCGACGACGTTCCAGAGGTTCGGACCGGTGCCGTTGGCGCCGCCCTCGTTGAAAGTGTGGCAGGACTTGCAGATGCCGGCGCGGCGCTCGCCCGCTTCCGGGCTGGCGTTTGCGAGCAGGGTTCCGAGATCGGCTTCGGGCGCGGCCGCTTCCGCGGGGGCGGCGCCGGTCTCGAATTCGATCGGATAGGCGAGGTGCAGTTCGCCATGGCCGCCGCCATGTCCGCCGAACAGCGCGTCGGCGATTTGCGGCAGGCCGAAAATCAGCAGGAGCGCGACAAGGATCGCGCTGGCGACTTTGTTTCCAAAAAGAGGATCGTTCATGGCCGCGCCCGCTTTTTCGCACCATCAGGGAAGGTAGGCGGGCGGTTTCTATCGGGCTTCAGGGACTGGCGCAATCATCGCGCCCGCCCTTGCGCCGCGGCCTTTGACCGCGCCTACCCTATGAAGCGGCTTGCCTTTTGCCGCTGCGGGCGGTCAAACGCGGGTCCGTTCCATCCAGTTGAGAGAATTCGCCTCATGAGCACGCCCGCTTCCGCCCGTCCCCGCATCGCCTTCCAGGGCGAGCCCGGCGCGTTTTCGGAGCAGGCCTGCCTTGAGTTTGCCCCTGGCTTCGAGCCGCTGTCCTGTCCGACGTTCGAGCACGCCCTCGGGGCGGTGACGGAAGGGCGGGCCGTGCGGGCGATGCTGCCCGTCGAGAACTCGCTCGCGGGGCGGGTCTCGGACATTCATCACCTCTTGCCCGCCGCCGATCTGCACATCGTCGCCGAGCACTTCCTGCCGGTGCATCACCAGCTTCTGGCCCGGCCCGGCGCGCGGCTTGAAGACCTGAAGATCGTGCGCAGCCACGCCATGGCGCTCGGCCAATGCCGGGGGATCATCCATTCGCTGGGGCTGAAGCCGGAAATGGCGGGGGACACGGCGGGCGCTGCGCTGCGCCTGTCGCAGACCGATGACAATTCTATCGGCGTCATCGCCTCGTCGCGCGCCGCCGAGATTTACGGGCTCGAAACGCTCAAGGCGAACGTCGAGGACGCCGGCCACAACACCACGCGCTTCCTCGAAATGGCGCGCGAGCCGGTAGACGCCGATCCGGCGGACGAGGCGGTGATCACCACCTTCGTATTTCAGGTCAGGAATATTCCCGCCGCGCTCTACAAGGCGCTCGGCGGCTTCGCGACGAACGGCGTTAACATGACCAAGCTCGAAAGCTACATGCAGGACGGCGCCTTCACCGCCACCATGTTCTACGCCGATATCGAAGGTCATCCGCAGCACGAGCCGGTGCGGCTCGCGCTGGAAGAATTGAGCTTTTTCTCGTCGTCGCTGAAAATTCTCGGCGTTTATAAGGCGGCGAAGGCGCGGTAGTTTTTAGCGCGTAGAGAGTAGCTCGTAGTGCGTAGGGAAGGCGGCCCCGTGCTGCGCGCGCCTATGATTGCGACGCGCTACGCACCAACAATTACGCACCGCCTGCCCATCGCTCCAGCAGCCGCCGCGCAATCGTGAACCGCGGCGGGAGGCGCAACTCGCCGCGCGGCTCGCCTTTAAGCATCGCCCTGATGTCGGCCCGGTCGATCCAGTGCGCTTCTGCGATCTCGGTTTCGTCGAGTTTCAGCGTGCGGTCCCTCGCCGTCGCAAAGAAGCCCATCATGAGCGACGAAGGAAACGGCCAAGGCTGCGAGAACTGGTAGCGCGCGTCGAGAAGCGTGACGCCGGCTTCTTCCCTGATCTCGCGGATGGCGCAGGCTTCCGGCGTCTCGGACGCCTCGACGAAGCCGGCGAGCGCGGAGACGAAACCCGGCGGAAAGCGCGGGTTACGCCCGAGCAGGCACGCGCCTTCATGCTCGGCGATCACGATCGCCACCGGATCAGAACGCGGAAAGTGCTCCGTCGCACACTCCGGGCACTGACGTTTCGCGCCGCCGTCGACGATGCCGGTTTCCGCGCCGCAATTGGCGCAGAAGCGGTGGCGGCGGTGCCAGTCGAGGAGCCAGCGCGCCTGTCCGATAATGGCGAGGTCGCTTTCGTCGAGCGCGGCGGCGGCTTCGCGCAGCGGCATATAGGAGCCGAGGTCGGCGAACGGCGCCGTCTCGGGCGAGGACGCGGCGGAAACGTCGGCGGCGAAATAAGCCGCGCCGTTCTTCAGCCCGAGAAACACGATGGGCGCTTCGCGCGGAAATTCGCCGATAGCGGCTGTGGAAAAAAACGCGACGCCGTCGCCGCGCACCAGCGGATCCCCCTTGTAGAGCGGGGTGACGACGCTGGCCGCATCGGCGAGCCGCTCGGCGACCCACTCGGGATGGATGCGCTTCTCCGAGGCCCGGTCGAGCGGTTCGGCGGCGAACAGGCAGGGACTGTCGGCGGACATGGCGGGCTCGCGCTGCAACGGGAAAGCCTTTAGGCGACCCGGCCTTGCAATTGAAGCGCGCGGCGCAGATATTCCGCCCCGGAAGGCTGGCGGACGGATTCCTCGCCAACCCGGTCAGGTCCGGAAGGAAGCAGCCGTAACGAGTTTCGATTCGGGTCGTTTCAGCCTTCCACCTTCCCTACATTGGCTGAAATTCATGCGGGCGCGCGCCCGTTACAGGGAGTTCTGCGTCATGACGCCGTGGCTGAGCCTTTTTATCGCGGGGTTGCTTGAAATCGGTTTCACCACTTCGCTGAAAATGTCGGAGGGGCACACGCGCCTCGCCTGGTCGGCGGCGTTTCTCGTCTGCGTGATCGGCAGTTTCTACTTTCTCGATCAGGCGATCCGGTCGATCCCGCTCGGCACCGCCTATGCGGTGTGGACCGGCATCGGCGCGGCGGGCACGGCGCTGGTCGGCATTTTCTTTTTCAAGGAGCCGGCGACTTTTCTCCGCCTTGCGTTTCTCATCATGCTCATCGGCTCTATAGTGGGGCTGAAAGCCGTCAGCGGAAAATGACCGAAGAGACATCCTCAAAGCCCGCCTATCAGGTGCTCGCGCGCAAATACCGGCCGCAGAGCTTCGACGACCTGATCGGCCACGGCGCGATGGTGAAGACGCTCTCCAACGCCTTCGCGTCGGGGCGTATCGCGCACGCCTATGTGCTGACCGGCGTCAGGGGCGTCGGCAAGACGACGACGGCGCGCATCCTCGCGCGGGCGCTGAATTATGTCGGACCTGACGGCGTCGACCGCGGTCCCGTCATCGACATGAAGGACGAAGGGCTGCACTGCCGCGCCATCGCCGAGAGCCGTCACCCGGACGTCCTCGAAATGGACGCGGCCTCGCGCACCGGCGTCGGCGACATTCGCGAACTGATCGAGGGCGTGCGCTACGCGCCCATCGAGGCGCGCTACAAGGTCTACATCATCGACGAAGTGCACATGCTGTCGACCGCGGCGTTCAACGCGCTCCTCAAAACGCTCGAAGAGCCGCCGCCGCATGTGAAGTTCATTTTCGCGACGACCGAGATCAGGAAGCTTCCCGTCACGGTCTTGTCGCGCTGCCAGCGTTTCGACCTGCGCCGCATCGATCCGGATACGCTGACCGATCATCTTGGCGTCATCGCCGCGAAGGAGAAGGTCGAGATCGACCGCGACAGTCTCGCCATGATCGCGCGCGCGGCGGAAGGCTCCGTGCGCGACGCGCTCTCCATTTTGGATCAGGCGCTGGTGCAACAGACCGCGACCGGCGAAGCGCCGGGAGCGGAGACGATCCGCGCCATGCTCGGCCTCGCCGACCGCTCGCAGGTGTGGGAGCTGGTCAAGGCGGCGCTCGCGGGCGACGCGAAAACGGCGCTTGAAGAGTTCGAACGGCAGTACGATAGCGGCGCCGATCCCGCCGTCATCATCCGGGACATGCTCGAAGTCATTCACCTCCTGACGCGGGTGAAAGCGTCGGGACCGGAAGCCGCGAACCACGGCGCCGCCGGCGAAGCGGACGCCGCGCGCGCCCGCGACATGGCGGAAAAGCTCTCCATGAACGCGCTGACCCGCGCGTGGTCGCTCCTGATGAAGGGGCTCGCAGAAACCCGCGAGGCGCCGGACCCGGCGGCGGCCGGCGAAATGGCGCTCATTCGGCTGGCCTACGCCGCCGATCTTCCGACCCCGGACGAAGCCTTGAGGATGCTGAAAAGCGGCGGGACGGTTTCAGCGCCGCGCGGAGGGGCGGCGCCTTCGTCAGCGCCGTCACCCGCGCCGCGCGGGAGCGCGCGCGCGCAAACGGCGCCGCGCGAGGAATCCGAACCGACCGCCAGCTATGTCGCTGCGCCGCAGGCGCGGGCCAGCGCCGGGCCGATGCTCGCCAGTTTCGCCGACGTGGTGAAGCTCGCGGCGGCGAAGCGCGACGCCAAGTTGCGCACCGAGCTTGAAAGCTACGTGCATCTCGTCTCGTTCGCCGAGGGGCGCATCGAGATGCGCCTTGAAGACCGCGCGCCCACGGATCTTTCAGGGCGGCTCGCGCTGCGTCTCAAGGAGTGGACCGGCGCGCAGTGGCTGGTCACGGTCAACGCATCCGTCGAGGGCGCGCCGACCTTGCGCGACGCGCGCACCGCGGAAGTGATGGAGCATCCGCTGGTGAAAAAGGCGTTCGAGATTTTTCCGGGCGCGGAGATCATGAGCATCCGCGACGCCCAAGCGCCCGCCGTGATCGAGCCGGAAGAGAACGACGATGAAGAAGCAGAGTAGGAGTAAGCGATGAAAGATCTCGGCGACATCATGAAACAGGCGCAGGGCCTGCAATCGAAAATGCAGGAGATCCAGGAAAAGATCGCCGCCATGGAAGTCGAAGGCGCCTCGGGCGGCGGCATGGTGAGGATCGTCCTCAACGGCAAGGGCTACGCCAAGGCCGTCGCCATCGAACCGTCGCTGATGAAGGAGGACGACCGTGAAGTCCTTGAAGACCTGATCGCCGCCGCCATCAACGACGCGAAGGCGAAACTCGAAACGCGGTCCGCGGAGGAAATGAAAGCGCTGACTGCGGGCCTGCCGCTGCCGCCGGGCATGAAGCTGCCGTTTTAGATAGCTTTAACAAGTGAGAATTGAGGTATTCGTGGAATACTCTGTGAGGGGAATCGTCTGGGTACTCTGCGGATTTTTATTGTCATGTTCTCCCGGTGCTTCGGGAAAAAATCCGCCAACTGAGAACGCAGTAGAGTATCGTCTGCTCGCCGTCGAAGATACTGGCTTCGCGGGTAGAACGCGAAAGTCAGCGCGCATATACGCACCAGAGGCTACAACAGTGGTGGCGCGGGCTGAAACGGCATTGAAAGCCGCAGTTAACTTACAGCAGCGATGGGATGCGGACGCGGTCGGAGTGTTCTTAGAGATCAGCCCACTCCTTCAGGGACAAGGGTATGTCTACGCTATTGCAAACTATTCGCCTGATGGCGGTGGCTGGAGCGGGAATGCACCGTTCAGAAATCGGACGTGGGAAGCGGAAGCGAGTGGCATTGTGCTTAGTGCTGACGACATAAAGATTGGGGAGATGTGGTACGCTCGTCGTGCTCAATTTCAGGTGGATGATGGGTTCGGTGGAACGCAAACGGACGAAAAAGCAGTCGCCGCGAGTATTGCTAATGAAATGGTGGTTTCCGTAGAAAGTGTGAGTTTGCTTCCTCTTGTAGAGATTATCTCATCTAGGAAGCATTACGCAGGTCCCAAATAAGCGGCCCATGCCTAACAACCAGATCGGTCCCGAACTTCAGCGCCTTATCGACCTGCTCGCCAAGATGCCCGGCCTCGGGCCGCGCTCGGCGAAGCGGGCGGCGCTGTATCTGCTGAAGAAGCGCGAGCCGGTGATGCGCCCGCTCGCCTTCGCGCTCGCCGATGCGGCGGACAAGGTGAAAGCTTGCTCCGTGTGCGGCAACTGGGATTCGATCGACCCTTGCGCCGTCTGCGCCGACACGATGCGCAACAGGGCGCTCCTCTGCGTCGTGCAGGATGTGGGCGACCTCTGGGCGCTCGAACGCGCCGGCGCCCATCGCGGCGTCTATCACGTGCTCGGCGGGCTGCTCTCGCCCCTCGACGGGATCGGCCCGGACGATCTCAATATCGGGCGGCTCGTCGAGCGGGCGAACGAGGAAAGCGTGACGGAGGTTATTCTCGCGCTCTCCGCCACCGTCGACGGTCAGACCACGGCGCATTATCTCTCCGAGCAGCTTGAAGGCGCCGGCGTTTCCGTAACGCGCCTGTCGCAGGGCGTCCCCGTCGGGGGCGAGCTCGATCATCTCGACGAGGGAACCCTCGCCGCCGCCATGAAGACGCGGCGCCCGGCCTGAGCGGATAATAGCAACATCAAGCAAGAAGAGTCTTTCCTCCCCCGCGACAGCGGGGGAGGAAAGAAAGGCGCCGCCGATTTTCGGGGCTGATCTTTAAATGAATTAGTTTTTCCGCAGACGGAATGTTTGCGGATGCTCATGGGCGATCCGCCGGATGACGGCAGCGGCGACGATCAAAACCGTGATCAGCCCCCAGCTTACGCCCATTTTTTGCGCCTGGCCGGGCATCAGCATGGTCAAAAGGAAAGCGGCGGTGATCAGAACCTGCTCGCGCCTGATCCAGCCCTGTTCGAGCCCGCGTTTGGCGACGAGCGCCAGCGGCAGCGCGAGGATCACCATCTCGTAGTAATAGGCGTAGGGCGCGGCGAGAAAGACGCCGGCGAGGAGCGCCGCGGCGCGAAGCTCCGCGTCCTTCACGCGCCGCCAGACGAGGCCGACGGCGCAGGCCGCCGCAAGCGCGGCGGCGCCGTGAAAGACCGCCGCCGCTTCCGTCG
>JAVJPA010000104.1:0-4987 GCA_040216495.1 Amphiplicatus sp. | reverse complement strand
CGTCCGGCCGCCCGGCGGCGAGAAGCAGATCGGCGTAAAGCTCGCGCGCGGGCAGGACTTCGCCCGGCGTCACCGGGTGTTTGTCGGTCGCGTCTTCGCGGTCGGCCGCCGCAGCCGCTGCGAGCAGCGCCGCCTCGAGGTCGTTTTCGCCGTACAGGATCCAGGCGCGCACCGCATCGATCTGCACCTGCACTTGCTCGCGCCAGTACGGCAAGGTGGTCGGGGCGAGGGCTTGCTGCAAAGCTTCAAGCGCCGCCAGCTCCTGTTTCGCAGCGTCGAGATCGCCGTTTCGCGCCGCGCCGACGCCGCGCGCGAAGCGATTGATGGATTGCGCCCAAGGAAACTCCGCCCATGGAAAAGTTTCAGGCCTGAGAGCAAGCTCGCTCGCTTCCTTCCACTGCCGTCTTTCGAGAGCATAACGCCCCGGCGACGACGCGTACGCGAAGGCCACCTTGAAGTTATCGTCGTTGGTTTTCTCGATGCCGTTGAGCTTCGTCAGCAGTTCCGCCGCCTCATCGTAACGCGCGGTCTGCAGCAACGCGTACATAAGATAATCCATGCTGTGGAGGCCTTCTTCATAATGGCCGTCCAGTTGGGCGCGTTCGGCGTACTGCGCCGCCGAATTGATGGAATCCGCATTTGAAGCGACGGACTGCTCGCACATGCCGAGGCGCGTGAAGATATGCGACGGCATGTGTTGGGCGTGCGCGGAATCCGGCGCCGCGTCAGCATAAGCGTACGCCGCCTTCAGGGCGAGATGCGCGAGGCCGGGATAGTCGAAAGCGTGGATGGTGTAATGCAGCACGCCCGGGTGACCGGGGTTGGTCTCCCCGGCCCAGTTCAAAATCGCCGCCGCCTTGTACTGGTTGGAATAGGACTTGTCCTGAGGGTCGGCGGTCGCCAGCAGCGACAGGGCGTAGAATATTGCGGCCTCAGGATCGTCCAGATTCTGGCGCTGAATACCGCTCATTCTGTCAGCGTAGGCGCGCGCGCGATCGCGGTGCGTGGCGGGATCATCGCTTGAGAAGAAAGCGCTGAGCGCATCGATATACGCGGCCTCCCGCGCCGACATTGAAAGACCGCTCGCCTCATCAAGAAGCCGGGCCCCTTCCGCCAGATCCGCGCGGCTCGGGGGCGCCCAGAGCGGGCGCCAAAGCGTCATCGCGGCGCCCCATCTGGCGATGGCGCAATCGGGATCCTCAGTCATCGCCGCAGCAAAACCGTTTGACGCTTCGAGATATTCGAAAGAGTGCAGAAGCGTCAGCGCCCGGTCGAATGTCGCCTGCGCTTCCGGCTTGCAAGAAGTTGCAAAATGAACAGCCTGCCTTTCGGCTTCTTGCGCGCAACCCGCTATGGCGGCGGCCGATGCGAGGCCGGCTAAAGCGATACGAAAAAGCCCAAAGCGCTGGTCTATCATAATGTCCCCCGTTGCGGGCGGCGGGCCGTGTCTTGGCAGCGTGGCGTGATGATACGCCCGCCCACGGATGAAAGCGATCGCCTGCCTCAAACGCCTGAAAGGCGTTTTTATTCCAACAGTCTTTTCGGATGCATCCCGTCAACATAGCCCATGAAGGGCGGGCGGATATTATAGCCGATCAGGCTTTGCAGATCCTCGCTCAGCGTCTTGGCGACGGAAGGCGGGACGGCGAGGGACATGTTCTCCATGGTCCTTAGCCACTGGCCGCAATATTGCGGCGTCAGGCCCATGCGCGGCGCGTCCGAGCGATTGGCGCCGCCGGCGTGCCAGAGGTCGCCATGAAAAATGATCGCCGAGCCCGCCGGCATTTCGGTCGCGAAGTGCGGATCGTCATCAGCCGGTTTGCGGCCATCAGCCCATTTATGGCTCCCCGGCCAGACGATGGTGCCGCCGTTTTCCTCTGTAAACGGATCGAGCGCCCAGATCGCCGAGACCGCGTGGCAGAGCCGCGGACGCGGGGAGGGGTAAAAGCCCGCATCGAAATGCGGAACCTGCCGCTTCTCGCCCGGATGGATGCGCACGGCGAGGTTGGCCGAGAGCAGCGCGCCCGGCCCCATCATCGCTTCGAGAATCGCCAGAACGCGCGGATGCGCGACCATGCCGTCGAGCGCGCGGGTCTTGCGCAGGAGCGCATAGGCGCGCTGGGTCTTCACGCCCTCGAAATCGTTACGGCCCATCGGTCCGACAAGCTCTTCGAGCGCCTGTTTGGCGCGGGCGTTCTCATCACTGCTGATGAGATGTTCAAGGATGATATAACCGTCCCGTTCGATGGCGGCGACATCGGCGGCGAGCTGTGCGGCCTCGACGCGCTCTCGCGCGGACGGACGCTCAAGTCCGTAGGTGCCGGCGAGGTCCTGATAGAGATCGTCCTGCGTCTCAATGCGCGGCGGGGCTTTTTTCGTTTTCATGTCGCTCATGGCTTCGTCTCCTTGAGGCGCACGGCGCCCGCAATGAAAGTCCACAGGTTTTCGGCGAGCGCCTCGCGCTTCGTCCGGCTCTTCTTTTCCAGCGCCAGCGCGGACGCCTGCCTGATGCCGCCGATGATCGCGGCGCCGGCGATCATCGGATCGACCTCGGACGCGATTTCGCCAGAACGCATGCCGTTCTCGATATTGTGCGCGGCGAGCTCGATCATGGCGCGCTGGCGCGCAGCCTCGACGGCGGCGACTTCGGGCGTGCGCCCAAGCATCGCCAGCACGATGGGCGCCAAAGAATCCGTATACAGAAAATCGACCACGCGTCCGAGCCGGCGCCGCTCGCGCTTGCCCCAGCTTTCGCGCGGATCCATGCGCTCGTTGGCGACCGCGTCGTAGCGGTCGTAGAAGGCCTCGACGACCGCCGATATCAGCCCCGACTTCGATCCGAAATAATGATAGGCGAGCCCTGCGGATGCGCCGGCGCGGGACGCGACTTCAGCCATTTCGAGCGCTCCGTCGTTCGCCGCCAAGACAGCACCGGCCGCCTCGATGAGCCGCGTCTTCGCCTCTTCGGGCGACGCGGCCCGCCGGCGAGGCGAAACTTTTCGGGCAAGAGCGGTCGGCATGGGCGAATTCCTTGCTGGAAGTCCCTTTCGGATAGATGCCGATAGGGGGATCGAGGGGCACGCCTTCCAGGAACCGCTTATCAATGCGGTCGGCGGATAGTTTCACTGAATTGAATTCAATTCAATAGTCGATTGCATCCGTATCGTTTTTGATCTGAGAATGGCCCAAGGTTTTCAGAGGCAATGCATGAAGGCATCGGTCTTTGTCGGCGCCAGCGTCGATGGATTCATCGCCCGCGCGGATGGCGGGCTCGATTGGCTGCCTGAGGACTGCGAAGACCACGGCTATAACGAGTTCATGGCCACAGTGGACGCGCTGGTCATGGGCCGGAATACTTTCGAGATCGTTCTGGCGTTTGGCGGCTGGGCTTATGGCGACAAGCCCGTTTTCGTTCTCAGCAACCGTCCGCTGCCGCCGGTTCCGGACGGCGCGATTGTCGAACGCTTATCAGGCGCGCCGACCGAAATCATGTCGGCGCTCGCCGCCCGCGGCGTCGGACATGTCTATGTCGACGGCGGGATCGTCATTCAGAGCTTTCTCCGGGAGGGGCTCGTTCAGCGCCTTATCGTCACGCGCATTCCGGTGCTTCTTGGCGAGGGCATCCCGCTTTTTGGCGCGTTGAGCGGCGACGTGCGGCTGAAGCACGTCGCGACACGAAGTTTTCCGAGCGGGCTGGTGCAGAGCGAGTATCGTCTCGGAAGCGAAGATTCGCCGGGGAGCCGGAGTTCCGAGGCGAAATCGCGGGCCTGAAGAAGCCTAGACCCTGCCTGATCCTATTTGACCCGATGGATAGCGCAAAGTTTATTGCCGTCGGGATCGCGCACATAGGAGAGATGCATCGGTCCGAGCGCGCCGTTGCGCAGGCCGGGGGGCTCTTCGATGGAGACGCCGCCATGCTTGAGGGCGACGTCATGGAATGCGCGCACTTGTTCCGGCGAGTCGCACTTAAAGCCGATGGTCCCGCCGTTTGCGAAGGTTGCAGGCTCGCCGTTGATCGGCTCGCTGACGCAGAACGTGTTTCCATTATGACGGTAGAAGAGCCTGATATGCCCCGTGGCGGCCTTGTCGCGCAGAGGCTCGCCCGCGCCAAGCGTCCCGAGCACCGCGTCGTAGAAACGCTTTGAGCGCTCGATATCGTTCGATCCGACCATGATATGATTGAACATCCGACTTCTCCGTCACAGTGCGTCAACTCAGATTTTGATCCTGCCGGGGATCGCCGCGGCGATAAAGAACACAATGCAGCGCCGCGAAAAAATATTATCGTTCCCCATCTGTCCGCATCGATTCCCCAAATAGGGGAGCGGCCTAATCGTCTGTAAACAAATGATTTTCACCGAATTGCGGGGATAACTTTCCCCAATCTATCCACCCCCTTTCGGGCGGCTTCATACTGCGCGCCAAAGAATTGACCTAGTGCAGAAGAGGAGCAGGCTCATTCGGAACGAATTCGATATCTCGCGCCGCCGCGCCGGTTCCGGGCGGGGCGCTCGCCATGACGGCTTGCGGCTTGCGCAGGACGAAGAGCACGCCATCCACATCGGCGCCGCGGTCTTTTCTGAGCGCACTGCGCTCGGCCGAAACGGTCTCAAGTCCCGCCTGTGCGGCGAGGCGGAGAACATAGTCCGGGGAATGAGCGAAGCGCAGGCTTTCGCCGATGGCCCAGTCGGCGGCGGCGCCCTGTTCGATGGAGAAGGCGGCGAGCCCGCCGGGCGCAAGGCGCGCGGCCATCGCGGCGACGATCTTCGAGAGATCGCCCGTATAGATCAGCACGTCGGCGGCGAGGATGACATCGTAAGGCTCGCCCGGCTCGTTAAGCGCGGCGAGAATGTCGGCGCGCGCGAGCCGGTCGTAGACGCCTTTCTTCTCCGCGACCGCGATCATGCCGGAAGCGATGTCGACGCCTTCGAGCCAGGCGATGTCGGCGCGCAGCGCTTCGCCGGCGAGGCCGGTGCCGCAGCCGAGA
>JAVJPA010000103.1:0-5565 GCA_040216495.1 Amphiplicatus sp. | reverse complement strand
GGACCGCCGGGCGCCGGCAAAGGCACGCAGGCGCAACGGATCGTCGAGACGCGCGGCATTCCGCAGCTCTCGACCGGCGACATGCTGCGCGCAGCGATCGCTTCCGGGTCCGAGCTCGGCGTGCGCGCGAAGGGCATCATGGACCGGGGCGATCTCGTCTCGGATGAGGTCATTGAGGAAATCATCACGGCCCGCATTCAGGAGCCGGATTGCGCCCAGGGGTTCATCCTCGACGGCGCGGTTCGCACGGTTGGGCAGGCGGAAATGATCGACCGCCTCCTGGCGAAGACCGGCCGGTCCCTCGACGTCGTCATCGAGCTCGTGGTCAACGAAAAAGAGCTGATCAAGCGCCTCAAGCTCCGCGTGGAGCAGGCCAAAAAGGCCGGCGAAAAGGTCAGGGACGACGACAACGAAAAGACGTTCAAGAAGCGCCAGCAAGTCTATCGGGACCAAACCGCGCCCCTGATCCCTTACTACCGGGAGCAGGGCAAGCTGCGGCAAGTTGACGGCATGAACCCGATAGAACAGGTGGCGGGCGAAATTGACGCAATTCTGGACGCTCTGGAGGCCGGAAAGGCCGCTAGGGCGGCCAAAAACGGGTGAGTTCTGAGTTGACTGGGAGCGGGGCGTCATTATATCTACGCGCCTCCGCCCGACAGGCGTAACGCTCGCCCGGCTTTTTCCAGAGGGATAAGCCGGCGCGGGCCTTGTTTTTATGGCTAAAGAGGGGTCCGGCGCCGCCGGCTTCTCGGGTGGAACTGGAAGAAAAAGGGAAGACCTCGTGGCCCGTATCGCAGGCGTCAACATTCCGACGAACAAGCGCGTTCTGATCGCGCTGCGCTATATTCATGGCATCGGGCCGTCGAAGGCCGCCGAAATCTGTGAAAAAGTCGGCATTCCGGCCGAGCGCCGGGTCAACCAGCTTTCGGACGCCGAAGTGCTGCAAATCCGCGAAACCATCGACCGCGATTACATGGTCGAGGGCGATCTCCGCCGCGAAGTCGCGGTCAACATCAAGCGCCTGATGGACATGGGCTGCTATCGCGGCATCCGCCATCGCCGCGGCCTGCCGGTTCGCGGCCAGCGCACCCACACCAATGCTCGCACCCGCAAGGGCCCCGCAAAAGCCATCGCCGGCAAGAAGCAAGTCAAGAAGTAAGGAACACCTGAAATGGCGAAAGCTCCCGCCGCCGGCGCAACCCGCGTCCGCCGCCGCGAAAGAAAGAACATCACGACGGGCGTCGCCCATGTGAACGCGTCTTTCAACAACACGGTCATCACCATCACGGACGAGCAGGGCAACGCCGTGTCGTGGTCCTCGGCCGGCTCGATGGGCTTCAAGGGCTCGCGCAAGTCGACGCCTTACGCCGCCCAGCTCGCGGCCGAAGACGCCGCCAAGAAAGCGATGGAACACGGCCTTAAAACCGTGAACGTCGAAGTCCGCGGACCGGGTTCGGGCCGCGAGAGCGCGCTCCGCGCGCTGCAGGCCGCCGGCCTCGTCGTGCAGGTGATCCGCGATGTGACGCCGATTCCGCACAATGGCTGCCGTCCGCGCAAGCGCCGCCGGGTCTAGGGCGCTTGAGACGCATCCGGGCTCTTGGCAGAGCCTGCTTAAATTGGCGCGCCGCCGCGCCGCATGGAGTCTGACGCAACGTGATCGAAAAAAACTGGCAAGAACTCATTCGTCCCTCGAAGCTGGAAGTTACTTCCGGCGTCGATCCGCTTCGCCGCGCGACCATCGTCGCGCAGCCGCTTGAGCGCGGCTTCGGGCTGACGCTCGGCAACGCGCTGCGCCGCATCCTTCTGTCGTCGCTTCAGGGCGCGGCCGTCACCTCGATCCAGATCGACGGCGTCGTGCACGAATTCTCGTCCATCCCGGGCGTGCGCGAAGACGTCACCGACATCGTCCTCAACGTGAAGCAGCTTTCGCTGCGCTGCCACGCGGACACGCCCAAGCGCCTGACGCTGAAGAAATCGACGCCGGGCCCGGTCACCGCCGGCGACATCGAACCGAATTCGGCCGTCGAGATCCTCGACAAGAACCAGCTCATCTGCACTCTCGACGAGGGCGCGCAGCTCCGCATGGAGCTTGTCGTCCAGTCGGGCAAGGGCTACGTCCCGGCTGACCGGAACCGCCCGGAAGACGCGCCGATCGGCCTGATGCCGGTAGACAGCCTCTATTCGCCGGTGAAGCGCGTCGCGTATCGCGTCGAGAACACCCGCGAAGGCCAGGTGCTCGATTATGACCGCCTGATCCTCGAACTTGAAACCGACGGCTCGATCCGTCCGGAAGATGCGGCCGCATACGCTGCGCGCATCCTCCAGGACCAGCTTCAGATCTTCGTCAACTTCGACGAGCCGAAGAAAGACCTCGGCGGCGGCGTTCACGAAGAGCTTCCGTTCAACCCGGCGCTGCTGCGCAAGGTCGACGAACTCGAGCTTTCGGTGCGCTCGGCGAACTGCCTGAAGAACGACAATATCGTCTATATCGGCGACCTGATCCAGAAGACCGAAGCGGAAATGCTCCGCACCCCGAACTTCGGCCGCAAGTCGCTGAACGAGATCAAGGAAGTTCTCGCCAATCTCGGCCTGCATCTCGGCATGGACGTGCCGGACTGGCCGCCGGACAATATCGAAGACCTCGCCAAGAAATACGAAGATCAAGTTAGATAAGACGCGCCCGGACGGCGCCCAGGAGATATATCCATGCGACACGGAATGGCGCACCGGAAGCTGAACCGCACCCATGAGCATCGCAAGGCGATGTTCGCGAACATGGCGTCGGCGCTCATCAAGCACGAGCAGATCACGACCACGCTGCCGAAAGCCAAAGAGCTTCGGCCCATCGTCGAGAAGCTCGTGACGATGGCCAAGAAGGCCGACAAGGACGGAACGCGCAAGCTTCACCTGCGCCGTCTCGCCGCCTCGCGCATCCGCGACGAAGGCTCGGCCAAGAAGCTGTTCGATACGCTCGGCCCGCGCTACGCGACGCGCGAGGGCGGCTACATCCGCATCATGAAGGCGGGCTTCCGCTACGGCGACAACGCCCCGCTTGCGGTCATCGAGTTTGTCGACCGCGACGAAGAAGCGAAGGGCAAGGATTCCGGTCCGACCTTCACGCAGGACGATGACACCGAAGAGTAGGCGGGTCAGCCGTCAGGACTGATTGAGAAGGCGGCCCCTGCGGGCCGCCTTTTTATTTGACCGGATTGCGCGGCAAGGATTATCTGACTAAAGTCAGGTAATGTTCGACCCGCGCATCCCTGAAGTCAGGCGCTTCAACCGCGCCGTCAGCCAGACCATCGGCGCCCTAAACGACCGCTATCTCGGCCGTTACCGGACGTTGGGCGAGGCGCGCGTCCTTTTCGAAATTGGCGGCGACGGCGTCGACGTGAAAGCTCTTCGCGCCCGCCTTGGTCTCGATTCCGGGTATCTGAGCCGCCTCCTGCGCGCGCTGGAGCGGCAAGGGCTGACAAAAGTCGCGCCAGCCTCGCACGACAAGCGCGCCCGGCGCGCGTCGCTGACGCGCGCCGGTCTTGCAGAGCTGAAGAAGCTCGACCGCCTTTCCGACGACCTCGCCCAGTCGATTCTCGCGCCGCTCACGGAAGCGCAGCGCGCGCAACTTGTGACGGCGATGGCGGATGTCGAGCGCCTGCTTTCGGCCGCGTCCGTAACCGTCGATCTTGAATCGCCGACGAGCGACGATGCGCAATACTGTCTCGGGCAATATTTCGAGGAACTCTCGCGCCGCTTTGAAGGCGGGTTCGATCCGGCCCGGTCTCTGCCGATCGACGAGGCGGAGATCAAGCCGCCGCACGGCGCATTTCTCGTCATGCGCCTTCAAGGCCGCCCTGTCGGCTGCGGCGCCTTCAAGCGCCTCGATCAGGAGGCAGCCTATCTGAAGCGCATGTGGATTGCGGATGAGGCGAGAGGCCTCGGGCTCGGCCGGCGGCTGCTGAAAGAGCTTGAAGACCGCGCCCGCTCATACGGATACCGAACGGCGAAACTCGAAACCAACAAGTCTCTGACGCAGGCCATTCGCCTCTATCATCGGTCAGGCTACCGCGAGGTTCCGCCGTTCAACGACGAGCCTTTCGCGCACCACTGGTTCGAGAAGCCGCTCGGCTAAATCGTTCAGCGCTGCACGCGCCAGGCTGTCGGGCTGGCGCCCATGACCTGCCGAAAGCGGCGGTTGAAGGTCGACAGATCCTCGAAGCCTTCAGCGAACGCGATCGTGGAAACGCTTTCATCACTCCTCCGCAGGCGGACGGCGGCGCGGTGCATCCGCCGGCGGAGCACGAACTGATGCGGGGTGACTCCCGCGACTTCGCGGAAGACGCGCAGGAAGTGATAGCGGCTCATGCCGGCCTCACGCGCAAGATCCGTCAATGTGAAGTGTTGCGCCGGATCCTCCTCGATGCGGCGGATCGCATCCGAAATGCGCCGCTGATCGGCCCGGCGCGCGTCTTCTGCGGTCGCCGGAACGCCGGCGGCGGTTGCGGCGACGAGCGACGCGGCGTCGAACGCCAGCTCTTCAAGGGCGGCCTCATCGTTCGCGTCGCGCGCCGTTTCAACATCGGCGAGCAGCCGCGCCGTCGCCTTGAGCGGCGGCAGACTCGCCGGCGAGAACGTCATTTTTCTGACGCCCGGAGTCGAGGAAAGCGTTTCTTCAAAAACTTCCGGCGCAAAATGAAAGGCGACGCAGCGGTCGCCGACGCCATGCTCATGGCCGCACTCGAAGCAGGTGCCGTAATTGCCGAGCACGATGCCGCCCGGCGCCAACGTCGCGGAGCCCTGTTCCGAGCGGTAGTGGAAGGTTCCGTCAAGAACGAGCGCGATATTGACGGCCTCGTACCATTCCTCGACGCGCGGATCGTCCGGCCCCGCTGAACAGACAATTTCGAGGGCGCGCCAGCCGGCGCCGGAGGCCAGTTCTCTGCGGGGCGGTATCATGGACGCAGAATAGCAATTTTTCCCAAGCGCGGGCAGGCGGCGGGCGGCAGAATCCTCATCGAAACAGCCAAACAGGGAAAAACCCATGCCAGCCTATCGCACCATTAACCTCTCCAACATCGCCCTCAAAGGTCTCCTCGGCGTCGCTGTCGCCGGCGGGGCCGTCCTGCCGCTCGCGCCATCGGCAGCGAACGCGGCGTCGGTCCGCAAGGAGGTCGTCATCGACGCGCCGCCCGAATTCGTCTGGAGCGCGCTGCGCGATTTCGGCGCCCTGCACACGCGGCTCGTGCGCGGCTTCGTCACTGACACGAATCTTGAAGGCGAAGCGCGGATCGTCACGTTCGCCAATGGGAGCGTCGCCCGCGAACTTCTCGTCGATATTGACGACGAGACGATGCGGCTGGTTTACGCGGTCGACCACGAGCGCCTGATCGCGCACAGCGCCTCCGCTCAGGTTTTTCCCGAACCGGGCGGCAAGACGCGCTTCGTCTGGATGGCGGACTTTCTGCCGAACGACATGAAAGCCTATATCGACGACCAGATGGCGCTGGGCGCTGAGGCGGTAAGGCGCACGCTGGAGGAGGACGCGAAGAAAGAGTGAGCGCAGGGCGT
>JAVJPA010000102.1:0-10203 GCA_040216495.1 Amphiplicatus sp. | reverse complement strand
TCCACATCTTGGCGCCGTTAAGACGATACCCGCCCTGCACTTTCTCGGCTTTCGTGCGCATGGCGCCCGGGTCCGACCCGCCGTCAGGTTCCGTGAGGCCGAAGCAGCCGATCCATTCGCCGGTCGCGAGCTTCGGCAGATATTTCTGTTTCTGTTCTTCCGACCCGAACGCCGCGATCGGATACATGACGAGCGAAGACTGCACCGACATCGCCGAGCGGTAGCCGCTATCGACGCGCTCGACCTCACGGGCGATCAGCCCGTACGCCACATGCCCCGCGCCGCCCCCGCCATACTCCTCCGCCACCGTCGCGCCGAGGAGACCCTGTTCGCCCATCTCGGTCATGATGGCGCGGTCGAACTTCTCCTCGCGCGCCGCCTCGATGACGCGCGGCATGAGCTTGCCTTGCGCATACCCCCGCGCGGCGTCGCGGATCATCTTTTCTTCGTCGGTAAGCTGGCTTTCGAGCGAAAGCGGGTCCTGCCAGTCGAAGGTTTGCTTTGAAGCGGCCATGAAACACCTTTGATTTTCCCGGACTTCTAGCCCGGGATATCGGACGGGGTCAAAGCTGCTTGACCCACGCCTTGATGACCGCCTCCAGCGCCTTGCGGTTGGCGGCGAAAGCCGGTCCCGCGCCAAGCGTCAGCAAGGCCCGGTCTGTCGACAGCCATTTGAGGAGCCCCTTCGGATCGGGGATCTCCATGTCCTTGCCGCCGCTCACCGATCTGGCGCCGCGATGAAGCACAAGCTGCACGCTGTCCGCCGACCGCCAGTTGATCGTGGCGAAATAGTCCGCCGCCTTGAAACTCACCGAGTTCCATTTGACGCCTTCGCTGATCCTTTTATCGGCGCCGAGGACGATCTTGCGGACCTCGGCGAACTCTTTCTTGAGCGGATGGCTCAATGTCGCGAAGAAGCCGTCGACGTCGTCCTCTTTCGGCTTCGCTTTCGACGCCGGCGCCTTTTTAACCGCCACCTTTTTCTTTGAAGAAGTTTTTACCGCTTTCTTCGCCGGCGCCTTAGCGGTCTTGCGCGTCACACCAGCTCCACCGCCACGCTCGTCGCCTCGCCGCCGCCGATGCACAGGCTTGCGACGCCCTTCTTGCCGCCGGTCTGTTGCAGCGCGTTGATCAGCGTCACGATAATTCGCGCGCCGGAGGCGCCGATCGGGTGGCCGAGGGCGATGCCGCCGCCGTGGATGTTGATCTTCTCCGCCGGGATTTTCAGCTCGCGCATCGCCGCCATCGGCACCACCGCGAAAGCTTCGTTGATCTCGTAGAGATCGACTTCAGAGGCGGACCAGCCGACTTTCGCAAGCAGGTTCTTGATCGAATCCACCGGCGCCGTGGTGAACCATTCCGGTTCCTGGCTGTGGGTCGCGTGGCCGAGGATTTTGGCGATGGGTTTCGCGCCGCGTTTTTCCGCTTCCGACTGGCGCATGACGACGAGCGCCGCCGCGCCGTCGGAGATCGCCGAGGCCGACCCCGCCGTCACCGTGCCGTCCTTTTCGAACGCGGGGCGCAGCGACGGGATTTTCGAGGCGTCCACAAGGCCTGGCTTCTCGTCGTCGGAGATGGTCACCGTTCCCTTGCGGCCCGCGACCTCGACGGGAACGATCTCGGCCCTGAACTTGCCGGTCTTGATCGCGTCCTGCGCGCGCGTCACTGAGCGCATCGAATATTCGTCCTGCTCCTCGCGGGAGAACTGCCATTCGCGGGCGCACTTCTCAGCGAAGATCCCCATGGCGGAATGATTGTTGTACGGATCTTCGAGGCCGTCATAGGCCATATGGTCGAAAATCTGGCCATTGCCGAACTTGATGCCGGTGCGGCCCGAAGGAAGCAGATGCGGCGCGTTGGTCATGGACTCCATGCCGCCCGCGACAACGACGGAAGCAGAACCGGCCGCGATCGCGTCATGCGCCATCATCACCGTCTTCATGCCCGAGCCGCAGACCTTGTTGACGGTGACGCAGCCCGCCGAGACCGGAATGCCCGCGCCGAGCGAGGCCTGCCGCGCGGGCGCCTGGCCGAGGCCGGCCGGAAGCACGCAGCCCATCAGTACTTCCTCGACGTCGCCAGCCTTGACCCCGCCCCGCTCCAGCGCCGCCTTGATGGCGGTCGAGCCGAGCACGGTCGACGGCACGCCCGCGAACGCGCCCTGAAAGTTGCCGATGGGGGTTCTCGCCATGCCGGCGATGACGACGGGGTCCTGAGCCATAGAGGGTCTCCTTAGAATTCGGGGCCTAGATGTGAGCCGGCGAACCGCCGGATGCAACCGGCGCCGGGCTGTTTCAACTAGGTCTGATCGACCACTTCGTACAGGCGGACAAAGGTATCGGTGTCACTGAGCACCTCCTTCGTGCCGGCGGGGAGCACGGCCTTTTCCGCCGCCGGGCCGGCGAAAGCCTGGACTGAGGCCATGTCGCGCCACTGAGTGACCAACATGAACTCCACCACGCCCCCGAGATCGCGGCGGCCGAACGACGCGCTGATGAAACCGGGGACCGCAGTCATGACCGGTTTTAGATTTTTAACATAATGGTCAAGAACGGCGGCGACCTTATCGGGCGTCGCCCGGCCGCGCCATTCGCGCAGGATCGTCACGCCGCTTCCTTGCCTCCTCCGATCACTTCCAGCGCCATCTGGTCGGCGATCTCGCCTGTCGGGCGCTGTTCGCGCTCGGCGCGCTCGAAAATCTTCGCGAGGCGCGGGCCGATGGCGTCGATGCGGCGGTTCATTTCGGCGTCCGTCCATGCCCCCAGGATTTCGAGCCCGACCGAGATCACGCCCGCGGCGTTGATCACATAATCGGGCGCGTAAAGCACGCCCTTCGCCCGGAGCGCTTCGTCCATGTCGGGCGTCAGGAGCTGGTTGTTGGCGGCGCCGGCGACGATCTTCGCCGTCAGCCGGCCGATCGTGTCCTTGTTGATCGAACCGCCAAGCGCGCAGGGGCTGAATACGTCCACATCCGCCGCAACCGCATGCTCCGGCGCGACCGGCACGGCGCCGTAGAGCGAGACGGCCTCGGCCACCGCATCCTTGTTGATGTCGGCGACGACAAGACGCGCGCCCGCTTCGTGCAGCAGCTTCGCCAACGACATTCCGACCGCGCCGACGCCGAGGATCGCGACCTTGACGCCTTTGAGGTCGTTCTTCGCCATCTTGCAACGGACCGCCGCCTCGATGCCGCGCCAGACGCCGCGCGCGGTGAAGGGCGACGGGTTGCCGCCGATTCCCTTCGCCTCGATCCCGCCGACATATTTCGTCACGGTGCGGACGATCTCCAGATCGCCCTCGCTGACCCCGGAATCTTCCGCCGTATAGTAAAGCCCGCCCATCTCGTTGAGCGCGCGCCCGAAGGCTTGGAACATTTCCGGCGTCTTGTCTTTGCGGGGGTCGGCGATGATCACCGCCTTGCCGCCGCCGAACGGTATGCCGCCGAGCGCATTCTTGAAGGTCATGCCGCGCGACAGGCGCTTCACGTCTTCGAGGGCGTCGTCGAAACTGGCGTAGGGGCGCACCCGGCAACCGCCGCAGGCGGGGCCGAGGGTCGCGTCATGAACGGAAATGATGGCGTTGAGCCCGGCGTCGTCGTCGCGGAAGTGAACGACCTTGCGCCAGCCTTCGACCGGCAATTCCCGCATTTCCATGAAGCGTTCCTCCAACATGAACAGAACGGTCCCCGTCGCCCTCTTATGGGGCGACAGCCGGACCGTCCAGCGCCGTACTATAAGAAAGATACGGCGAAACCTCCTGCCAAAGAGGGGCTGGAATCGCTTGACACTTAGCAGAACCTGCTAAATAGATGAGGTAATTCCACGAACCCCATCGAAAACGCTCCCATGAAGCTCGACCAGATCGACCACAAGATCCTGAAGCACCTTCAGGAAAACGCCCGCATCACCAACGCGGAGCTCGCCGACCGCGTCGGACTGTCTCCGACGCCATGCCTGCGACGCCTGCGGCGCCTCGAAACCGAAGGCGTCATCAAGGGCTATCACACGGAAATCAACCGCGAGGCGCTCGGCGTCAACGTCACGGTGATCATTCTCGTGAAGCTCGAGCGCGAAGACGATTCGACGCTGCGCGAGTTCGAAGCGCAGATCAAAAAGCGCCCGGAAGTGATGGAGTGCTATCTCGTCACCGGCAAGTTCGATTATTTCGTCCGCGTCGTCATCCCGACCCTCGCGGCTTATGAAACCTTCCTCTCGGAGACGATCCTCCGTATGCCGAAGGTCGCGACGGTGGAGTCGAGCTTTACCCTGCGCGAAGTTGAGCGCAAGGTGGTGACGCCGCTTCCGGCGAGCGCGTTCAAAGGCTGAAGCCGGCCGCAAAGGAGCAGATGACTCTCCTCGTTTTCTATCTCCTGCTGGCGCTCGTCGTCTCGTTCTTCTGCTCCCTGTCCGAGGCGGTTCTTCTTTCGGTGCGCCCGGCTTTCGTCGAAGCGCTCGACAAGCAGAAGGCGAAAGGCGCCAAAGCGCTCCAAACCCTTCGCGACAATCTCAACAAGCCGCTCGCCGCGATCCTCACCCTCAACACGATCGCCCATACGGTCGGGGCCGCCGGCGTCGGGGCGCAGTCGGCGATCATTTTCGGCAACGCCTATGTGGGCGTCACGTCTGCGGTGCTGACGCTGCTCATCCTCGTTCTCTCGGAGATCATTCCCAAAAGCCTCGGCGCCGCTTACTGGCCGCAATTGTCGCCTTCGCTCGCCCCCTCCATTCTCTTCCTGACCCGGCTGCTTTTCCCGTTCGTCTGGGCGTCGCAAAAGCTCACCGACCTTTTCGGCCGCGGCCATGGCGGCGGGTTCAGCCGCGACGAACTTGCGGCCATGGCCGAGATGGGCGCGCGCGAAGGCCAGCTTGAGCAAAAAGAGCTGAAGATCGTCAACAACCTGCTCCGCCTGCAACGCCTTCCGGTGCGGGACGTGATGACGCCGCGCACGGTGATCTTCATGGCGCCGAAGACGATGACGGTGGGCGAGTACTTCGATCAGCACGCCTCCAATCCCTTCACGCGCATCCCCATTTACGGCGCGAGCCGGGACGATGTGGACGGCTATGTGCTCAAGGACGATCTGTTCGCCGCAAGCCGCGAGGGCGAATCCGGCAGGCGCCTTGAAGAGTTTCGTCGGCCCTGTCCCGCCCTCCCCGATTTCCGCTCGGTATCTGAGACGTTCGACTTTCTCGTCCGCGAGCGCGCGCATCTGGCGCTTCTGGTCGACGAGTACGGAACGCTTCAGGGGCTTGTGACGCTTGAGGATATTTTCGAGACGCTGGTCGGCCTCGAAATCACCGACGAACTCGACACGATCGAGAACATGCAGGCGCTGGCGCACAGGAAATGGCGCGAACGGATTACGGCGCAGGGGGTCGATCCTGAAAGTTTCGAACCGGCCTCGCCGCCGCGCGACAGCGGTTAACTCGCCTGCGCGGCCTGATTACTCCTTCACGAACTCCGGCAGTTTCTTTTTAACGGCTTTCTTGCGCGCTTTCTTCGGCGTCTTGTCGGCTTCGGCTTTTTCTTCGGCTTCCTTGGCGAGCCGCAGCGCGCGGAGCTTTTCCGTCTTCGCCTTGATCGCGCGCCGCTCTTTCTCGTGATCGGCGACGGCGTTTTTCTTGTCCTGCTCGCGGAAATGCTTGTCGGCCTGAGACATTTTATTATTCGAATTCATGCGGAAAACCTGCCCTTACTGTTTCGCGCCGGATTTGTCCCGCGTCTGCCGCCAATAGACAGGCAAGCCGCCTTCGGACGCAAATAAAAACTCGCCATATTGGCCAAGTTGAGCCGTTTTAGGGCCCATGAGGTCGTTTTAACAGTCAATAAGCTATTTTATAGCTTGCCCGACGGCCAAACGGGATGAACGACCCGCGCGGCGAAATATCATCAGCACACAGCGTTATCCGCTCGCCTGAGCGCCAATCAGAGGCGGGCGACGCAGGCGCCGGCGCTTTTTGAATACGGCGCGTCGCATTCCCAATCATTTCCTGACGCGGTCAAATGCGCATTCTCAGGCGGATCCACGCGAACGCATGCGTCGGTCATCGCCCTGTAGCCGCGCAGGCATTTCCATCCAGACCCATAGGAAGCATCCACGAAGTATGCGTTCTCGGGAACGGCGACCGCAATGCAACCGGTTTTTGACGCGCGAAACAGGCGGTCGCAAGCCCAGCCGTCGCCCGCCTTGTCAGAAAGGTAGCCGTTTTCAGGGATGATGATGCGGACGCATTGATTCGAACTCGGGCGGTATCCCCGCTCGCATTCCCAGCCGGAGCCGTAGCTGTTCTCCGCAAGATAGGCATGTTCGGGAAGCGCGATTTCAGCGCAGCCCTCCCCGGATTCCCTGAAACCTCGCTCGCATTTCCAGCCGCGGCCATAAGAGTCGCCGGTCAGATATGCATTTTGGGGCGGATCAATGGGAGCGCAGCTTTGATCGCTTTCGCGAAAACCGTAGCTGCATTTCCAGCCTTTCCCGTATGCGGCGCTCTCCTCATAGGCGTTCGCAGGAACGATTACGGCGGCGCACGCCTGGCCGACCTTGCGATACCCTCCGTCGCAGACCCACCCGTCGCCATATGAGCGCGCCGTTGAGTTTGCGGGAATAGCTGTTTCCGCAGGTTCCGAGGCGCGTACGGCGAAGGCCGGCGCGAACGCAGTGAAAACCACGCAGAAAATGCCGATCAGACGATTCATAGGGGTTGCTCCATGTCGCGCTGTTTCAGACGCCTGACATGATCGCACCCTCGCAATTTACGCCGCGCAGATCATTCCGTTTACTGAACGGATCAGGATAGGCGAATCTCCGGCGCGAGGCGAACTCGCGCCGGAGACGTAGCAATACGCGCTAAGTGTTACGCAAACTCTTACGCACTTGTAGCCTCGACCGGAATCAGCGCTTGGCGTCTTCCGGCTTCGCCGGCGCCTTGTCGGCGTCGCCCGTCAACTTTGCGGCGTGATCGGCCGACTTGTCTTCGGCCTTGGGCGCTTCAGCGCCAGGGGTCGCGGGCTTGGGCGTATTCGCTGGGTTTGAATTCTGAGTCATATAATGATGCTCCTGAAATGCGTGTTCGCTACGGCGGAAGCCGCAGCGTCGTATCGCGAGCGGACGGCGTTTCTCTCCGCAAACGGAAAGACGCGTCTGATGTCAGCTCTGTTGATTTGGAAAGACGCGAAGTATTGCTTTGGCGCTAAGCCTGCGCAGGCGTCATAGTCTGCGCGTTCGTATGCATTTGATATAGGCGCCAATAGCGCCAATTCAATGGCGACGCGAAATCTATTCCGGGATTGCGCCAATGCGTTGCGCGAATAATTTTTCCGTTCTCCCTATGTCCGCGTCAATTCCCCAAATTGGGGTACGGAGTAAAGCGTTGATAAGCCTCTGCAATCGCCTGAATCCGGGGATAAGTTTGCCCAACTTATCCACCCCCTGGCGGGCCAGCTTATTCTTCCCGGGCTAGGGGCTTTTTCGCGCCTTGAGCGCCCGCTCCCTCCTTGCACGCCAGGCGGCGCGCAGGCCGGAAGACGCCCCTAGCGCTGGAATTCGTAGAACGCGCCCATGGAGAGGATATCCGTGAGCGCATCGAGGGCCGCGAAGGCTTCCGTCATGAAGGCGGGGTCTTTGAGGTCGTCGCCGGAAAGGCGGTCGCGGTAATGCTTGCTCGCCCATGCTTCGAGCGCGGAGATTTTGTCCGCATCGAGAAGGAAATGCTGGTTCATGGCGCGCCTCTCCTCGCCGGAGAGGACGACGCGCAGGCGCAGGCACGCGGGGCCGCCGCCGTTACGCATGGATTCGCGCACGTCCATGAACACCGCGCGGTTGACCGGGTTGTTCGCCGCGAGCGTCCTGTCGATGAAGGCTTTGACGCGGGCGTTCTCCTCGGACTCCTTGGGCAGAACCAGCGCCATCTCGCCGCCAGCGAGACTGACAAGCTGCGAGTTGAAGAGATAGGACGCGATGGCGTCGTCGAGCGACACGTCGCTGGCGGGCGATTCAATGATCTCGACGAACGGCGCGGCGGAGCGGATCGAAGCGAGCGCCCCTTCCCGGTCCTCGAAGCTCTGCTCGTGCAGGAACAGCACAGTTCCGTTGGCGACGCCGACGACATCGTTGTGGAAGGCCCCCGCATCGAGCGCGGCGACGGATTGCTGCGCGAAAACGCATTTATCCGCCGCAAGCCCGTGCAGGCGCGCCACCGCCTCGCTCGCGCGTTTCTTCTGGCGCGCCGGAAAGCGTTTGCCGTCCTCGCCGTAAACGAAAAGGTGCACGCCTTTGTCGCCGTGGGATGGCGCAAGCCGCCCGTGGTTCGCCGCGCCCTCGTCGCCGAAATGCACGCCGCCCGGCAACGGCGCGTGATGGGCGAAACGGTTCTCATCGGCGAAGATATGCTTCAGCGCCTTCGCCGTCTCCTTCGCTTCAATCGAACGATGAAAGTTGCCGGCGAGATTGGCGGCGGTGAAATGCACGCGCCCGTCCGCTGTATCGGGCGACGGCGCGACGGTGGCGGCGTTCGCCGTCCACATGGAGGACGCGGAATAGACGTTGGCGAGCAACTGCGGCGCTGTCTTCGCCGTCTTCTCGATCACCTGCGCATCGGTTCCAGTAAAGCCGAGCGCGCGCAAGGTCTTCAGGTCAGGCCGGCCGAGCGGCGGCAGGAAGCCCTGCACGCAGCCCATCTCCATGAGCGCGCGCATCTTGCCGAGCCCCTGCAACACGGCCTCGCGCGGGTTCGAGACGGCGCCAGCGTTCTTCGCCGCCGCAAGATTGCCGAGCGCGAGCCCCGCGTAGTTATGCGTGGGGCCGATGAGGCCGTCGAAATTGACTTCGCGATGGTCGGTCATGGCGATCCTTGCACTGATCTCTCCTCCCGCTCATCCCGGCGAAGGCGGGGATCCAGACGACGCTTGCTGTGGATCCCCGCCTTCGCGGGGATGAGCGGCAGATGGGGCAAGCTTACGCATCATTCGCCGCTTCAAATTGAGGCCTCATCTCGATCAGCTGGGCCACAACTTGCTCGCATCTTTTGCGGCCGAGCGGGGTCGCTTGCATTCCTATGTAATCTGTCTCCACCCACCACAGGTAATCAGCCATCTCAGCGGCAGTCGCATGATCATGAATTAGCATCACATAGAGCTTATCGGCATACGTGTCGTATTCATCGGGAACAGCGTCGGCGACACCGATGGGGTCCCATTCTCTATTCAGCAGTTGGCGAACCAATCTGCGATTCCGACGCGATTTTGCCTTGTCGTACGCGCGCACTATCTCTTCACCCCAACCTGCCCGTCCGGCATGCCTTGCAGCGTCTCGCCTTCCATGCTCGCGACCGGATAGGCGCAGTAATCCGCCGCATAGTACGCGCTCGGACGGTGGTTGCCGGAGAGCCCGACGCCGCCGAAAGGCGCGGCGCCCGAGGCGCCGGTCGTCTGGCGGTTCCAGTTGACGATTCCGGCGCGGGAGAGCGCGAAGAACTTCTCCCATTTTTTCGGATCGTCGGTGAGGACGCCCGCCGACAGGCCGAACGCCGTCCTGTTGGCGCGCGCGATGGCTTCGTCGAAGTCCTTCACGCGATAGATTTGCAGCATCGGGCCGAAATGCTCCTCGTCGGGAAGCGCCCCGGCGTCCGTCACGTCGACAATGCCGGGCGAAACGAAGGCGGAGCCCTCGTCCTGTATCGACAATGTGCGGATCGGCTCGCCGCCCTGCTCGACGCGAACGTCGAAGGCGCGCTCAAGGCCCTCCGCCGCTTTCGGCGAGATCACCGGCCCCATGAAAGGCTGCGGCTCATCGAACGGCGCGCCGACGATGAGCTTGCCGACAATGTCATTCAGGGTTTTGACGAAACGCTCGCCCTGTTTGTCGTCGGGGATGATGAGCCGGCGCGCGCAGGTGCAGCGCTGGCCCGACGACAGGAACGACGACTGCACCACGGTCCACGCGGCGGCGCCCGCATCGTCCGTGTCCCACCAGATCAGCGGGTTGTTGCCGCCGAGTTCGAGGGCGAGGATTTTCTCGGGCCGCCCGGCGAACGCCTTGTGCAGGAACTGGCCGGTCTTCGCGCCGCCGGTGAAGAGAAGCCCGTCGAGGCGCTCATCCTGGGCGAGCGCCTCGCCCGTTTCGCGCGCGCCGCCGACGAGATTGACGACGCCCTTCGGCACGCCCGCTTCCGCCATCGCCCTGACGATGAACGCGCCCGGCGCCGG
>JAVJPA010000101.1:0-7431 GCA_040216495.1 Amphiplicatus sp. | reverse complement strand
CCCGGCTTTCGCCGGGATGAGCGGGGTTAATCGCTGCATTGTCGCTCATAAAAACGTATACGGATCGATATCCACGATCCTTCTCACCGGCCCGGGCAGCTTCACCTTGCCGAGCCACGCATTGAGATAGGCCTGCACGTTCACGTCCTTCCGCGCCTTCACGAGGAAGCGGATGCGGGTCTCGCCGCGCAGGCGATAGATCGGCGCGGGCGCGGGGCCCCAGAGCTCGACGCCGTCGGCGTTCGGCGCGGCGCGGCGGTGCGCGGCGGCGGCTTCGTGCAGGACTTTCTCGTTGGTCGAGCGCAGCAGCACGGCGACGAGACGGCCATAAGGCGGGAACGCGAGCGCGCGGCGGCTTTCGGCTTCCGCCGCAAGAAAGTCGTCGCGGTCCCCGCCGGCTAGCGCGACGAGCACCGGCGCTTCCGGCTGATAGCTTTGCAACAGCGCGCGGCCCGGCTTCTCGGCGCGTCCCGCCCTCCCCGCCACTTGCGACAGCAATTGATAAGTGCGCTCCGCCGCGCGCAAATCGCCGCCCGCGAGCCCCATATCCGCATCGACCACCCCGACGAAGGTGAGGTTCGGGAAGTTGTGTCCCTTGGCGACGAGCTGCGTCGCGATAAGGATGTCGATCTTTCCCTCGCGCATCTCCTCGAGGATTTCGCGGATGCGCCCGGCGCCGGCGATGTCCGACGAGAGGACGGCGCGGCGCGCGTCGGGCCACAGGCTCGCGGCTTCCTCCGCCACGCGCTCGACGCCAGGCCCGCACGCCGACAGCCCGCCGACGGCGTTGCATTCGGGGCAAGCCGCGGGCTTCGGCATCGAAAAGCCGGTGTGATGGCAGACGAGCCGGTTCTCGAAGCGGTGCTCCACGAGCCACGTGTCGGAGGTCGGCGCCTTCATGCGATGGCCGCAGCGCCGGCAGATCGTCAGCGGCGCGTAGCCGCGCCGGTTGAGGAACAGGAGCGCCTGCCCGCCCGCTAAGATCGCCTCGTTGACGCCGGCGATCAGCGGCGGCGACAGCCAGCGCCCGGTTTCCGGCGGCTCGCGGCGCATGTCGGCGAGCGCAATCGCGGGCATCTGCGCGCCGCCGTAGCGTGAGCCGAGCCGCACGATCTCGTAGCGGCCCTGATCCACATTGACGACGGTTTCGAGCGACGGCGTCGCCGAGGCGAGGATGACGGGGAATTTTCCCCGGCTCGCGCGCGCCACCGCCATGTCGCGGCCGTGATAGATGACGCCGTCTTCCTGCTTGTAGGCGCTCTCATGCTCCTCATCGACGACAATGAGCCGAAGGTTCCTGTACGGAAGAAACAGCGCCGAGCGCGCGCCGACGACGAGGCGCGCCGAACCGTCATTGACGCGGCGCCACACGCGCCGCCGCGCGGCGGCGTTGATGTCGGAATGCCAGGCGGCGGGCGCCGCGCCGAATCGCTCCTCGATGCGTTTCAGGAACGGCAGGGTCAGCGCGATCTCAGGGAGCATGATGAGAATCTGCGCATCCGGTTCGCGGCGCAGGATTTCGGCGGCGGCTTCGAGATAAACCTCCGTCTTGCCCGAGCCCGTCACCCCGTCGAGCAGCACGGGCGCCGGCGCTTCGCCGCTCATCAGCCGGATAATGTCGCGCGCCGCCTCGTTCTGCTCCGGCGACAAGTCGCGCGACGCCCGGTCAGGATCGGGCGCCTCGAACGGCGGATCGGGATCGATGCGCAGCGCTTCGAGCGCGCCCGCCTTGGCGAGCCCCCGAATGACGCCGTCGGTGACGCCCGCTTTTTCCGCAAGCTCCTTCGCGGCTAGCGGCGCGTCGCTCGCCGCCGCGAGCGCCGCCTCGCGCTGGGGCGTCATCCGCTCGGGCTTCGCCCCGGTCGCGCGATAGCCGACGACCCCGGCGGGCGGCTCAAGCGCATCACCGGCGCGCATGACGAGGCGCAGGACGGAGCCTGCGGGAAACATCGTGTAGCCGGCGACCCAGTCGATGAAATCGATGACGGCGGGCGCGAGCGGCGGCGCGTCGAGCGCCGTATCGATGCGCTTCAGCTTGCTTTCGTCGAAATTTTCCGCCTCGGCGCTGTTCTCCGCCTCGCCCGACCAGACGACCCCGCGCACCAGATTAGGCCCGAACGGCGCGACCACAAAGGTTCCAGGCGCAAACGCTGCGCCTTCCGGCGCGAGATAGTCGTAAGCCTTGAAAAGAGGCAGCGGGAACAGGACCTTGACGCGGGAGCGCGCCGATCCTTCGTGACGCCCCGGCTCCTCAGGATGAAGCGGCCTCAGGCGAAAGCTGAACCCTTCATCCTGAGGAGGCGTCGATGCGAAAGCATCGTCGCCGTCACGAAGGGCGGGCGGCAGGCGCTTTGACTCCATCTCGCGGCAGCTCACTTGATCCGCAGGCCGGTTTCGGCTGAATTACCGCCGACTTTCCCGGCCCCTTGTCGCTTACCGGCGGACCCATCGCAATGCGTCTTCTTCTGTGCCTCGCCGTCGTCTTCGCCGCTTTCTCCGCCACGTCGGGGGCCGAGGCGAAATATTCGCTGTGCAACAAGACCAGCTACGCGCTGTCCGCGTCGATCGGCTATGTGGACGGCGACCGGCTTGCGACGCGCGGCTGGTGGCGGCTGCGACCGGGCGAATGCAAGGTGGTGCTGACCGAGACGACGAACCCGGGCCGCTATTTCGTCTACGCCGAGGCGATCCCCGGCCATCGCGGGCAATTGCGCACCTGGTCAGGCGACACGCCGCTTTGCGTCGAGAATTCCGGCTTTTTCAACCTCCGCAATCAGGAAGTCTGCCGCGACGACCCCGGCAAGCAGCGCGCCTTTTTCGACGTTGAAGTGACGCCGGCCGCGGGCGGGTCTTGGCAGACCGACTTTGCGGAAGCCTCGAACTTCACCGTCTACAGCGCCGAGGTCGCGGGCGTGCAGCGGCTTTTGCAGGATGTGGGCGAGGACATCAAATCCATCGACGGCACGCTCGGGCGCGACACGCAACGCATTCTGGCTGGTTACCGGAAAGCCAAGAATCTGCCTGAAGGCGCGACCATCGACGACCAGCTTATCGACGCGCTGATCGACGACGCCAATGCGCGCGAGGCCAAGCTCGGCTTTTTCTTCTGCAACAAGGCGGAAGCCGCCGTGTGGAGCGCCATCGCCGAACCGGAAAAGGACGACGCCTACACGTCGCGGGGCTGGTGGCGGCTTGAGCCCGGCGAGTGCGCCAAGGTCATCAAGGGCGAGCTGAAGCAGAATCATTTCTACGTTTACGGCGTCATCGAGAACGGCCGCGACGAGCGCCGCCTCGCGGGCGGCGAGAAACCGTTCTGCGTCAACGCGGTGAAATTCGAAATTTCGAACGAGCTGACCTGCGCCGATCAGGAGTTCGACGAGGCGGTGTTCAAGCGCGTCGAGATCGGCAGCGCGCCGTCGGCGACCTACGATTTCACATCGGGCATGTTCGTCGCCCCGCCGACGCAATAATGCGGATTCAGTGACGGCGTTGATCGACACCATAAACGCTTCAGCGCGCATCGACCTTTCCCACATCGACGCCTGGGTGTTCGACCTCGACAACACGCTTTACCCGGCGGAATGCAATCTCTTCGCGCAGATGCACGTGAAGATGGAAACGTTCATCCAGAGGCGGCTCGGCCTGTCGCAGGAGGCGGCGCGGCGCTTGCACAAGGATTATTACGTCCGCTACGGCACGGCGCTCAGCGGCCTGATGCGCGAGAATGCGATCGAGCCCGGCGAGTTTCTCGACTATGTGCACGACATCGATCTCGCCGTCGTCGAAGCGAACGAGGCGCTTGCAAGCGCCATCGCCGCCCTTCCCGGTAAACGCTACATCTTCACCAACGGCTCGGTGAGGCACGCGGAAAACGTCATGGCGCGGCTCGGCGTTTCCGGGCTCTTCCACGCGATCTTCGACATCGAGGCGGCGGACTATACGCCCAAACCCCACCGCGAGACCTATGAACGGTTCATCGGCGCGCATGCGGTTTCGGCGAACAAGGCCGCGATGTTCGAAGACCTCGCCCACAATCTCGAAAGCGCCCACGCGCTCGGCATGACCACCGTGCTTGTGTGTTCGCAGGCGGCGTGGGCGGACGGCGAGCCTGAACACATGCGCCCCGGACGAGTTGGAGAACGAAAAGCGCATGTGCACCATGTCACGGAAGACTTGACCGGCTTTCTCGGGACCGTCATCACGGCCGCAACGACGAACGACGATCAGCGAAAGATGCGACCATGACCGATTTGACGAACCTCGCCCGCATCGTCGACCACGCGTGGGACGCGCGCGCGGAGATATCGCCGGCGACTCGCGGCGAAGCGCGCGACGCAGTCGAGGAAGCGCTGACGCTGCTTGATACGGGCAAGGCGCGCGTCGCCGAGCCCGACGCGGCGAAAACCGGCGACGTTACTCACTGGCGCGTCAATCAGTGGCTGAAGAAAGCCGTGCTGCTCTCCTTCCGGCTCAATGACAATGCGCTTGTCGGCGACGCGCCGGGTCAGGGCATGATCGACCGTTCGCCGGGGCCGTGGTGGGATAAAGTCCCGACGAAATTCGCATCGTGGACGGACAAAGACTTCCGCGCCGGCGGGTTCCGCGCCGTACCGGGCGCCATCGTGCGCCGCGGCTCTTACATCGCGCCGAACGCGGTGCTGATGCCGTCCTTCGTCAATATCGGCGCTTATGTGGGCGAAGGGACGATGGTCGACACCTGGACGACCGTCGGCTCCTGCGCGCAGATCGGCAAGAACTGCCATCTCTCCGGCGGCGTCGGCATCGGCGGCGTGCTCGAGCCGTTGCAGGCGAACCCCGTCGTCATCGAAGACAACTGCTTCAGCGGCGCGCGCTCGGAAGTCGCCGAGGGCGTCATTGTGCGCGAGGGCTCGGTGCTCTCCATGGGCGTCTATCTCGGCGCCTCGACCCGAATCGTCGATCGGGACACGGACGAAGTGTTGTACGGCGAGGTGCCGCCCTATTCCGTGGTCGTCGCCGGCTCGATGCCGTCGTCCAAAGGGGGCCCGCATCTCTACTGCGCCGTGATCGTCAAGCGCGTCGATGAAAAGACGCGGGCGAAGACCAGCGTCAACGACCTGCTGCGCGCCTGAGAAACATCGCATAGCAATTCGTGATGGGGATAACTTTCCCCGTCCCCGCCGGCGCCCTCATATTGGGCGCATGATGGACGCATACGGATATTCAGGGACAGGCGCATTGCGCAGCGGCGCCGAATTGCGTCCGGCGGCGTCGGGGCGGCCTGCGCTTCTCGCAGGCAAGACGTTTCGCGCGAAATCGGGCCGGAGGCGGCGCGGGCGCTGGACGAGGCCGCTCGCAGACGACGCTGTTTCGCGCGATTCCGGGGCGCGTTCAGGCGCTCCAGCCGAGCTGGCGGGCCTGGCTCGCCGCATCCCGCGCGCCCCAACGGCGACGGATCAGGCCGTTTCCGATCTCATAGAACTCCATAGCGACCAGTTCGTAGGACTTGCCGGTCGCCGGCATGCCCCGGAACTCCTTGCGCGCTGTCCCCGTCTCCTTGAAACGAGCCGCGACCCGTTCGCCCTCACAGACGAGCTCTTCGATTTCGAGATGGATCGCGAGACATTCCACAAGATCGCGCCAGATCGGCATCACGTCGTCCACCGCTCCCCAGCCAAGCACGCCGCGCACCACCGCGTCCGGCGCATGGACGGCGCGCAGGCGCTCGAAATCGCCCGCGTTGAACGCCTCGACATAGGCGCGAATGACGCTCTTGTTCTCTTCGCTCATGGTTGCTCCTCGGAGGCAGAACGCAATCCGCCCGCGGTCTATTCCGTTTCACGTGAAACAAAATTCGCGCAGCGGGCGAACGCCTTACATCTTCGGGACGAATTTCGTCTTTATGGTGACGAGTTCTTCCGCCGCCGTAGGGTGGAGCGCGCAGGTTTCGTCGAACTGCTGCTTGGTGACGCCCGCCTTCACCGCGATGGCGAGGCACTGGATCATTTCCGGCGCGCCCTCGCCGACAATGTGAACCCCGACGACGCGGTCGCTTTCTGCGTCGACGACGAGCTTCATCAGAGTGCGCTGCTCGTTGCCGGAGAGCATGTTCTTCATCGGGCGGAAGTCGGTCTTGTAGATGTCGACCTTCGCGAATTTCTTGCGCGCTTCGTGCTCCGCGTAGCCGACCGTGCCCACGGGCGGCTGGGAGAACACCGCTTTCGGAATGAACGCGTAATCCATCTTCTGCGGGTTATTGTTGAACTCGGTCTCGGCGAAGGCCGCCCCTTCGCGGATCGCAACCGGCGTCAGCGCCACCCGGTCGGTGACGTCGCCGACCGCGAAAATATTGTCGACCGACGAGCGCGACCACTCATCGACCTTCACCGCGCCGTCCTCGCCGAGCGCGACGCCGGCCTTGTCGAGGCCCATGCCGCCGGTGCTGGGCTTTCTGCCCACCGCCCAGAACACGAGGTCGCAATCGACATGCGTTCCGTTGGCGAGGTGCACGCGCCGATCGCCGCCGCCCCGGTCCTCGATCTTCTCGAACACGGTCTGGGTGATGACGCGGATGCCGAGGCGCTTCAGCTCGGCGTGGACCTGCACCGAAATGTCGCGATCGAAATAGCGGAGAATGTCTTCGCCGCGATAGACGAGACAGACTTCCGCGCCGAGCCCCCGGAAGATGCAGGCGAACTCGACGGCGATATAGCCGCCGCCGGCGATCACCACATGTTTCGGCATTGTCTCGAGGTGAAACGCCTCGTTGGAGGTGATGGCGAGGTCGTGACCCTCGACGGTTTCGTCCGTCCACGGCGCGCCGCCTGTGGCGATCAGGATCTTGTCCGCCGTGACGTCGCGGTTTTCTTTCACGAGATGAACGGTGTGTGCGTCTTTCAGGACCGCGCGGGTCTCGAAAATGTCGGCGCCGGCGTTCTTGAGATTCCTGATATAGATGCCGTTCAGCCGGTCGATCTCGTCGTCCTTGTTGCGGATGAGCGCCTTCCAGTCGAACGAAACCTCGCCCGCTTTCCAGCCATAGCCTTTCGCCTCCTCGAAGGCGTGTCCGAACTCGCTGGCATAGACGAGCAGCTTCTTCGGCACGCAGCCGCGGATGACGCAAGTGCCGCCGACGCGGTATTCCTCCGCCACGCCGACCTTAGCGCCGTACATCGAAGCGAGGCGCGACGCGCGCACGCCGCCGGAGCCCGCGCCGATGGTGAACAGGTCATAGTCGTATTTGGTCATGCTGGTCCTGAAGTATGGTTCGGGGAGACGTCAGGAAGACGCCGGAAGGACCAGTGTAACGACCCAAGCGAGGCGACACTATCTCGGATCAGCCCGCACTTACGGGATTGTGTCCGATTGTGCGCCGTCGTTTTCAGCCGGGCTCTCCGCCGGCTCCTGCGTAACGGCGGCGACGGGCTGCGCCAGTTGGTTGTAATCGATGAA
>JAVJPA010000100.1:0-10539 GCA_040216495.1 Amphiplicatus sp. | reverse complement strand
GACGGCGTCGTAGAGCAGCTTCGTTTCCTCGTCGAAGGAGTAAGTCTCTCCGCGCGCCATCCGAATGCGCGTCAGCGCCGCCATTAACTGCTTTTGCAGCATCAACGCGCGGGCATCCGGTTCGCCCAGTCCGGCAAGGCGTTCCTGCAAGCCAAGCGCGTCAGTCTCCAGGTCTTCCAGCGAGCGTTTCTGTGCGACAGCCTCAGCCTGCCATTCAGGCGGTCCGTCATAAGCATCGACGAAATTGGGATCGTGCTGGCCTGCCCCCAACGCCAGCTTTACGAAACCTTGCGCAATCTGATCGATTGAAACGGTTTCTTCAGGCGACGGCTGTTCAATGGATGCTTGAGCCGGGGTTTCGGGCTCGCGCACGTTCTCGCCGCTGCATCCGGCGAGAACAGACAACGAGACCGTCGTGACGATCCTTGCAAACATCGAAACGCTCCGAAATGATCAGGCGGGCGTTCCTGAGAAGGTGGAGGAGCCGAACGCGCCGAGCTTGACGCTGCCGCCGAGATTGCCGCCATCGAGCTTGCCGGCGAATTCCAGCGTGATCGGCATCGGCGAGGTGACTTTGGCGTTCCACTTCAGCGTGTCGCCCTCAACCTTGCCTTGCTCGATGGGAACAGCGCCCATGGCGCCGGACATTTCGCCCGTCAGCGCATCGCCGTCCTGGGCCAGGGTCAGAACGCCTTTTTGCTCGCCCATGGGGGTTTTGATCACCAGGTTCCACTTGCCGTTGACGGCCATCGAAATTCTCCTTGGATTGGGCGCTGAAGCGCTCTGTAGGTCGCGCCAGACCTTAGCGAATGCCGCCCTGCGCGCAAGCTCGGCAGGCAGAAAGCGCTGCTATCGGGATACTTCAGGAAGGGCGTGAAAAGCTTCTCGCAAGGCTTCCGACCATTTCCGGCTGATGTCGAGGAAGCCTTCGTCGTCGGGCTCGATCCGGCGCAGGACGTCGAAGGCGAGACCGCCGCTCCTGATGACCGCCAGATCAAGCGGCATGCCAACGGAAAGGTTGCTTCGAATGGTTGAATCCATCGACACGAACGCCGCCTTCAGCGCTTCCGCAATCGGGGTTTCGGGCGTGACCACCCGGTCGAGAATCGGCTTGCCGTACTTGTGCTCTCCGATCTGCAGATAGCAGGTGTCTTCGGTCGCCTCGATAAAGTTGCCGGCGGCGTAGAGCAGATAGAGCCGCGGGTCGCCGCCTTTACGTTGCCCAGCGACGATAATCGAGGCGTCCGCCGCTGCGCCGCTCTGCTCGAGCGAGGCGCGGTGCGTGTCCTGCATCAGCCGCATCTCTGCGCCGACTAGCTGGGCGACGCGGAACATCGATTCAGCGTTGAGGATGGTTTCGGCGTCTTTGTCGCCGTTTATCTCCGCCTGCTCTATCGTGCGTTCCAGCCGGGCGATGACGCCTTGCGTGATCGAGAGATTGCCTGACGTCATCAGCGCGATCGCGCGGTCGCCCGGAACCTCCCAGGTGAACATTTTGCGATAGCGCGAAACATTGTCGACGCCCGCATTTGTGCGGGTATCGGAGAGGAGGACAATGCCCTCATTGAGTTTGAGACCGACGCAATATGTCACTGCTGCATACTCGCTGACCGTGGTTACCGCCCGGTTATAGCCAGACCTCGCTCGGGGCGGATCATTGCTGAGCCTGAGCGATCACGACCGATGCTGCCAGATTCTCATGGCCGCCGCCTAGCACATTGCCGCGAACGGGCGCTGCGCCAACGGCGTCGTGGCCGCAGGCGAGCCGGATATAGCGTTCCGTCGGACAGACTTCGTTTGAGGCATCGAACCCGACCCAGCCGAGGCCCTTCACATAAGCTTCGGCCCAGGCATGGGTTTCGTGGAGTTCGGCCCCTTCCGCGGCGAACATATAACCGGACACGTACCGCGCCGGATGCCCCCGCGAGCGCGCCGCCGCGATGAAAATGTGCGCGTGATCCTGGCAGACGCCGGCCCCCTGGCGCAGCGCCTGAGAAGCCGTAGTTTGAGAGTCGGTAGAGCCGGTCCGGTATTCCACCGCCGCTCTCACCTGCCGCGAAATTTCATGCAACTCTTCAAGAGGCGCGTCGCGCGCCGATGAGGCTGCAAGATCGCGGATGCTCTCACACTCCCGAGTCAACGAGGTTTCGCGCAGGAAAATCCCGACGGGAGGATTAGCCGGCAACCCGCTGACGACCCCGGACCTGTCTTCAACCTCGACAATGCCTTCGGCGATAATTTCGATCTTCGGAGTTTTGCGATGATTCAGCCAGAGACCTTCCCGGTCGCCGAAGCCTGATGTCAAGATCGGCTCGACCGTGTCGCCATTAGCGGTCACTCGCCACTCGGCTACGTCCTGCCCGTCAAACAAAGAAGGGTAAAGCTTCAGCCGCATCGCCACCCGATCCGCTGGCGGATCGTAGAGGTAGGTTGAGAGGTGACGAACGGACAGGCGCATGGAGTTGACCATCAGAAATAATACGCTTCGGAAATCTCGGCGGCGAGACGATTATTGGTGACGATCGCCTGCCCGACGAATTCATGAAGCCCTGAGCCGAAAATCTGTCCGGCCTGAGTGCGCGAGAGACGCACAAGCGAATCCCATGCGGTTTTTGAACAGGGCGGATGGTCGCCATACCGCGCGGCGAGCGCGTTCAGATGCTCGACGATCTGGCTGTAGCAAAAGGCGATCGAGCGCGGAAAGTCGCGGTTCAGGATAAGAAAGTCCGCAATCTTCCATGGGCTGAAATCGCCTTTATAGGCGTGATGGAACGCCCTCATGCCATTCAGGGCGAACAGAACCGACGTCCACTGATGATGATCGCGGCCGCCGCCGATAACGTCCGCCTCCGGAAGCAGCACATAATACTTCACATCGAGCAAGCGCAGCGTCGCGTCGGCGCGTTCGATGAGGCCGCCAAGGCGCAAGAAGTCGTACCGATCGTCGCGCAGCATCGATGTGTCGGCGGCGCCGCGGAAAGTCGCCGCACGGGTTTTCACCCAGTCGAGAAGGCTCACAAGATCCCGGCGCGCTTCCCCTTCGTCGATTCCTTCAAGCCGCCGCCAGCCATCATTCAGCGTTTCCCACATTTGCTGCGTCAACGCCGTGCGAACCGCGCGCGCATTGAACCGCGCCTGTGAGAATGACGATCGGATCGAGGCGGGATTGTCTTCGCGCAGCAGCAGCAGGCTGACCGCCGCTCCTTCCGTAAGCGTTTCAGGACTGCCGATAAACGCGTCCGACCCGCCCGCGCGCGCGACCGAGCGCCATTCGTCACGATTGGGAAGCGCCGGCAGCATCGCCATCCGGCGCCCCATTTCAATAAGGCGCGCCGTCGCTTCCGCGCGCTCCATGTAGCGCGCGAGCCAAAAAAGATTGTCTGCTGAACGGCTCAGCATGGCGTCATTCCGCAAGCACCCATGTATCCTTCACGCCGCCGCCCTGACTGGAATTGACGACAAGCGATCCTTCCCGCAACGCGACGCGCGTGAGCCCGCCCGGAACTAGGCGCGCTTCGCGCCCGACGAGACAGAACGGCCTGAAGTCTACATGCCTCGCCGCAAGACCTCCTTCGCTCACTGTCGGCGCCGTCGAAAGGTCGAGCGTAGGCTGCGCGATAAAACCTTCGGGGTCAGCCTTGATCCGTTCGGCGTAAACCTCGCGCTCGCCGACAGACGCGCTTGGCCCGATCAGCATGCCGTAACCGCCCGAGCCGTGGACTTCCTTCACGACCAACTCTTCTAGATGCTCCAGCACATAGGCGAGATCGTCAGGCCGCTCGCAGCGCCAGGTCGGGACGTTTTTGAGGACAGGCTCTTCGCCGAGATAGAACCGGATCATGTCGGGAACAAAGCAATAGATCGCCTTGTCATCGCCGATGCTGGCGCCGGGCGCTGAGCAGATGGTGACGCCGCCGGCGCGGTAAACGTCGAAGAGACCCGCGACGCCGAGCATGCTGTCGGGCCTGAAAGCGAGCGGATCGATATAGTCATCGTCGACACGCCGGTAGATCACATCGACACGGCTCGGGCCTAACGTGGTGCGCATCCACACGAGACCGTCCTCGACGAACAAATCCTGTGGCTCGACCAGTTCAATGCCCATCAAGTCTGCAAGAAACGAATGCTCGTAATAAGCGCTGTTAAGCGAGCCCGGCGTCAGAAGCACCACAGTCGGCTCGCCCTTGCAGGCGGGCGGCGCGAGTTCGATCAACGTGCGGCTCAAATCTTTCGGATAGGCGTCGACCGGCTCGATGGAGCCTCCGGCGAACAGTTCCGGGAACATGCGCATCATGATTTCGCGGTTTTCGAGCATGTAGCTGACGCCGGACGGGGTACGGCAATTGTCTTCAAGCACGAGGAAATCGTTTTCGTCGGTGCGCACGATGTCGATGCCGACGATGTGGCTGTAGACTTTTCCCGGCGGCTCGACGCCGATCATCTCCGGGATGAACGCCTTGTTGCGATAGACCAGCGCTTCGGGAACGATGCCCGCCTTCAATATCTCGCCGCGATGATAGACATCGTAGAGAAACGCGTTGAGGGCCCTCGCCCGCTGGCGCACGCCCTTGTCGATGCGCCGCCATTCCATCGCCGAGAAAATGCGGGGCACGAGATCGAAAGGAATCAGCCGTTCAGGGTCGGCGCCCTCGCCATAGACGGCGAACGTGATGCCGATGCGGCGAAAGATCGCTTCGGCTTCCTCGCTTCTGCGCCGCAGGAGATCGACGCCGCTTTCGGCGATCCATTGCGCCACTGACTTATAAGGCGCGCGGGGGCCGGCTGGATCTCCCATTTCATTGAACATGAGCGGCGAGGCGCCTCCGCGCTGGTATGATGCGATTTCGCATTGCAGCATTAATTGCGCGGCAAGCGCAAGGTGTGCTCTTTGCGCCTCGGATTGCGCCGGGCGTCCTATTTTGAGACCATAGGCGACAAGGGCGACCGAGGGGCTTCGAGCGATGCGCGTATGGATTCTGACGGCAGGGTTGGCGGTTACCGTTCTCCTCATTTACCTGTTGTCGAATCTCGTTCCAGCTTCAGGCGCTTTCGCCAGCCTCGACTCCAGACTCGTTAATCAATGTTCGAAGGTCGATGTCTTCCCCGGTACGGAGGACGTTACGATTGACCCGGCCGCCAGTCTCGCCTTTGTCTCCGGCGCCGACAGGCGCGCCGCCTTCGCGGGCTCGTCTGTCCGAGGCGGGATTTTCACCATCGACCTGGCTGACGACAATACGGTTCGCCGCGTTTCCCCGGACGCGCCGGCCGACTTTCAACCGCATGGGATAAGCCTGTGGCGGGGCGAGAACGGCGAAAAACGGCTGTTTGTCGTCAATCATCCCGCCTCTGGCCACACGGTCGAAATATTCGATATCAGCGAAACCGGCGACCTTGCCCATATAGAAACGGTTTCTTTCGACGCGATGCATTCTCCCAATGACGTTCTCGCGGTCGGGCCGCGACAGTTCTACGCCACCAACGATCACGGCTTCGACGGCGGGATCATGGGAACGCTGGAAGCCTATCTCGCCCTGCCGTTTTCAAGCGTCGTCTATTATGACGGCGTTCAAGGACGGGAAATCGAGAAGGGTCTCGTTTACGCCAACGGCGTCAATATCTCCGCGGACGGATCGACGGTCTATGTCGCTGAACTGCTGAAACGCCGGATCGCGGCTTTCAGCCGCGACGCTGAGACCGGCGAGATCACCAGGCAACGCAACTACAAGGTCAACACAAGCCCCGACAATATAGAAGTCGCCGGCGACGGCGCGCTATGGACAGGCGGACACTCGAAGATTTTCGACTTTCTCAAGCACGCGGAAAATCCTTCCGCTATCGCCCCCTCGCACGTTGTTCGCATCGATCCCCAAACCGGCGATGCGGAGGACATTTTTATCGACACGAGAGGCGTCATCAACGCATCCAGCGTCGGCGCCGTCTGGGACGACATCCTGATCGTCGGCGCGGTTTTCGACGGGCATGTCATGATCTGCCCTTTATCGCCAACGTAACCGGCGCCCGCCAAGACGGGCCGCGAATCATTTCATCACACCGCAAACGCGGCGCTTCAACCATCATGGCGCAACGCGAAAACAGACAGGGAAACTAGGAAATGGCGACATCACCGACGCAAAAGAAAACCGCAGGCGCAACGCCGCAATGGACGTCCCGGTTCGCGTTCCTGATGGCGGCGATCGGATCCGCCGTCGGTCTCGGCAACCTCTGGCGATTCCCGTTCCAGACCGGGCAGTTCGGCGGCTCGGCGTTCGTCTTTGTCTATCTGATCTGCGTAGTTTTTGTCGCCTACCCGATTCTCATGGGCGAGCTTTCTGTCGGGCGTCACAAGGGCGGCTCCGCCATTAGTTCGACCAGCAACCTCGCCAGGGACGCCGGCAAATCGCCTGCATGGGGGATCGTCGGCTTCGTCGGCGCCATTGGCGCCTTTCTTATCCTCACAACCTACAGCGTCATCGCCGGACAGGTGATGGCGTATTCGCTGATGTCGTTCCTCGGCGAGTTCGCCGGACGCGATCCCAATGCGGCGGCGACCGCCGCTTCGCTTTATGACGGCACGACGCACGCGATGCTTTGGCATACTCTGTTCATGACCATCACCGTCGCTATCGTCTCGCGCGGCCTGCATGGCGGCATTGAGCGGGTCGTGACGATCCTGATGCCGATCTTTTTCGTGATGCTGGCCGGGCTATGCATTTACGCATTGATGACCGGCGCCGCAGGCGAAGCGCTCGCCTATCTTTTTGCGCCGCGTTTTTCCGAGATCACGCCGGCAGTCGTTCTCGCCGCGCTCGGTCAGGCGTTTTTCTCTATCGGCGTCGGCAGCGCTATCCTCATCACCTATGGCGCCTTTCTCGGGAAAGACGAGAACATCGCCAACTCGGCCGCCATTATCGCCGGATCTGATACTATGGTGGCTGTTGTCGCGGGACTGATGATTTTTCCGATTGTTTTCGCCTACAGCCTCGATCCGGCGGCCGGCGCCGGCCTCATCTTCGGCGCGTTGCCGGCGGTGTTCTCCGGCATGCCGGCGGGCTCGATCATCGGGGGGATGTTCTTCTTCCTTGCTTTTATCGCTGCGCTCACCTCTTCCATCTCATTGCTGATGGTCGTCTCGTCGGTCGGCGAAGAGCAACTCAAACTTTCAAAGTTCGCCTCGGCGGCGCTGTTCGGCGGCGCGGCGTGGGCTGTCGGCGCATGGACAGTGTTCAATCCGTCAGGGGGAACCTGGGTCGATTTCATTTCGGGCAGCGTCGCGCTTCCGCTTGGCGGGCTCCTGGTGGCGATCCTCGCCGGCTGGGTGGCGCCGCGCGCCATCATGCGCGGCGAATTGCCGAACGCCAGCGACGGCATGTTCCGGTTCTGGCGACTGATGATCCGCTACGTGGCGCCGATCGCCGTGTTTATCATTCTGCTGCTTGGCCTGGATGCAAAGTTTGAGTTCGGCCTCAACGAAATGATATCGGGCCGTATAGGCGGCTGAGACGCTACCTATTGAAAAAAGCCTCAACCTCACGGATCAGCGCCGCAGCGGCCGCGGCGGTGATCCGTGCGCCTTTCTCAGGCGTCGATTGCGAGGGATCGGAGCCGATGCGTCCATCGGGAAAATTAGCGCGATAGTCGGCAGCGTCGGCGTATCGGCCCGTAGGCGCAATCTTCGGTCTCATCTCAACGTTTTTTATTGCGTGCGGATAGCCGTAATAGGTGACCGCCACTTCCGAAGCCGTCGCGTGCATGCCTTCGCCGACAGGGAATATTTCCCGGCATACCTGCATCACGCCGGGCAACTCCCACCAGTTCGAGGTTTCGAGCCGATAAGGACATGGCGCGCCTTCAAGCGACCACTTCGCATAGCACTCGGCGAATGCGGCTTTTATCGTAGGGATGTTGCCGCCATGACCGTTGAGAAAATACAGGCGGGTGAATCCCGCGCGCGATAGCGAGGCGACCCAATCCTGAATCGCGGCGATCATCGTCGAGGGCCGCAAGGTGATTGTGCCCGGAAAAGCGAGATGGTGCTGAGCGCTGCCGACGTTGAACGTCGGCGCAACCAGAAACGCCGCCTGCTCTGCTGCTTCGTGCGCAATAATCTCCGGGCACAGCGCGTCGGTGCCCAAGAGGCCGTTCGGGCCGTGCTGCTCAGTCGAGCCGATGGGGATCACGACGCCTTTCGAGCGCGTGAGATAGTCTTCAACTTCAGGCCATGAGGCGAGATGAAGAAGCATCTACTCCGCCGCCTCAGTCTCCAGCGCAAGCGCATGAAGCTCGCCGCCCATCTTGCCTTTGAGAGCGCGGTAAACGAGTTGATGCTGTTGCACGCGATTCTTGCCGTTGAAAGCAGACGAGACGATGCGCGCGCGATAGTGGTCGCCATCGCCTGCGAGATCTTCGATCTCGACCGTGGCGTCGGGCATCGCTTCGAGGATCATGGCTTTAATCATGTCAGACGACATCGGCATGGGCTTGGCCTCCATGGAAGCGGTGTCGCCACGCATATAGTCAGGGAGCGGGCGTTCAAAAAGGTCACTGAGATCGAGCAGGCCGATCGCATCCGTATCGTCGAGGCGGATGAAGGCGCCGCCGAACCTGCCGATCTTTGAGGCTTGCACGCCCGCCATCGCCGCTTTCAAAAGCAGCGTGTCGGACGCGCCGGGCGCGCACGCGATAAGGTAGCGCGCCTGATCCTCGCCGAACCAGAAAGCGGCGCGGCGCGCTTTCACCGGCGTTTTCAGATCGAGCCCCTCGCCCGACGCCAAAGCCATTTCCGCCGCGGCGACCAGAAGCCCTCCATCCGACACGTCGTGACAGGCGGTGACGAGTCCTTCGGCGATCAGCTTGCGTATGGCTTCGCCATTCTTGCGTTCGGCTGCGAGATCGACCGGAGGCGGAGCGCCTTCTTCGCGGCCGAACAACTCTCGCATATAAAGGGATTGACCGAGCCAGCCGCGGGTGACGCCGACAGCAATGAGTTCGTCGCCCGCCATCGCGCCGCCGACGCGGGCCGCTTTCGTCGCATCTTCGATGACGCCGACGCTGCCGATGGCCGGAGTCGGCGGAATGGCGACGCCGTTGGTTTCGTTGTAGAGCGAGACGTTGCCGGAAATGACGGGATAGTCGAGCGCGCCGCACGCTTCCGCGACGCCTTCAATGGCGCCGACAAACTGCGCCATGATTTCGGGCCGCTCGGGATTGCCGAAGTTGAGACAGTTGGTGATGGCGAGCGGCGCGGCGCCCGTCGCGCAGATGTTGCGATAGGTTTCAGCGACTGCCTGCTTCCCGCCCTCGTGCGGATCGGCTTTCACATAGCGCGGCGTCACATCGGTCGTTATCGCGAGCGCGCGGTTCGTTCCATGGATGCGCACGAGCGCCGCATCGCCGCCCGGCGCGATCACCGTATCGCCCATGACGGTGTAGTCGTACTGCTCCCAGATCCAGCGCCGTGAGCACAGGTCCGGCGACTGCATCAGCAGCCCCAGCGCGGTCAGCATCGGATGCGCGCCGGAACGGTCGGAGAGATCGACTTCTTCCTCGTGCGTCTCGACGGAAGAACGTTCGATCAGCCCAGTCTCCTTGAGATTGTCGGCGGCTTCTTTCAGCGAGGCGAAATCGCCGGAGGCGCCAGGCTTGAGGCGCGCATAGATTTTCGCTTCGCCCTTTCCGGCGCTGCATCCGGTCGCGTCTACGCCGTCAAGAGAAGCGATGCGATCGCCGATAAAGGCTTCGGCAAGCGCGCGCATCTCCGCTTCGCTCTTGGCGGGGGCGACAAGTTTCACCAACGCTTCGCGAATGACTACCTGCGGGTCTTCCAGGGGTTCCGGTTTTGTGAGGGCCGCCGCCGGACGGTCGTAATTCGGCGCCTTTTCAGCAAGCGGTTCCACGGGAAGGTCCGCCTCAACGGCGCCCTTATGGCGAATTACGAGGCGGCCTGTATCCGTGGTGACGCCGATGACCGCGAAATCGACGCCCCATTTCTCGAAAATCGCTCGCGCGGCGTCTTCCTTGCCGGGCTTCAGCACCATCAGCATCCGCTCTTGCGACTCCGAGAGCATCATCTCATAGGCGCTCATGCCGGTTTCGCGCTGGGGCACCTTGTCGAGATCGAGATCGAATCCGCCGCCACCCTTTGCGGCCATCTCGACAGACGAGGATGTCAGACCTGCTGCGCCCATGTCCTGAATGGCGACGATGGCGTCCGACGCCATCAGCTCAAGGCAGGCTTCAAGGAGGAGCTTCTCCGTAAACGGATCGCCGACTTGAACTGTCGGGCGTTTCTCATGACTTTCTTCGTCGAACTCGGCGGACGCCATAGTGGCGCCGTGAATGCCGTCGCGTCCCGTTTTTGAACCGACATAAACAACCGGGTTCCCGGCGCCGCGCGCCGCCGAATAGAAGATGCGGTCCTTCTCGGCGATCCCGACCGTCATCGCATTGACGAGGATGTTGTTGTTGTAGCCTTCGTGGAAATTGGTTTCGCCGCCGACGGTCGGCACGCCCATGCAGTTGCCGTAGCCGCCGATGCCGGCC